>NZ_JAHXBG010000004.1:0-300000 GCF_020103725.1 Hyalangium gracile | reverse complement strand
ACGCGCGGCGGCTGCTGCGCTCGTGCCTGGAGCGGCTGGGAGCGGCCTGCTACGAGGCCGAGGATGGAGAGCGCGCGGTGGCGCTCGCCCGGGAGACGCCGCCGGACCTCATCGTCCTGGACGTCCTGCTGCCCCTGCTGGATGGCTTCGAGGTGGTGGACCTGCTCCGCCAGGGCAAGGGGCGCAGCACCCCGCTCATCGTCTTCACCGTGCGCGAGCTGTCCCAGGACGAGCTGCGCCAGCACACGCTCGGCAACACCCGCTACATCCTCAAGCGCCCCTCGGCCGAGGAGGAGCTCACCCGCGCGGCGCGAGAGCTGCTCGGCCCCCTGCTGGAGCGTCCGCCCTCGGCCTCATGAGGCCGGCAGCCCCGACGCATCCACGCCGGGCAGCTCGAACCAGAAGGTGGACCCCTTCCCGGGCTGGCTCTCCACGCCAATCCTCCCCCGGTGCAGCTCCACGATGGCCTTCGAGATGGCGAGCCCCAGCCCCGTCCCGCCCTTCTGCCGCTGGTCCGAGCCGTCCAGCTGCTGGAACTTGCCGAAGAGCTTGTGCCGCTGCTCCGGCGCGATTCCCCGCCCCTGATCCACCACGGAGAAGCGCACCCACTGTTCCCCATCCGCCGCCAGGCGGATGAGGACCGTGCCCTGCGGCGGCGAGAACTTGATGGCGTTGGAGACCAGGTTGGTGAGCACCTGGACGACGCGGTCGAAGTCGCCCCAGGCCCGCAGCGACGCGTCCACCTCCGAGACCAGCTGCACGCCGGCCATCTGCGCCATCCCGCGGATGCCGTCCACCGTCGTGGAGACGACCTGGATCGGATCCACCTCTCCCAGCCTCAGCTCGAGCCCCCCCGCCTCGATCTTCTCGATGTCGAGGATGTCGTTCACCAGCCGGATGAGCCGCTCGACGTTGGCGTGGGCGATCTGGATCAGCCCTCGCGCCTGGGGATCGATGCTGCCCACGACGCCGCCCTGCAGCAGGGAGAGCGAGCCCAGGATGGCGGTGAGCGGGGTGCGCAGCTCGTGGCTCACGGTGGAGACGAACTCGTTCTTCAGCCGCTCCACCTCGCGCCGCTCCGAGATGTCGCGGATCTTCGCGGCGAACCAGTACCCCTGCGTCACCGGCAGCTCGTAGAGGGCGAGCTCGAAGGGGAACACCTCGCCATTCTTCCGGCGCCCCTCCCACTCCCAGATGCGCCCCGGCTCCAGCCGCTTGTCCTGCTCGAGCAGCCTGCCGCGATCGCCCGTGGCCTCGGCGGCCAGCAGGGAGAAGGGCTGCCCGATGCACTCGTCCCGCAGGTAGCCGAAGATGCGCTCGGCCGCGCCGTTCATCGTCTCGATGCGCCCCAGCTCGCTGATGATGACGAGCCCGGTGGGCATGTGCTCGATGACGGCCCGGGTGCGCGCCTCGCTGACGCGCAGCGCCTCCTGGACCTGGTTGCGCAGGATGAAGTGGGCCAGCTCCCGGCCAATCTGCGCGAGCAGCTGGAGCAGATCCTCGTCCACCGGCCGCGGTGCCCGCCCGAACAGCTCCAGCACGCCCAGCAGCTCGCGCTCGGCCACGAGGGGAACCGCGCAGCCGGAGCTCAGCCCGGCCTGGCGCGCCGCGCTCCCCCGGGGCACGCTGCCCTCGTCCTCATGGGAGAGCGCGGTGAGCCACTCGGGCCGCCCCGTGGCCCAGACGTGGCCCGGCAGGGCCTGCCCCTGTTGGAGCACCCCGGCCTTGGACAGGGACTCGAACTCCCCGAGCCCGGAGGCGGGAGACGTGTACGTCTCCACCACGCGCAGGGCGCCTGGCTCCCCCCCCAGCTTCCAGAGCGCCCCGTACTCCCAGCGGAACTCCTCGCACAGCAGCTGAAGGATGTAGCGGATGGCCTCTTCCAGGCCGCGGGACTCCGCCATGGCCTGCGCCACGGCATGGAGGACGCTCTGGCGCTGAAGCTGGGAGGCCAGCCGCCGCTCCGCGGCGATGATGCGCTCTCCCACGTGGATGCGGGCCAGCAGATCCGGGGGATGAAAGGGTTTGAGGATGAAGTCGTCGGCGCCGGCCTCGCGTCCGGCGACCGTGGCCTCGCCATCCGTCCTGGAGGTGATCAGGATGAGGAAGACATAGGGCCGCCCCTGGAGCTGCCGGACGCGCTTGCAGATCTCCGGCCCGTCCAGCCCCGGCATGTTCCAGTCGAGCACCGCGATCGTCGGGGACTCCTGGCCCTGGAGCACCCGCCACGCCTGCTCACCGTCGCTCACGGCCAGCGTCGAATAGCCATACCGCTGAAGCGTCGCCTCGAGCATCCTCCGGGAGGTTGCTTCATCGTCGGCGATGAGCACCGTCGTCTTCATGAACCTCTCGTGTGGAAGGGCTGGGCAGCTTTCCTACAACCGGTACGCGAGTCAAGCTCACCCCGGTTCTCCGCTCAGGCCTCGGAGCTCAACTCTTCCAGGGCCCCCTGAAGTCTCACCAGCTCCAGCCTCAGTCGCTCCAGCGCCTCCCGGGCTTCCTCCATGTGTCCCTGGTGCGCGGCCTCTTCCAGCCTGCGCGCGGCGGCGGCGGCGGGCTCGGCGGTGAGGTTGAGGAGGGCGCCTTTCACTTTGTGTGCGGCTCGAGCCGCTTCCCGCGCATCACCCCGGGCCATGGCCTCGTCGAGGGCCGCCCAGAGCCGCGGGCGCTCGGCGAGGAAGAGCTCCACCACCTCCTTCATCAGCTGGACGTCCCCGCCGACATGACCGAGCAGGCGCTCGCGGTCCATCGGCTCTCCGCTGGAGGGCCGCGGTGGCGGCCGGGCCTCGCCAGGGACGGAGAGCTCCTCGAGGGCGCTCAGGAGCGTGGCCAGCTTCAGCGGCTTGGCGATGTAGCCATCCATCCCCGCGTCGAGGCACCGCTGCGCGTCGCCTTTCATGTCCTGCGCCGTCAGCGCGATGATGGGGACGTGGCCTCCCCGGAGCGCCTCCTCGGAGCGGATGATGCGCGTGGCCTCGAGCCCATCCATCCCGGGCATCTGCACATCCATGAGCACGACGTCATAGTGCCGCGTCCGGAGCGCCTCGATGGCGGCGAGCCCCGTGCCCACCGAGAACACGTGGTGTCCGGCCCGCTCCAGCAGGACGGTGACGATGCGCTGGTTGACGGCGTTGTCCTCCACCACGAGGACCTCCCGAGGCTTGCGGGTCGGCGCGCCCGCGCCGGGCTGGGAGGCGGAGACGAGGCGTCGGGGCCCGCCGCTCAGCAGGGACTGCACCGTCTCCAGCAGCACGGAGGGGCTCACCGGCTTGAGCAGCCACGCGCAGGGCTCGAGCTCCGGCACGCCGGCCACCTGGCTCTCGTTCGTCGACAGGAGCAGGATGATGGGGACCGACGCTCCGCGAGGATCGGCGCGCATGGCACGGGCCGTGTCCCACCCGCCGCGCTCGTTCAGCTTCACCTCCAGGATGGCCAGCTGGATGGGAGAGCCCGCCGCGTGCCGGGCCTCGAGCGCGGCGAGCGCGGCGGCAGGCTCCGAGACTTCGTGGGGCACCATCCTCCAGCCACGCAGCAGCTCCGCCAGGATGCGCCGATGGCTCGCGTTCTCCACCATGACGAGCACCGAGAGGCCGCTCAGGCGCTCCCCATTGGCCATCAGGCCTCTCGCGGGGGGCTCGCCGTCCAGCGGGAGCGCCAGGGCGAAGTGGAAGCGACTGCCGCGGCCGACCTTGCTCTCCGCCTGGAGCCGGCCCCCCATCAAGGAGACGAGCTGCGAGCAGATGGAGAGCCCCAGGCCGGTGCCCCCATACTTGCGGGTGGTGGCCTCATCCGCCTGCGTGAACGCCTCGAACACGTGGGCGAGCTTGTCCTCCGGGATGCCGATGCCCGTGTCCGTCACGGAGAAGCGCAGCCGGACCTGGCCCGAGAGGTGCCCCTCCCGCTCGACGGAGACGATGACCTCTCCCCGCTCGGTGAACTTGAGCGCGTTCTCCAGCAGGTTGAGCAGCACCTGGCGCAGGCGGTGAGGGTCCCCCACCAGCGCATCCGGCACGTCCTCGGGCACGGCCATCAGCAGCTCGAGCCCCTTGGCGTGGGCCCGCAGCGCGAGCGGCTTGAGCGTCTCTCCCAGCAGATCCCGGAGGCGGAAGGGGAGCGTCTCCAGCCGGAGCTTCCTCGCCTCGAGCTTCGAGAAGTGCAGCAGATCATCGATGAGCCTCAGCAGCGCGTGCGCGGAGTGCTGGGCCGTCTCCAGGAAGTCCCGCTGCTGATGGCTCAGCGGCGTGCCGAGCGTGAGGTCCACCATCCCGATGACGCCATTGAGCGGGGTGCGAATCTCATGGCTCATCCGCGCCAGGAAGTCGGACTTGACCCGAGCCGCCTCCTCCGCGGCCTCCTTGGCCTGCACCAGCGCCAGCTCCGCCTGCTTGCGCAGCGACACGTCGAAGGCAATGCCCGCGAACTGGCTGATGTGTCCCTGGGCGTCGCGGATCGCCGAGAGCGAGAGCTGGATCAACACCCGGCTCCCATCCTTGCGGATGTAGGTCCACTCGCCGTCCGCCCCGCGTCCCGCCAGCCGCTGCGCGGCGAGGAAGACCTGGTCGGGCGGCACCTCCTGGCCGAGCTCCTGGGAGAGCTGCCGCGCCCGCGCCTCCAGCTCCTGGGGATCGTGGAAGATCAGGGGCGTGACCCGGCCAATCACCTCCTCCGCGCGGTAGCCGGTCAGGCGCTCGGCGCCCTTGTTGAAGACGCGGATGATGCCACTGGAGTGGGTGGAGACGATGGCGTAGTTCGTCCCATCCAGGATGGCGCTCTGGAAGCGGGTGAGCGCCTCGAACTGCCGCGCCCGCCACCGGTCCTTGAAGGCCAGGGAGACGGCGATGAAGACCAGCACGCTCACCAGCCCGCCCGCGGCGAGCACCGCTCCGGGCAGCATCGACCAGAGGGGATCCATCCGGGAGGGCGCGGGCTGAAGCCTCACACGCCACTCCACGTTGCGGACCTGGAAGGTGCCCTCCTGGGCCCACTCACCGCGCTCGGGCTCTCCTGGCAACTCCCGGTGGTAGATGCGCTCGTCGCCATCAAAGACAGTCATCGCGAAGCGCGACTGGAAGTCCTGGCCCAGGATGGTCTCCAGCGTGTCCTGGATGCGAAAGACACCGATGAGCGTGCCCTGGGAGGGCCCCTGCCGCGCGATGGGCACGAGGACGAGGAAGCCTCTTCCTCGCTGCGCCAGCTCCACGGTCCGGGAGACCACCACCTCCCCGCGCTCCTCGGCCTGGCGTATCGACTCACGCCGCCGCGCCTCGGCGCCCAGGTCCAGCCCCAACACCGCCCCGTTTCCTTCCAGCGGGATGACCCACCGGATGTGCTGGCTGGGATCGGCCCACTCGATGGCCTGGAAGCTCTTGAAGTGCTGGTAGTAGAACGTGGCGTCGGCCTCCCATTCCTCCTTGGAGGCGGGGCTGCGCTCCCAGCGGCGCGCCATGCGCACCAGCGCGAGGATGCGATCCTCGATCTGCGCCTCCACCTTCTCCTTCGCGCGCCGCAGCTCGATGTTCAGCTCATTCTCGAAGTGCTTCCGGCGCTCCTCCTGAAGCGCGAGGGCGACCGGCAGCGTGGCGAGCAGCACGCCCAGGGCCGCCGCCAGGGCCGCCGCCCACCCCCAGCCCAGGGAGGGCCGCGCGAGGGCGTCCTGCTTGCGAGGCAAAGCGGTCATCCTCAACTTCGCCCCCTGAGGCAGACACAGAAGCGTCGGAGCGGGGCGCACGCCGCCCCTCATGCCGCAAGTGATAATGGAAACAGCGAGGTGAGGACAAGTCGAGCGCGCTTCCCTTTCAGCCAGGGTCTGACGCGTTCCGCTCCTCTCCGTCGCAGGGCACCACAGCCGCGAGCGGCGTGGACCGGGCAAGGCCTCGACATCCCAACCGCATGGACGCTCGCCCGCCGTGGCATCCCGGTTGCTCTCGGAGGGCGTATGGCTTGCGTGGCTGGGAGGACCATCATGATGACGTCTGGGTTGAATGCGGAGAGGGCAATGCCAGCGCTGGCGAGGCTGAGCCTCAAGGAGCGGCTGGACCGGGCGACGGCGGCGGACACGGTGCGCGGACTGTTCTTCAATGGCGTGCTGGATCTGGTGCGCACCGTCACGGGCGAGGAGGCGGCGCGGCGCTGCCGCTCGACGATCAGCCAGGCCCGCTTCTTCGACTTCTTCAGCTACTCCGTCTTCGACTTCCTCCGGCTCACCTTCACGGCCGCGCAAGCTCTCAGCTACCGCCGGCAAGACTTCGATGATGCGCTCTTCCAGCTGGGGCAGCGCGGGATGAAGGACTTCCTGGCCTCCATGGCCGGCAGGACATTCCTGAGCTTCTCGGGCACGGACGAGCGGCGGCTGCTGACCAACCTGCCCGTCCTCTTCCGCACGGCGGTGAGCTACGGCGAGCGCTCCGTGCAGTGGACGGGGCCACGGAGCTGCCTGCTCGACATGAAGCGAGACTTCATGCCGACCACGTACCACGAGGGCGCCATCCGGACGGCGATGGAGCTGCTCCACCCGCAGGCCGTCTCCGTCCAGAGCACGCCCCTGGGCCCCCTGGACTGCCGCTTCGAAATATCCTGGGAGTAGCCCCGCCGCGCCACACCTGCCTGCCCCCCTGCTGAGGCAAGACGCCACACTCCCCACCTCCGGGAGACCATGCGCCTGAAATCACAGGCATTCCCCTCCCTCCGCTCCATGTCGCAAATTGCCCCAGTGCACACCCTTGACTGCCCGGGCGCCCTCCTTGACGCACCCAGACATCCAGTCATTTCCAGGGTTTGACAGGTTTGAGGGGCTCGGCATCCAACTTGCCTAGGAGCTCTAATGTCGCCCAGTGGAAAGTTGCAGCGGTGTGGAAGCACCCTCGAGGCTCCCTCGGGGAGTCCCACTCGCGACGTGGAGGAAACGGGCCATGTTGATTCGCAAGGTGCTGCTGGTGGATGACGAGGATGACATTCGCACCATCGGGCAGCTCAGCCTCAGCCGTGTGGGGGGCTGGCAGACGGTACTGGCCGCGTCGGGGACCGAGGCCGTGACGAAGGCCGCCAGCGAGCAGCCAGACCTCATCCTGCTGGATGTGCAGATGCCCGGGCTGGATGGTCCGACCACCTTCGGCAAGCTGCGCGCCCAGGAAGCCACCGCGAACCTGCCCATCATCTTCATGACGGCGAAGATCCAGAAGCAGGAGGTGGCGCGCTACCTGGAGCTGGGAGCGATTGGCGTGATTGGCAAGCCATTCGATCCCCTGACGCTGCCCTCGGAGATCAAGCGGCTGCTACCCTCGGATTGAGCCGCGGCTCCGGCGATGGCGACATGGATGGCTTCAGGGATGGCTTCAGGAAAGGTCACCTCATGACTGGCAAGAGGACCCTGCTCTTCCTCGAGGACGACGAGGATCTGCAGTCGCTCGTCTCCACGTACCTGCACGAGCGGGGCTACGAAGTGAAGTCCGCCCGCAGTGCCCACGAGGCCCGCTCCATCCTGGCCGACACGCCGGTGGACGCGGCCATCGTGGACGGACAGCTGCCGGGCATGACGGGCGCCAGCTACATCCAGGAGGTCCGGCAGACCCTGCCCCAGCTGCCCATCCTCTTCGCCTCCGCCTTCTGGAGGGATCTCAAGAGCCACGAGCTGCTCACCAAGCAGCTGGGGGTGGCCCGCATCCTCCACAAGCCCTACACGCCGCACGAGCTGCTCGTCTGGGTGGAGCAGGTGCTGGCCGCCAAGGACCAGAAGACGCCGGAGGCGGTGGCGGACGATGACCTCGCCGCCGCCATCGCCGCGCTGAGCGCCGAGTACGGCGCGCGCCTGCGCGAGAAGCACCAGGAGCTGGCGGACGCGGTGGAGCGGGCCCAGCTGGGTGTCCCCGAGGCGATGGAGGAGAGCCTCAAGCTGGCCCACAAGCTCCACGGCACGGCGGGCTCCTACGGCTTCGCCCAGGTGAGCCTGGCGGCCGGACAGGTGGAGAAGCAGCTGCTCCAGCTCCGGGACGGGGACGGCAGCTGGGGCGCGGTGCACTCCGCGCTCCAGGAATTGCTGGCCGCCGCGACGCTGTCCTCGCCTCCGGACGAGACGTCTCACAGCGTCCTCGGCACGGTGCTGGTGGTGGATGACGATCCGCGCTGGCTGGCGGAGGTGGAGCGGATGGGCCGTGAGCGCCTGGTCCGCGTGCTGCCCGCCCGCAGCGCGGAAGACGCCATGACCATCGCGCAGCAGCACTGGGTGGATGGCGTGCTGCTGCACGTGCATGCCGGGGCACCCCAGGGCGGCTTCGAGCTGGCGGCGCAGCTGCGCGGCGAGAGCGGGGCCCACAATGGCCTGCCCCTCACCTTCTTCTCCTCGGACGGCGCGCTGGAGCACCGCGTGGCGGCGGCCCACGCGGGCGCCTCGCTGTACCTGTCACAGCCGTTCAGCCCGCTGGAGTTCATGGGCGCCGTCGAGCGGATGGTGGCGGCCCGGCGGCCCGAGCGCTCGCGCGTGCTGGCGCTGGATGACGACCCGCTGGCGCTGCGCGCCCTCACCCGCACCCTGGCCAGCGAGCACATCGAGGTGGTGAGCCTGTCGGACCCCTACCGCCTGCTCGAGGCGCTCACCGAGCACCGCCCGGACCTGCTGCTGATGGACGTGGAGATGCCGGGGCTGAGCGGGTTGGACCTGTGCCGCATCGTACGCTCCATGCCCGCCTGGCAGGAGCTGCCCATCCTCCTGCATACCGGACTGGTGGCGGACGAGTTCCGCGTCGCGGCCTTCCGGGCGGGCGCGGACGACTACCTCTCCAAGCCCGTGATGCGCGAGGAGCTGCTGGCCCGGGTCCAGGCGCGGCTGGAGCGCGGGCGCCTGGCGCGCGAGCGCGCGGAGCGGGACGCGCTCACCGGCCTGCTGATGCGCCGCCCCTTCCTGGAGCAGCTCCACACCCGGCTGGGCGAGACCCAGCGCTGGCGCAAGCCGCTGGCGCTGTGCCTGCTGGACGTGGACCACTTCAAGAAGGTGAACGACCGGTTCGGGCACCTGGCCGGCGACCGCGTCCTGGCGACGCTGGGACGGCTGCTGCTCACGCGCTTCCGCAAGGAGGACGTGCGAGGTCGCTGGGGAGGCGAGGAGTTCGTGCTCGCGCTCATGGGAGAGTCCGCGCAGAACGCCCGGGACATCCTGGCACGCACCGCCGCCGAGCTCTCCCGGCACACCTTCGAGGGCGACAAGGGCGAGCGCTTCCAGGTGACGTTCAGCGCGGGCCTGGCCGTGGTCCCCGACGACGGCGTCCAGCTGGAGGAGCTCGTCAAGCGCGCCGACGAGCGGCTCTACCGAGCCAAGGCCAACGGCCGCAACCGCATCGAGATCGCCTGAGGGGCGCGGAGCCTCGGCCCCGGAGCGTCCGTAGCGGAATACCCCTGGCTGTCCGGAACAGCGGTGGCAAAAAACAGCAGCCATGCCACCCGGGGAAGACGCCTCGGACCCGGGAGATCGGGCCAGAGGCCCAGGATCCAAGGGGTTGGCCATCAAGCAGTCGGCGGCACCGGAGTTGCTCTACGGAGAGGGGCACACACCGCGAGGAGCCGCCACGATGAACTGCCTCCAGCTGTCCGAGACCGACGACGTGCAGGTGAATGCCGGGATGCGAGGTGGCTTCGATCTGCACCAGGACGAGCTCTCGCTGAAGATGACCGACCGTGGAAGCAGGGCGGCGCGGAAGGCGTGGGGGGGGGCAGGCGGAGCGGATGCTCTCCGAGCTGCGAATGCCGGTGATGGATGGCTTCCACTTCCTGTCCTACCTGATGGACCACGGCTTCGAGCTGCCCATCGTCCTGGCCAGCGCCCCTGGCGCGCAGCAGCCCCTGCACTATGTCCTCGCGCCTGGGCGAGGGATTGCATGCCCGCTGTCCTCGAGCCGCCCGTCCCGGGGTTGCCAGGAGCTCCACGCGTCGCGAGCCTCGAGCAACGCCATGCGGCACGGCGTGACGCTGGTCGAGTTCCTCCGCTACTGCTTCGAGCAGCGGCAGACCCACGTGCTGGAGGTGAGCGCCGGCGAGCACACCGCGGAGCTCCACCTCACCTTCGGCCAGCTCACCCATGCCTGCGGTGAGGGACGAGAGGGACTGCCCGTGCTCCTGGAGATGATGGGCTGGAAGGAGCCGTGTCTGAGAATCCTCCCCAAGCTGCCAGGCACGCGCAATTCCATCACCGAAGCCATGGAGCCGCTCCTGCGGCAGGCGGAAACCTTGCAGAGCCTCTCCAGCGACCCCTCGCTCGTGCCCGAGGCCCCTCGCTCACCGTCCACCACGGATCAGGGCCGCTCCTGGCTGTCTGGCTGGATGCGCTCGTGGCTGGCGGATTTGCTTCACGCCCACTCCCTGTCTGTCTTTTCTCCGCGGATGAGGCGGGACCCCGGATTGTTCGACGTGGTATCCAGTGGCAGAGGAGAAGCCGGCGCTGAGAGTCCGGCACGGTGAGGCATGGCCCCCAAGATCCTGGTCGTGGATGACGATGTGGAGCTGGGAGCGCTCATCAGCCCTCAGCTCCGCCGCCGAGGCTTCGAGGTGTCTGTCGTCACCACCGCGGATGCGGCGCTCGGGCGCCTGGCGCAAGAGCTGCCAGACGTACTGGTGTCTGATCTACAGCTCGGTGGAATGAATGGCATCGAGCTGTGCCGCCAGGTCGTCGAGCGCCACCCCGAGCTGCCCATCGTCATCATGACTGCCCACGGCAGCATCGAGCGGGCGGTGGCGGCCATTCGAGCGGGCGCGTATGACTTCATCACCAAGCCGCTGGACTTCGCGGCCCTGGGGCTCACGCTGGAGCGCGCGGTGCAGCTGCGCGCCCTGCGCGAGGAGGTAGCCCGGCTGCGGCGCACGGTGGACCAGACACGACGGTTCGAGGACCTGCTGGGCACCAGCGCTCCCATGCGCGAGGTGTATGACTTGCTGGAGCGCGTGGCCGGCACCGACATCTCCGTGCTCGTCACGGGCGAGAGCGGCACGGGCAAGGAGCTGGTGGCGCGAGCGCTGCACCGGCGCTCGCGGCGCAAGGACGGGCCGCTGGTGGCCATCAACTGCAGCGCGCTGCCGGAGAACCTGCTGGAGAGCGAGCTGTTCGGCCACGTGAAGGGCGCCTTCACGGACGCGCGCGCGGACAAGCAGGGCCTGTTCGTCCAGGCCCACGGCGGCACGCTCTTCCTGGACGAGGTGGGCGAGCTGCCCCTGGGGCTGCAGCCCAAGCTGCTGCGCGCGCTGCAGGAGCGCAAGGTGCGCCCGGTGGGCGCCTCGGCCGAGCTGTCCATCGACGTGCGCGTGGTCTCCGCGACGAACGTGGACCTCGAGGAGGCCGTGCGCCAGCGGCGCTTCCGGGAGGATCTCTTCTTCCGGCTCAACGTGCTCCACATCCCCCTGCCCCCGCTGCGCGAGCGGACCGGGGACGTGCTGCTGCTGGCCCAGCGCTTCCTGGAGCAGGCGGCGGTGCTGGCGAACAAGAAGCAGCTCTCGCTGTCGGACGAGGCGGCGGAGCGGCTGGTGGCCTATCCATGGCCTGGCAACGTGCGCGAGCTGCAGAACTGCATCGAGCGCGCGGTCGCGTTCTCCTCGGGTGGCTCGATCTCGGTGCGAGACCTGCCGGAGAAGGTGAAGACCTACCGCAGCGCACCCGCGACCCTGGGGCCCGAGGGTGGCACCTTCCTGCCCCTGCACGAGATGGAGCGGCGCTACATCTTCACGGTGCTGGAGGCGATGGGTGGCAACAAGTCGGGCGCCGCCGCCGTGCTGGGCGTGGATCGGCGCACCCTCTATCGCAAGCTCGCCGAGTATCGCGGGACGCCCGAGGAGAGCCCCGAGGGTGCCGAGCCACCCTCCGCGGAGCGCCGCGCCGAGAGTGAGCGCCCGCAGGGGGCTGCTCCGCGCCGCCCGCGGGAGTGAGGCGGGCTGTGGCAGGACGCCGCAGCGCACGCGCTCCCCGCTGCGGAATGCCGCCCCCCTCGCACGTAAGTGACGGGATTCCGGGGGGTGGCCGGGTGCCAGGGCTCGGCACCGGTGTTGCTCTTAAGAGGAGGCATGAAGACAGCGCCTCTCACCGACAATCACCGCCGCTGGGTCAGCCATGGTGTCTGGGGAGCCTCACTCGTGGTCGTCACCCTGGCGACCAGCGCCTGTAATCAGGAGCAGGGGGCGTCCGCTCCCGCTCCGGCTCTCGAGACCGTGAGCAGCGCCCTCGATAACGCCAACAGCACCAACAAGGTGCTCATCCTGGGCAGCAGCGTGGCCGGCGGGCTCGCCAGCCGCGAGGCCCAGGCGGTGGCCTCCGCGAGCCCCTCCACCCAGATCGACGTGGTGACGCCGGAGCAGTGGAAGGACATGACTGCCCAGCAGTTCATGGAGTACCGCGCCCTCATCATCGGCGACGCCGCGTGCCAGAGCGGCCCGGCCGCCTTCCAGGCCGCGGTCGAGAGCCGCAAGCAGTGGGGCATCATCGTCGACGGGGACGTCGCCCTCTTCGCCACGGACCCGACGAACAACGAGACGCCCGAGCTGGTGGAGAACGGCATCCGGTACGTGCTCAACTCCGTGCAGAAGCGGACCGGCATGTACATCGCGCTGGGCTGCGCCTACCAGCACGCGCCGACGCCCACGCCCGTGACGCTGCTGGAGCCCTTCGGCACCTTCGAGGTGCAGGGCGTGCCGGGCTGCGCCGACAGCGGCCACATGTTTGGGATGTGGAACGACCTCATCTCTCGCGACCTGTGGGACGGGCTGCTCACGGGCAACGGGTGCGCGGCGCGCTCGGTGTTCACCCGGTACCCGGACCACGACTTCTCGTTCGCGGCGATCGCGATGAGCAGCACCGCGACGCCCATCCCCGGGCAGCGGACCTACGTGGACTTCCTCTACGAGCCGGAGCAGGAGACGCCCTTCGTGGGCACGCCGTACCTGCTCGTGCGAGGCGCCGAGCCGCAGAGCGCCGGCTGTGGACTCCCGGAGACGTCGCCGGACGAGACGTGCGATCTGGGCGATGCCCTCAACGGCATGCCGGCGGTGCGGGGCCAGCAGCCGGGGAGCACCTGCTCCTTCTCGTGCCACCTCCACTGGTGCGGCGACGGCTTCGTGGACGCGAGCCAGGGCGAGGAGTGTGACCTGGGCATCAACAACGGCCGGACGGGCGATGCGCGCGGAGAGATTGGCGCGTGCACCTCGTTCTGCAGGCTCCCCTACCGGCCGCCTCCGCCCCAGCCGCCGCATGCGCTCTGCAAGGACGTGACGACGTTCGCGGAGACCACCTGCGGCGTCTCCGCCAGCATCGACGACGGCTCCTATGACCCGGATGGACTGCTGGTGGGCTGCACGCAGACGCCCGCGAGCCCGTACCCGATTGGCACGTCCACGGTGACCCTGACGTGCGTGGACCAGCAGGGGCTGAGCAGCTCGTGCACGGGAGAGGTGAGGGTGCTGGACCGCGTGGTGCCGACGCTCGTGCTCCACGGCTCGACGGCCCCCTCGCTGGAGTGCACCCAGGGCGGCGCCTACTTCGACCCAGGTGCGAGCGCGAACGATCTCTGCGACGGCCCGCTCGAGGTGGAGCGGACCGGCTCGGTGAGGGCGGGCGTGCCTGCCCGCTACCCGCTGCACTACAAGGTGACGGACGCGGCCGGCAACAGCCCTGCTCCCAAGCATCGGACGGTCGACGTGTCCGACACGTTGCCGCCGCGCATCAACCTCAACGGCCTGTCCCAGGTCGCGCTGGAGTGCGGCACGCACTACACCGATCCGGGTGCCACGGCGATGGATCTGTGCTCCGGGGACCTGACACAGGCGCTCCTCCGCAGCGGCACGGTGAACCCCCTGGCGCCAGGCAGCTACCCGCTCCGCTACACCGTGAGGGATGCCGCGGGCCACAACGCCGAGCCGGTGAACCGCCTCGTCACGGTGGCGGACACGCTGCCGCCGTCCATCACCCTCAACGGGCCGCTGCACCTGCAGGTGGAGTGTGGCGCGCCGGGGTATGAGGACCCGGGCGCCACCGCGCTGGACGTGTGCGCCGGCGTGCTGCCCGCGGTGCCGGGCTCCAGGGCCAACCCGAACGTGCCGGGCAGCTACACCCTCCGCTACAGCGCCACGGACCCATCGGGCAACACCGCCATCTCGGCCGAGGAGCGCACCGTGACGGTGAGCGACACGCTGCCCCCGAGCCTGGTGCTCCTGGGCTCCGCCACCGAGGGTGTCGAGTGCGGCACTCCTTATAGCGACCCCGGCGCCACGGCCCAGGACATGTGCGCGGGAGACCTGACGGACTCCATCATGACGAGCGGCTCGGTCGACATCCAGACGCCGGGCGCCTACCCGCTCACCTACAGCGTGGCGGACGGTGCGGGCCACTCGCTCTCCCTGCTGCGCACCGTGACGGTGACCGACACGCTGTCTCCGAGCCTGGTGCTCCTGGGCCCCGCCCTCCAGCAGCTCGAGTGCGGCACTCCTTATAGCGACCCCGGCGCAACGGCCCAGGACACGTGCGCGGGAGACCTGACGGACTCCATCATGACGAGCGGCTCGGTCGACATCCAGACGCCGGGCACCTACCCGCTCACCTACAGCGTGGCGGACGGTGCGGGCCACGAAATCTCCCTGCTGCGCACCGTGACGGTGAGCGACACGCTGCCTCCGAGCCTGGTGCTCCTGGGCCCCGCCCTCCAGCAGCTCGAGTGCGGCACGCACTACAGCGATCCCGGCGCCACGGCCCAGGACATGTGCGCGGGAGACCTGGCGGACTCCATCGTGACGAGCGGCTCGGTCGACATCCAGACGCCGGGCGCCTACCCGCTCACCTACAGCGTGGCGGACGGTGCGGGCCACTCGCTCTCCCTGCTGCGCACCGTCACGGTGCGCGACACGCGGCCTCCGCTCGTCACCCTCACCGGCCCGCGGGACGTGCGGCTGGAGTGCGGCGACGACGCGTACACGGACCCGGGCGCCACGGCGAGCGATGCCTGCGCGGGGGCACTGCCGGCGGTGCCTGGCGCGGTGGCCAACCCGGACGTGCCCGGCAGCTACAGCATCCCCTACAGCGCCACGGATCCGTCGGGGAACACGGGCACCTCCGACACCCTTCGCACCGTGACGGTGACGGACACGCTGCCTCCGAGCCTGGTCCTCCAGGGCCCCGCCTTCCAGCAGCTCGAGTGCGGCACTCCTTATGATGACCCCGGCGCCACGGCCCAGGACGTGTGCGCGGGTGACCTGACGGGCTCCATCGTCCGGACCGGCGCGGTGGACCCCCGGGTGCCTGGCAGCTACACGCTGGGCTACAGCGTGGCGGACCCCAGCGGGCATGGCAGCTCGGTCCACCGCGTGGTGGACATCCGCGACACGCTGGCGCCGTCCATCGCGCTCAAGGGGCCGCTGGCGCTGAGCTTCGAGTGTGGCTCCAACTATGTGGACCCGGGCGCCGAGGCGATGGATGCCTGCGCTGGCGACGTGAGCGCCCGAATCCTCGTCACGGGCGCGGTGAACCCCGGCACGGAGGGCACCTACACGCTGAGCTACAGCGTCACGGATCCCTCCGGGAACCTGGCGACCGCGGCGACCGGGCGCACCGTGACGGTGACGGACACCCTCGCGCCAGCCCTCTCCATCAACGGCCCGGCCCACCTGACGCTGGAGTGCGGCTCGCCCTACAGCGACCCCGGCGCCACGGCCATCGACGCCTGCGCGGGAGACCTGACGTTCCACATCGTGCGCTCCGGCTCGGTCGACACCTCGGCGCCGGGAAGCTACGCGGTCCACTACTCCGTGTCGGATCCCTCGGGCCTGACGGCGGAGCTGGACCGGGCGGTGACGGTGGTCGACACGCAGGCGCCTCACATCTCCTGCCCCGCCCCCATCGTCACGGAGGTCCTCGAGGCGAGCGAGGCCACCGTCACGCCGGGAGCGGCCCACGCCACGGACACGTGTGACGTGGCGGTGCCGGTGTCCCATCCCTCGCAGACGCGCTTCCCGCTGGGGACCACGGTCCTGACGTACACGGCGACGGACGGCTCGGGGAACACGGCGAGCTGCACGTCCACCATCACGGTGCTGCTCATCCTGCTGCCGGATACGTACATCGTCTCGGGCCCGCCCGAGGAGACGAAGGACACCCACGCCCGGTTCGAGTTCGCCGCCTCCAAGCCCCAGGTGACGTTCGAGTGCAGCCTGGAGGGCAGCGACTTCGAGGAGTGCTCGCAGAGCACCGCCTTCCACGGGCTCTCCGAGGGTCCCCACCAGCTCCTCGTGCGCGCCCGCGACAGCCTGGGCAACGTGGACCCGACTCCCGCCAGCGGCACGTGGACGGTCGTGCCGCTGCCCATCGACTGGGACCGCGCCGTCCTGGGAGGCGGGCACGGCTGCGCGTCGGCGGGCGGCAACCCGCTGGTGACAGGCCTGCTGGGCCTGGTCCTGGCGCTGCTCGGCCGCAGCCGTCGGCTCCCCCGCCGGAGCCCCCGCACGCGGATGCGCCTGCTCGGGCTGGCCGTGCCGCTGCTCGGCGCCACCACCTCCGCGCAGCCCCAGCGGCTCCCCGCCTTCGAGATGGAGCGGCTGAGCCTCAACCCCAGCGCCACGGGCTCCCTGCTGCTCGGCACGGGCGAGCTGCTGCCGGACGGCGCCTACCGCCTCGCCCTCACCGGCCACTACGAGAACAACCCGCTCGTGCTCGTCCAGGACGGCCAGCACCTGGGGGCGGTGGTCCGCTACCGCGCCACGGCGCACGTCTCCGCGGCCTATGGCGTGCAGGACAAGCTGGAGTTCGGCGTGCAGGTGCCCCTGCTGCTCCGCCAGCGCGGGGACGATCTGTCGGCGCGAGGGCTCATCAGCCCCGAGGGGGGCCCGGCCATGGGCACGCCGATGCTAACGCTGCGCTGGAAGCTGCTCTCCGAGCGCCATGAGGATCCCGTGGACCTCTCGGTGGGAGTGCAGGCGGGCCCGGAGCTGGGCCGCGCCGAGGCGCTCGCCCGGGAGCTGCGCGCCATCCCCAGCATCATGGTGGGCCGGCGCCAGGGCTTGCTGCGGGCCGCGCTGGATGCGGGCGTGCTGCTGCGGCCTCGCACCATCCTCACCCCGGACGCGAATGTCCAGGACGAGCTCGGCTATGCCCTGCGGCTGGGCGGCGTGCTCGCCACCACCGGAGAGGGCCTGCGCGCGGAGACGGCCGTCATCGCCGCCTTGCCCTTGCGGCGCGAGGGCTCCTCCCTCGAGGCCCTGGCTGGGCTGCGAGTCCCGCTGAGCGCCTCGCTCGAGGCCTATGGCCTGGCGGGGCTGGGCTACGGCACCGCGCCCGGGACGCCGGACTTCCGCCTCCTGCTCGGCATGGCCTATGTCCGCACACCCCCCGTCTGCATTGCGGGAGGCCGCCACACGCTGGAGGAGTGCCCGCACCTGGACGACGACGAGGATGGGGTGAGCAACGGAGACGACGCCTGTCCCCGGCAGGGCGGCCGGGTGGACGAGAAGGGCTGCCCGCCGGAGGACTCCGACAGCGATGGCCTCGAGGACCGGGTGGACCTGTGCCCGCTCGAGCCGGGCCTGGCGAGGTTCCAGGGCTGCCCGGACCAGGACCTCGACGGCCTGCAGGACACGATCGACCGGTGCCCGAACGAGCCCGGCCCCGCGGACCACCTGGGCTGCCCGCCCAAGGACTCGGACGAGGATGGCCTGCTGGACGAGCAGGACGCCTGCCCCACCGTGACGGGCCTGCCCGAGCTGAACGGCTGCCCCCCCAAGGACACGGATGGCGACGCGCTGCCGGACGACCTGGACAACTGCCCCTGCCAGCCCGGTCCCCAGGACAACGAGGGCTGCCCGGAGACGGAGAAGCAGCTCGTGGGCCTGCGGCACGACCACATCTCCATCAAGGAGGCGATCCACTTCGAGTTCAACAAGGCCGTCATCCAGCCCCGCTCGTACCCGCTGCTGGACCAGGTGGCCCGCGTCCTCCAGGAGCACCCCAACCTCACCTCGGTGAGCATCGAGGGCCACACGGATGACAAGGGCCCGGACGCCTACAACCTGAACCTGTCCCAGCGGCGCGCGGAGGCGGTGCGCGAATACCTGGCCTCGAAGGGCGTGGCGCGCGAGCGGCTGGAGGCTCGCGGCTTCGGCGAGAGTCGCCCGGTGCAGAGCAACGCCACGCCCGAGGGCCGCGCCGCCAACCGCCGGGTGGAGTTCATGACCCGCTCCGCGGACGAGCTGCCGTAGCGCTGTACCCGACGAAGCTGGCCGGGCAGGCGAGGCAAAATCCCCCACTGCCCCCTGCCCGGCCCGCTACCTTGCGGAAAGCAGAAGGTTTTTGCTTCCCCTCGCGACACTGTGGCAGGACGCCTCGGTGCACAAACCCGGCGCGGGGCAGGCCGCCACACGAACTTCCCAGGCGCTGGGATTCCGAGAGGTTGCCAGCGGCAGAAGCGTGGCACCGGTGTTGCTCCTCTCACCGGTATGAAAAACATCCTCATCGTGGACCATGACCGCTTCACCCGAGCCGTGATGCGCAGTGCCTTCGCGCCACACACGGGGTTCCAACTCATGATGGCCTCCAGCTACCTGGAGGCGCTCTGGGCCCTGTGCGAGCAGGAGATGGATCTGGTCCTCATCCAGATGGGAATGCCCGAGCACCAGAGCTTCGATCTGCTGACCTACATGGCCAACTACCGCTCCAAGGTGCCCGTCCTGACGCTGAGCCACGCCAGGCAGACGCCGAGCATGGGAGACGTGCTCTGCTGGAGGGGACACGTGGCCCGGCCCATCCAGCCGCACGCGCTGATGTGCCGGGTGAAGGATGGCCTGAGGGATGTCGAGCGCGGGGACTACCGGCCCGTGGTGCTCCACGATCTGCTCCGCATCCTCGCCCACGAGCGGTCGAGCTGCATCCTGCGGGTGAAGGCTGGCCTGCGCTCCGGCTACTTCCAGCTGAGCTCGGGCCACATCACCCACGCCGTCTGCGGCTCCTCGCAGGCCGAGACGGCCGTGCGCCAGATGCTGAGCTGGCAGTCCGCCTGGTTCCGCGTGGAGCCGGTACCCACCCGACTGGGCCTGTCCCTCTACGAGGAGGCCCCGGCGGCGGAGTCGGTGGCGTAGCGCCCCACCTCTTGCCTCCGGTGGTAGGGGGTGCTCCGCCGTCCGGCGGGCGACGGCCCGACCGAGGCCCCGCACTTTTCCCTCCCTCCCGGCGTCCAGGTGGATAGCTTTGTGCCCATGAAACCTGCGCACAAGGTCCTGCTCTGCATCCTGGATGGTTGGGGCATCCGCAAGGAGCGCGAGGACAACGCGATCCTCATCGCTGGAACCCCGAACCTCGACCGCATCTCCAACGGCTTTCCCTTCACCGAGCTGCAGACGTCCGGCCTGGCCGTGGGCCTGCCCGAAGGGCAGATGGGCAACTCGGAGGTCGGCCACACGAACATCGGCGCCGGCCGCATCGTCTACCAGGACCTGGTGCGCATCAACCGGGCCTGCGAGAACGGCGAGCTGGGCAACAACCCCATCATCCGCGCCGCCATGGACAAGGCCAAGGCGGACGGCAAGGCGTTCCACCTGCTGGGGCTGGTGTCTCCCGGCGGCGTGCACTCGTCGATGGACCACCTCTACTGTCTGCTGAAGGCCGCTCGAGATCGCGGCCTGCCCCACGTCTACATCCACGCCTTCCTGGACGGGCGCGACACCCCGCCCCAGAGCGGGCTGGGCTACGTGGAGGAGCTGGAGCGCTTCCTCAAGGAGACGCACGCCGCGCGCATCGCCACGGTGGGCGGGCGCTACTACGGCATGGACCGCGACAAGCGGTGGGACCGCGTCAAGCAGGCCTATGACGCCATCGTGCACGGCCAGGGCGCCAAGGCGCCGGACGCGCTGTCCGCCATCCGCGCCTCGTACGCGGAGAAGATCACCGACGAGTTCGTCCACCCCACCGTCATCACCCAGGGCGACGGCACGCCCGTGGGGCGCATCCGCGACGGGGACGTGGCCATGTTCTTCAACTTCCGCGCGGACCGGGCCCGAGAGATGACACGCGCGCTGGCCTACCCGGACTTCAAGGAGTTCGACCGCGGCGGGCTGGTGCTGGGGCGCTACGTCTGCATGACCCAGTACGACGAGACGTTCGATCTGCCCGTGGCCTACGGGCCGGAGCAGCCGCAGGAGATCTTCCCGGAGCTGCTGGCGCGCGCGGGGCTCAAGCAGTTCCGCACCGCGGAGACGGAGAAGTACGCGCACGTCACCTTCTTCTTCAACGGCGGCCGCGAGGTGGTGTACCCCGGCGAGGAGCGGCACCTGGTGCCCTCGCCCCGGGACGTGAAGACGTATGACTTGAAGCCGGAGATGTCCGCGCGCGAGGTGACGGCGGAGCTCGTCAAGCGCATCGACTCGGGCAAGTACGACTTCGCGCTGGTCAACTTCGCCAACCCGGACATGGTGGGCCACAGCGGCAGGCTGGACGCGGCCATCCAGGCGGTGAAGGTGGTGGATGAGTGCCTGGGGCAGCTCGGCGCCGCGTGCCAGCGCAACGGCTGGGTCCTGGCCATCTCCGCCGACCACGGCAACTGCGAGCAGATGAAGGATCCGGTGACGGGCGAGCCGCACACGGCGCACACGCTCAACCCGGTGCCCTTCCATCTGATCCACCCGGACTTCCGCGGCCACAAGCTGCGCCCCGGCGTGCTGGCGGACATCGCCCCCACGCTCTGCAAGGTGATGGGCCTGGCCCAGCCCCCGGAGATGAACCGCCAGGGCCTCCTCTGATGAGGCCCCCGTGGCGGCCGGGCGCCCACTCCAGCAGCGCGGACCCCTGGTCCACCTGGAGCACCTGCCGCCACGCCCCGAGCTTCTCCGGGGAGGACAGCCACAGCTGCTCTCCGGAGAAGTCGTCCCGGTAGTCCCCGTTGGCGCCGGTGAGGAGCTCCTGCACGCCGTCGGCCTTCAGCACGCCGCCGCGGGCATACTGGTTGTCCTGGAGCACGAAGCCCGGGCGGAACGAGGCGCGCCCCAGCCGCAGCAGCTGCGTGCCTCCCCGGACGGTGTTGTTGCGCACGGTGAGCCCGCTGGCCACCTGCCCATCGGCCGCCAGCATCAGCGCGTAGCTGGCCGTGCTCTCGATGGTGTTGTCCTCCACCCGCACGTTCCTGCCACTCGCGATGCGGATGCCATGGCCGTTGCCCTCCGGGACGTTGCGGATGTCCTGGATGACGTTGCCCTCCACCCACACCTGCTCGGTCTCGGCGCTGTCCACCACCGAGACGCCGCGCCCCGCGCGGGAGATGAGGTTGCCCTGGATGGCGATGCCTCGGGCGCCGCCGTGGATGACCACCGCCTCGCCCGCCGACGTGCCGAGCGCGCGCAGCGCGGTGTTGGGGAAGCCGTAGAGCTCGTTGCGGCGCACGGTGACCTGGTGGCACCGCTTGATGTCCACCCCGTTCTCGCCCTCGTCGTGCAGCGTATTGCCCTCGATGAGCAGGGTCTCCGCGGGCGCCGTGCCCGCCTGGCACTGGATGGAGTCGCCCGAGTTGTGGTGGATGTCGTTCTCCCGGATGACGACGTTGCGCGACGGGCCCACCACCGCCACGCCATGCGAGTCGTCACCGGACTTGATGAAGTGGTGGATGGCGTTGTGCTGGAGGGTGATGTCCTGCCCCCCCTCCACGAGCACGCCCGCGCCAGCGGTTCCACCGTGGAGCTCGCTGTCGACGAGCGCGGCCTGGGTGGCGCCCGCCTCGAAGGTGAGGGCAACCATCGGAGCGCCGTCGACGTCGACCTCCAGGTTCTCCACGCGCCAGCGCCCCCGCACGCGGATGACGGAGCCGCGGCTCCTGTCACCCGGTACGAGGGTCGGCCTCGGGGAGCCCTCTCCGCGCAGGGTGATGGAAGCGGCCCCGGAGCCCCGCGACTCCAGCACGAGCTGCTCCGCGTACACGCCGGGCTGCACCCGGATGACATCCCCAGGGCTGGCGAGCGCCACGGCCCGGCTGATGGTGCGCAGCGGAGCCTCGAGTGTTCCCTTGCCGCCATCCGAGCCCTTCGGGCTCACGTACCAGCTCTGCCCGGTGGGCTCGGGCGGCGTCACCGGCTTCTCCGGCGGGAGCTCCACCCGCTGGGGGAACTGCACATCGGAGATGCGCATCTCCGTCTGCGTCGCCGGCTCACAGGCGTTCAAAAGCAGGCACGTGAGCACTCCGCATGCGCCGCCGAGGCCTTGCCGACCGTTCGCCCATCGCATCCCGCTTGCCCCCTTCCCGCCTGACCTTACGAGCCGCCCAAGTTCGCCATGGGCCAGGCCGTCATCAAGGTGGACTCGCGGGCTACACCCCACTCCCCCTCCCATACCCGTGGGCGCATGTGTCACAGGACGGTGCGCCACTGAACCGTACGGACCGGAAGCTGGACGGCGCCGTCCCTGTCCGGAGACGCGACCGGGAGCACCGCCATCGCAAGTGCCCGTCCTCTCAGGGGACCACAGGTTGGCGCGCGTCGTGCTCCTCGCGCGCGGGCGCATGCGCTCATCCTTCTTCGGCGGACTCCTGGAGCTGCTCTACCCGCCCTCGTGTCTGGCCTGCGCGCAGGTGCTGCCGGCGCGCGCCTTCTTCTGCGAGACGTGTGACACCGCCGTGGAGCGCGTCCCGCCCGCCTGCTGCCGCACCTGCGCCGAGCCGGGCCGCTTCGTCTCCGGCGAGTGTCCCCGGTGCCACCTCCACCCGCCGCCCTTCGCTCGGGCCTGGGCGCCCTTCGCCCACGAGGGGCCCGTGGCCCGCGCCATCCACCGCTTCAAGTACGAGGACCACCCCGAGCTGGCGGCGCCGCTGGGCGAGCTGCTCGCCCTCGAGGCGCACTCGTTCCTCAGCCGGGCCCCCTCGCTGCTCGTCGCGCTGCCGCTGCACACCCGCCGCTTCCGCGAGCGGAAGTACGATCAGACGCAGCTGCTGGCCGGCGCGCTCGCCAAGGCCACCGGCCGCCGCGCTCCCGTGGGGCTGCTCGCCCGCACCCGCGAGACGCAGCGCCAGGTCGGCCTGTCCGAAGAGGCTCGCACCCACAATGTGGCCGAGGCCTTCACCGCCTCGTCCGCCGCGGCGGGCCAGTCGCTGATCCTGATCGACGACGTCTTCACCACCGGGGCCACCACCCGGGCCGCGGCCGCGGCGCTCCGGGAAGCCGGCGCCGTCCGCATCGAGGTGCTGACCATCGCCCGGGCCTTCAGCCTCTCGACCTGAGCAGGCCCAACCCATGGAATTCACAGGGGACTCACATCTCCCACCCCGGACTCTCCTCGTCTTCCGGCATGGCCTGGGCTTGGCGAGTCCCAAGGGTTTCGCTTGTTTCCTGAGATTTTAGGTCGTATATATTTTCACAGCATCACTGCATGTGAGATAGGCCCTCACGCCTTTCGCAGAGGTGACTCTTCATGGCGCTGGCACTGGTTCCGGGGCAGGCCGAGCGGTACTCCACATTCATGCTGGGCGGCGAGCACTACGCGGTGCCGGAGGGCTGCGTGCGCGAGGTCCTCCAGGACGCGGCCGTCGTCCACGTCGCCGCGGCGCCCCGCTTCATGCGCGGTGCCATCCACGTGAATGGCAAGCCCGTGCCGGTGGTGGATCTCGGCCCCCGGCTCGGCCAGGCCTTCCGCTCCACCGCCGCGCGCACCGTGGTCTTCCTCGTCGAGGTGCAGCGCGAGGGGCAGCCGATGCTCCTGGGCCTCACGGCCGACGCGGTGGGCCAGCGAGTGCACCTGAGCTCCCGAGACGTGGTGGCCGCGCCCTCCTTCGGCGCCGCCAGCCCGATGGACTCCTTCATCGCCGGCATGGGCCGCCATGGGGACGGGCTCGTCCTGCTGCTGGACGTGGACCGCATCCTCTCCGCGTCCGAATTGCTCGCGGCCGATGAGTTCGCCGCCTGCGCGGAGGCCCCCGACGCCGCCCCGAACGACCGGAAGCTCCACCCGGTCTGAGCTCGCTCCCCACCCCTGGAAGCAGGCGGGCTGCCCCGCCCTCACGCCCCGGCTGACGCTCCTCCCTCCTGGAGAAGTGTCCCGGGGCGACGTGTTTTTCACGCCCCGTCTCCTTTTCGGTTGCCTGACTGCCGTCCGAGGCCGCATGCAGGGGAAGGCGCACCTCGTGCCGCCTGTTCATCGGCGTCACTCCCACCCGGGTTCCCATGGCCCACCCCACTGAAGGACGAGGGATACGACGGATGTCGCGTTTCACATGGCTCGCCGCTGTCTTCCTGCTCACCAGCCCGCTGCTGGCTTCCGCGAAACCCACGGACCCCGCCGCCGAGGCGGCCCAGCACTCCTCGACGCGAGCCCTGGAGCTCGCCTCCTCGCCCCGCGGCGCGGCCTACCTCATCCGGCTGCATGGCCTGGTGGAGGAGCTGGAGGACATCACCCCGCTGGTGTCCACCTACGCGCAGATCGCCAGCAAGCGCAGCGCTGATCCCGGCACGCGCGCCACGGCCACCATGCTGCTGATGGACCTGGAGCGCACCCGCGGCCGCACGGTGCGGGCCGCCGAGGTGAATCGCTCGCTGGGCTTCATCAACGACTACTACGTCGTGGGCGGCTTCGAGAACGAGGGCAAGAGCGGGTGTGACACCGACTTCGGCCCCGAGGCGGCCACGCTGGACCTGTCCGCGACGTTCGCCGGCGCCAAGGGCCGCGAGGTGTCCTGGCGCAAGCTGGCGGTTGCGCCCACGGACGGGTACGTGGACCTGGCGGCGGCGGTGCGCCCCAACAAGGAGGCGGTGGCCTACGCGCTGACGTGGCTGGAGGCGCCCGCGGAGACGCAGGTGGCGCTCAGCCTGGGCACCTCCGGGGCCTTCCGGCTGTGGGTGAACGGGCAGCTGGCCACGCGCGAGGACCGCTACAACCTGCCGCGGCCGGACCAGTCCCGCGTGGCGGTGAAGCTGCGCAAGGGGCTCAACCGCGTGCTCCTCAAGGTGTGCCAGGAGTCGGGCCCGCTGGGCTTCTACCTGCGCCAGGAGCCCATGGGCGGCCGCGGCGCGGTGAAGGTGGTGCTCCCGGCGACGCCGCCCGCCATCGAGCGCGGCACGATGCCCTCGCCCCAGGCGCTGCCGACCCTCACCTCGGCGATGCGCGAGCTGGTGACGAAGAAGCCGGACGACGCCACGCTGCGCGGCGAGTACGTCACGGTGCTCAGCTTCTTCCGCGCCTATGACGAGCGCGAGCACACCGCCACGGTGGAGGCCGAGCGCGCGGCGAAGGCGGCCCCCAACGACGCGGGCCTGCAGCTGCTGGCCGCGGCCAACCAGCGGGACGACCAGAACCTGCGACGCCAGTACCTGGAGAACGCGCTGAAGGCGGCGCCCGAGTCCGTGGAGGCGCGCCTGGCACTGGCCGAGCACGAGCTGGATCGCGGCCACCCGGAGAGGGTGCCCTCGCTGCTCGATCCGGTGGTGAAGAAGCAGCCCGAGTCCGCCTCGGCGTGGCTGACGCTGTCGCGCGCGTACGAGGCGCTGGGCGAGAACGTCCGCGCGCAGATGATGGTGGAGGAGACGTTCCGCAAGCTGCCGCGCGTGCCCCGCGTGGTGCGCGCCGCGGCCACCGCCTCGCGCAAGATGGAGCGCACCCAGGAGGTGCTGGACCGGCTGCGCGTGGCGCTGGCGCTGCGCTATGACGACTCGCCCAGCCGGCGCGTGCTGGCCTCGCAGCTGGCGGACATGGGGCAGATCGACGCGGCCATCCGCGAGTACTCTACGCAGCTCACCCTGAACCCCTTCGACAACGAGTCGCGCGTGCGGCTGGCGGAGCTGCGCGCGGCCAACGGGCAGCTCGAGTCGGCGGTGGCCACGTTCGCCGAGGCCCGGGCGCTCGCACCGGACGAGCCGGAGGTGTACGAGCGCGAAGGGCGTGCGCTGCTGGCCGCCGGGCGCCAGGACGCGGCCATGGCCGCCATGGAGCGCTCGCTGGCGCTGCGGCCGCAGAACCCCGCCCTGAAGGAGGCGGTGCGCACCCTGAAGGGCGAGTCCGGCAGCTCCGGCACGCGCTTCCTGGTGGACGCCTCGAAGTACTTCAAGGAGGCGGACGCCTACCCCAACGAGGACGCGGTGTACCTGGTGGACAGCACCTACGTGCGCGTCCAGAAGAACGGGCTCACCAGCGAGCAGCACCAGCTGGTGGTGAAGGTGCTCAACCAGCGCGGCGTGGAGGACTTCCGCACCCAGCCGGTGGCGTACTCACCGGACCGGCAGGAGGTGCACATCATGCGCGCCCGCGTCATCAAGCCGGACGGCTCCATCGTGGACAGCTACGGCGACACGGAGCGCAACATCAACGAGCCGTGGACGGGCATGTACTACGACGCCCGCGCCAAGATGCTGAACTTCCCCGCGCTGGCGCCGGGGGACATCCTGGATCTCCAGTACCGGATTGAGGACACGGCGAAGGACAACCTGCTGTCGGACTACTTCGGCATGGTGGAGAACATCCAGGGCGTCTATCCGAAGGTGCACTTCCAGTACATGGTGGACATGCCGAAGGAGCGGCCCCTGTACTCGAACTCCGCGAAGCTGCCGGGGCTCAAGAGCACCCAGGAGGAGCTGGACGGCGGGCGTCAGCTCTACCGGTGGGTGGCCAACAGCGTGCCCAAGGTGGTGCCCGAGCCGGGCATGCCGGGCTGGGCGGAGATCGCCCCGCCGCTGCACGTGTCCACGTACAAGACGTGGAACCAGGTGAGCAAGTACTGGTGGGGGCTGGTGAGGGATCAGCTCACGCCCAACGACGAGCTGCGGCAGACGGTGGAGCAGGTGCTCAAGGGCGTGGACCGCAAGGACGACCAGGCGGTCATCCGCGCCGTGTACAACTTCGTGGTGACGAACACGCGCTACGTGGCGCTGGAGTTCGGCATCCACGGGTACAAGCCGTACCGGGTGGACCGGGTGCTCGCCCGGCGCTTCGGGGACTGCAAGGACAAGGCGAGCCTCATCCACGCCATGCTGAAGCTGGCGGGGGTGGACAGCCGCATGGTGCTCTTGCGCATGCGCAACCTGGGCAACCTGACGGAGGACGTGGCGAGCCTGGCGGCCTTCAACCACGCCATCGTCTACGTGCCCAAGTACGAGCTGTACCTGGACGGGACGGCCGAGTTCCACAACGCGCGCGAGCTGCCCAGCGCGGACCACCGCGCCAACGTGCTCATCGTCGAGCCGGACGGCACCAGCAGGTTCCTGGTGACGCCCGAGGCGAAGGCGGAGAACAACTCCACGCAGCTGGCGATGGCGGTGACGCTCAAGCCGGACGGCTCGGCCGAGGTGAAGGGGGCCAGCACGGTGAAGGGGCAGACGGCGCCGGAGTACCGGCGGGCCTACCGCACGGCCTCCTCGCGCAAGTCCACCTTCGAGCGGGCGTGGGCGCAGAGCTTCCCGGGCCTGACGGTGAACGAGGTGAAGCTCAACGACACCACGGTGCTGGACAACGACGTGGAGGTGGACTTCCACATGTCCATCCCTCGCTACTCGGAGGTGCTGCCGAATGGGGCGCTGCGCTTCCTGCCGTTCGGCACGGGCCGCACCTACCAGCAGGCCTACGCCACGCTGGTGGAGCGCCGGTTCGACCTGGTGATGCAGGGCCCGTGGATGAACACCTTCACCCTGCGCTACACGCTGCCGCCGGGCTACACGGTGGCGGAGCTGCCGCCGACGATGGAGGAGAAGCACCCCTGGGGCCGGGTGCGCCTGGCCTACCGCCAGGAGGGAACCCAGCTCATCGCCGAGGGTGAGGTGGCGATGACCTCCGCGCGCGTGAAGGCGGACGAGTACACGGCGTTCCGCAACTTCCTGGGCCGGGTGGATCAGGCCTTCGGGCGCAAGGTGGTCCTCAAGGGTCCTCCCATGGGGAAGACGGCCGAGCGCTGACACCCGGGCGGCCGCCCTCGGCCACGAAGAGAGGCTGACCCCATGTCGATGACAGCTCCCCACGGCTCCCCGTCCGCCCAGGAGGTCCACGCGGGCCAGGCAATCTATACCCGCTGGAGCCTGGCCCTCGCGTATGACCCCGTCGTCCTGGGCTACTCCAACCGCTTCCTCTGGAAGTGCCAGACGAAGCGGCTGCTGGAGATGTACGACGAGTACGTCTCCAGCAACCACCTCGATATCGGAGTGGGCACGGGCTACTTCCTCGCGCGCTGCCGCTTCCCATCGCCTCGGCCTCGCCTGGCGCTGATGGATCTCAACCCCAACAGCCTGGAGTACGCGGCGCGCCGCACCGCCCGCTACCAGCCCGAGCGCTACCAGCGCAACGTCCTGGAGCCCCTCCAGCTGGACGTGCCGAAGTTCGACACGATCGGGATGAACTACCTGCTGCACTGCATGCCGGGCGCGCTGCCGGAAAAGGCGGTGGTGTTCGACCATGTCCGCCCGCTGCTCAACCCGGGTGGCCGCGTCTTCGGCGCCACCCTCGTGCAGGGCGACGTGCCCCGGAGCGTGTGGGCCCAGAAGCTGATGGACCTGTACAACCGCAAGGGCGTCTTCCACAACGAGCGGGACACCGTGGAGGACCTGAAGCAGGCGCTGCGCCAGCGCTTCGCCGAGTCCCGCGTCACGGTGCAGGGCTGCGCCGCGCTGTTCTGGGCGAAGGCCTGAGGCTCTTCCCCCGTCTGGAGTCAGTCATGATGGGTGCTCATTCCTACGAGAGGCACCATGGCGATCGATCCACGCGGAGCAGACCTCAAGCGCTACAAGCAGGAAGACCCGGGAGGCCCCGTGGTGATGTTGAACCTGCTGCGCTTCACCGAAGGCGGCCGGGCTTCCTATGACGAGTACGCGCGCGCCATCGGCCCCTTCCTGAAGAAGGTCGGAGGCCAGGTGGTGTACGCGGGCGATGGCTCCACGACGCTGGTGGCCGAACCCGGCCAGTCCTGGGACGCGGTGTTGCTGGTGCGCTACCCGAGCCGCACCGCCTTCCTCGAGATGGTGGCGGATCCGGAGTACCAGAAGATCACCCACCTGCGTACCCGCGCCTTGAAGGAGGCGGTGCTCCAGGCCACCACGCCCTGGGGTGCCAGGTAATGGCCTCTTTCGGCGGGCTCTACGGCCTTTCTCAACCGAAGCGAGGATATTGCTCGGGGGCCTTGCCCGTGCTGTCCACCACTCGAGGGTATTTCGTCCGAGGGGAGCGGTGCGCGTGGATGTCCCGCACCTTCACGCGGAAACGGTGGTCATCGCCGAAGTCGTAACGGAAGATGAACTCATGGCCCTTGGGCAACCCGAATGCCCCCAGGGGAAGGCTCATCGGGCTCGGTCTCCCTGGAGGAGCAGGGAGCTCGTCACTCTCGGCATCTCCCTGTTCGGCATCGGTGTCGAAGCTCCAGTCAAAACCGAGCGCCTCCTCTTCCCTGTCCGGGAGAATGAAGCGGCCGTCGCGCAGGTCCCCGGTGAGGGCGAACTCGTACAAGTGGTCGTGGTCCCACCCGAAGGCCCCCAGGATGGCGTCGACGAGCTCGTCGAGCCCCTGGGAGGCTGTCAGCTCCACGGTGCGTGAGACGCGCCCCAGAGACGCCTGGAAGGCGTAGACTCCTTCCGGTGGCTCGACAGGAACCGCGACGCCCGCGGCATGCAGCCAGCCCCGAGCGAGGAAGCGGGGAGCGAAGGCCCGGTCCTTGTATGCCACGCGCTCGAGCGCCGAACGAGCCGACACGTCCAGCCCACCCTCCTCCCGGAAGTGCAGGCGCCCGTAGAGCGCAGTGGCTTCGGTGCGCACCGTGACATCCGAGTGCGTCAACCAGGCCTCGAGCTGAGCGCTCGCCGCCGCATCTCCCTGCTGATGGGCGATGAAGGCCACCGACGCCACGGCCATGCGCCTTCGCCGGGCTTGAAAGGAATCTCGCTCCCGGCTCGTCTCCAGCGCGGCACGGAAGAAAGGCAGCGAGTCCGGGCTGGCCTGGGCGCCCACCTGCCCCAGCAGGGCCTCCTCGGCGTATGTCCGTCCTGCGCCCGTCGTCTGCCACACCCGTTCGCAGAGCTGCTCGGCCCGCTTGCGCTCGCTGGCCGACAGGCGCGTCGCCATGTGGAAGCCCCCCAGCCCCGAGATGCGGCCGAAGTCCCGCCGGCCTGTCGCGTCCCCCAACATCCTCTCCACGGACGCGAGCACCGCGAGGAATCGCTTCCGCGCCTCTCCGTCCCTCCGCTGGCTGGCACCTTCGTGGGCGAAGGCGAGTGTCTCGAACCAGTCGTCCCGTCTCATGCCCTGGGTTGTCCTCCCTCGTCTCTACTTTATAGGTAGTGTCGTCGCCACACTCCAGCGGCTCAGTACCGCTCCTGTTCAACCTTGAACCCCAGGGACAACAGCAGCTCGACCAGCCGGCAGGCCTCGCGCACATCCGGGCAGTCCGCCTCGGCGGAGCCGCGCAGCGCCTGCAGAAGCCGCTCCAGCTCCGAGTGCTCGGACGCGGACAGCCCCTGCGCTCGCTGATGGTGCCGCAACAGCCACTCGGGCGTCGTCCGGAAGAGCTCCAGCGGACGCGCCAGCGAGCGGCGCAGATGCCACCAGATGCGAAGCCCGCCCAGATCCGCATCCCCCCAGTGGCGAAAGCGCACGTCGGCTCGCCGCGCGGAGAGCAGGCCCAGCGCCCTCGAGAGCACGGGCGGCGGGAAGCCCCCCGTGTACACCACCAGCTCCCGGCGCGCTCCCAGCGCCCAAGGCCCCCCCGCCTCCTCGATGTACGAGAGGAACGGGTACTCGTTCTCGACCGTGGTGATGACGTCCACCGCCGCCGCGGAGACCCCCTCCACCCACGCCTCGGCCCAACCCTCCGGCAGATGCGCGGAGGGAGCGAAGTCCTCCAGGCGGTACTGCCTGCCTCCCACGCGCAGCTCCGCGCAGCCGGCGCACCGCACGAGCCCCGGACGGCGGCGCAGTCCATATGCCTCCAGGACTTCCTGCGGCTCCTCCGGTGCGGCCTCGGCGAGGCGGGGATCCATCCGCACCAGCACCCCCGCCACCTGCCCCCGGATCGCCGCCAGCCGCTTGGAGTCGGTGAAGAGGCGCTCACTCACCACGCGCTCCCAGCCCTGCGCGCCCCCCGCCAGCGCCGCCGCCGCGGTCAGCGCATCGCGCCAGTCCCGCCAGTCCCGCTTGAGGCGCTCGCGCGAGGCCCCCAGCCTGCCGCCCTCGCCGCGGGCAAGCTCGACGGAGGCCGCCGCCAAGAAGGCACGAGCCCAGGGCACCTCCGCCCGCGCGCTCAGGTCGCGCACGTGCTCGGCGAGCATCGCCAGGATGGATGCCAGAGGCTCGTACCCGAACTCACGCGCCAGCGCGTAGGCGGTGTCCACGTGCTCGGGCCCCAGCCGAACCTCCTTGGGCTCCCGCGACTCGTAGAGCCCCCCCTTGCTTCGCACCACCGTCACCGCCCCGGCCCGCTCGAGCGCGTCCGCCGCGGCGCGCAGCTCCGCCAGCCACTCGCGCCCCTCGGGAGCGAAGGCCTCGGGGAACGTGCCCGCGTTCAGGCGAAGGCACACGTGTCGTGGCCAGGGGCCCTTGCGGCCGTACATCGCGCCGCGCTCGTAGGCCTCCAGCAGGCGCGTCAGGAGCTCACACCGCGCCGACGGCTCGCTCGGCTTCATCGCGGGCCAGCTCCTTCGTGAAGTCCGCCACAGTGGGCTCGCCGGACTCGAGGTCCTTGTAGATGAGCAGCGAGCGCTCCACCCAGGGAGCCACCATCGCCACCCGCTCCTTGGGCGTCGCCATCACCAGCTGCAGCCCCAGGTTGCGAGCGAAGCGGAGCATGGCCGCGATGCGCTGCTCGTCCATCTTCGAGAACGCCTCGTCCAGCAGCACCAGCCCGCACCCGGGCCCTGCCTCCGACACGCCAGCGCGATACATCCGGTACATCGAGGCCAGGATGGCGATGTAGTAGGGCGTCTGGGTCTCCCCACCGGACTTGTCTCCCGACACCTTGTCATAGGAGGACCAGGTGCCGTCCGGCTGAGTGATGCGGATGTCGTAGTTGAAGTACTCGCGGTAGTCGGCCCGCGCCTCCAGCTCCGTCTTGACCTCCCGGGCCTCGCCCTCGAGGAGCCTGTCCACGAGCTCCTCCAGGGTGCGGCGAGCCTCCTCGCTGGCCAGCGTCTGCGCACCGAACAGCGAGTCCCGTCCGAGCTGCCCCGCCGCCATGATGAGCTCGTAGAAGGGGCGGTGGGTGGGCGCGATCTCGCGGGTGAAGCTGTAGCGGTCCCCGTTGAAGGGCACGTCCTTGAGCGCGCGGTTGAGCTCATCGAGCTGCCGCTGCACCAGCAGCAGGTTCTCGCGCAGCCTGAAGATGATGTCCTCGGCGAGCTGCTGGGTGGCCTGACGCTTCGCCTCGGCGATGCGCTCGCGATAGTCCGGCAGCCGGCTGTCCCGCCAGCGCTCCCGCTCCGCCGCGTGCTCGGCGAAGCCCTCTCCCAGCGTCTCCGCCGCGAAGCCATAGTCATTGGCGAACCGCGTCTTGAGCTCGACCATCCTGTGCACCAGGTTGGTGACCTCGCCCATGAGGATGCCGCGCTGGTGCTCGAACACGCTGACGATGCGCGGGGCCTCCTTCTCGGCTCGCTCGTGCTGGTAGCGGGCTTCAGCCTCCGCGCGACGCTCCGGGCTCTGGGCGACCGCCGTGGCCTCCAGCGCCTCCCGAGCCCGCTGCCCGTCCTCCCCGGCGCGCCGCAGCTCCGTCGCGGCCCCCACGGCCTCGGACTCCAGGCTCCCCTTCTTCTCGGCCGCCAGCGTCCGCTCCTGCTCCCGCTCCCTGCGCCGGGCCTCCAGCTCCCGGCGATCCTGCTCGAGCTGCTGGAGCTCCCCGCGATCGAGCTGGGACAGCCGCCGCTCCAGCTGCGCCACCTGGGCCCTCAGCGTGGGTGCCTGCTCCGCGTCCTCCATCAACCGCGCGAGCTGCGCCGCGTGAACCCGGGCCTCGGTGCAGCGCTTCAGGGACAGCTTCAGCCAGTGGAGCTCCTCCGCGAGCGTGACGAATTCCTGGTGCAGCGCTCCCAGGCGGGCGTCGATGGCGTCCTTGCGGCGCAGCCGTGCCGCCTGACCGATGTAGTGCTTGGAGTACACCGCCGGCGAGGTCTGCCGCGCGGTGAAGTTCTGGTACACCATCACCGAGTCCGTGATGGAGCGCGCATGGCGGCGCAGCTCCTGCTCGTCCTCGCAGCAGATGACCTCGCCCAGCACGAAGTCCACGTAGAGGCGAGCGAGCGGATCCTCCGCGTGCACCTGCTCGGCGAGGGAGCGCGGGCGGGCGGACGGAGCGCGCTCGCGGATGCGCTCGAGATCCACCAGCCCGACGCCGGAGATGAAGATGGGCGCCTTGCGGCCAGGCAGCGCATACCCCCGCTTGTTCTTCTCGTAGAGGGCGAGCGCGCGAGAGAAGTCCTCGGGGGGCACCAGCACATCGAAGCGGCGCGTGTTCAAGTACCCCTCGACGGCGTCGCGCCAGCGCGGGTTGGGCACCTCGATCAGCTCGCAGAGCGGGGCCGGCTCGCGCTTGCCCTTCAGGCGGGCGCGCAGCAGGTGAAGGAGCGCCTCCACCCCCTCGTCGTACCGCAGGCGCCCCTGCTCGAGCTCCTCCCGCTCGGCCTCGAGCCCCGCCCCCTCCTCGCGCGCCCGCCGCAGGAGCTCTTCCACGGTGACCTGCGCGAGCCCGAGCACGGAGGCGGCCTTGTCCAGCCGCCCACTCCACGTCGACAGGTCGCGGCCCGCCAGCGCCCCCTCTCGCGCCAGCGTCTCCCGCAGGCGCTGGATGATGGCGGGCTCCTCGGAGGCGCCCACCAGCTCATCGTCCCGGAACAGCTCCGGGCGCTTCCTGCGGAGATCCCTCGCCGCCTCCGAGAGGAGCAGGGCGAGGACCTCCGTCTGCTGCCCGAGCAGCCGCCGGGCCTCCGTGGCGCTCTGCTCGGCCCGCTTCACCTCTTCCCGCGTCCGCTCCAGATCGGACTCCAGCGCCTGGAGCTGGTGGAACGTGGGGTGGCCCTGGAGCAGCCCGATGATGCGCTCATGCTCGCGTCCCAGGAACACCAGGTCGGCGGTGAGCGCCTCCATCCGCGCCGCGTTGCCGCGCTGCTCGCTCTCGAGGTGGGCGATGCTCTCCGCGGCCCGCCGCTCCCGCTCCTCGGCCAGCTCCAGCCGGGCGCGCAGGGTGAGGAACTCGTGGGCCTCGGCGGTGCGCCGCTTCTGGAGGATGCGCTCGCCCTGGACGCAGATGGTCTCGAGCGCCGCGATGCGCCGCTCCGCCTCCTGGGCCTCGGCCTCCAGCCGCTTGTAGTGCTCGATGTTGGCCTGGAGGGCGACCGTGTCCACGGTCCGCTCATCCAGCAGGTAGTGGAACACGAACTCACGCACCTGCCGGATGGGCTTGAAGTCCAGGGCTTTCACCAGGAGCAGATGGAAGGAGGGCGGCAGGAACCCCAGGCGGTGCCGCACCTCGTCCCGGTACGTGCCCACATCCGCATAGTGCTGCGCCCCCGGCAGGGCGCGCAGCTGGACACGGAAGTCTCGCGCGGTGCGGACCACCTCATCCGGCGCGAGGGCCGGCACCTCCCCGAGGGCGAGGTGAGGGATGACGAAGCCCCACTTCTGGACGGCGGTGTCCTCCTCGCCCGCCTCGAGCACCATGCCGCAGACGAAGGGCGGGCGGCTGCCGCTGTCGTCTCGGAAGCGCAGCATCACATAGCTGGTACAGGCGCCACGGCCATACCGGACCTGGCCCGGCCGGCTCTCATCCTCCGAGCCGAGCTTGTGTCGCACATAGCCATGGAGGCTGCGCCGGCTGTTCTCGTTGGCCGCCTTGTTGAACCGGACCTCCCCCATGTCCGCCACCAGGGCCAGCTGGATGGCATCCAGCACCGTGGACTTGCCGCTGCCATTGTCTCCAAACAGCAGGCAGCTGCCGTCCAGCGCAAGGAGCTCGTGCTGGAAGTGGTACCAGTGGATGAGCCGCACCGCCTCGAGCCGCATCATGGGACGTCCCCCTCCTCCGCCGAGAGCTCCCCCTCCGCCTCTGGCCCCCGGCCCTCCGTGGCCTCGGCCCCGGGAGTGGCCTCTCGTGGCTTCTCGTTGACATAGGCACGCACACGCTCGAAGAGCTCGGCGATGCGATCGGGCGGCAGGACCTTCTCGATCAGCGGCTGGACATGGAAGCGCTCCGTGTCCTCACCCGTCACGCCACGCCCCAGGGAGACGAGGGAGTGCCGCTCCAGCCGCCGCAGCGCATTCACGAGGGCGCGGCGAGGCAGCTGGTGCACGGGCCGCCCACTCTGGATGAGCCGCTCGCGCAGCTCCCCCAGCACCACCTCGCAGCGGACCTCCTCGGTCGCCTGCTGCATCCGCTCGTGGTACATGAGCCGCAGGATGCACAGCACCAGGCTCTCCAGCTTGTTGAACCGCACCCGCTGCTCGCCCGCCTCGTGGACGGCCCGGCACAGCCGCAGCCCCAGATCGATGTCGAGCCGCCATCCTCCGATGCGCAGATAGGCCTCCAGCAGCTCGCGGTACCGCTCGGCGAAGCGCCAGTCTCCGTCCGGCCGGAGCGCCTCGCCCGGAGTGAGCACCTCCCCGGAGAGCAGCCGGGTGATGACCTGCCGGAAGCGCTCCTGCTGGGCGGGCTCGAGCCTGGGATATTCGACAAAGAAGTCCATGCACGTCACCCCTTCTTCCCGGAGCGCTCGAACCTCCCACCTGGCACCCCATAAGCCCCGCCGCGCACGTGGGCCGCGGGCGCCTCGGCCGGCCGGAAGCGATAGCGGCCCCTGCCGTCGAGCCCGTAGCCGACCAGGTGGATGGCCCGCACGAAGTCCTCATCGTCTCGCAGCGGCAGCTCCTCCATCGTCCCGGCCTGCCGCGCACCGAGCAGCTCGCTCACGAACTCTTCTATCCGCGCTCGGGCGTACGGGCTGCGCAACCGCTCGGCGAGCTGCCGCCGCTGCGCCTCGGACAACGCCCGTCGTCGCATGGGGAGCTTTTGCGGCGCGGCCTTCGCGCGGCGCGTGGGCGGCGTGTAGAGAAAGCCATCTCGCAGCAGCTCGCACCGGTACACATCGAACTCGAGCTCCGGCGCCTCGTCCCGCGCGAGCTTCTCGACGAGATACTGGAGCTGCCCCTCCGTCCGCCGGTCCTGCCTCAGCAGGTACATGAGCTTGCGCAGGGCGACGCCGCTGAAGCGCGCGTTGCGTGCGTCGATGTCGTCGGTGATCTCCGGGAGCGTCTCGAACCGCATGCGCATCAGCCGCAGATCCTCCTCCACCTGCCGCGTCGCGGCGGCCAGGTCGAGGGCGAGCTGCTCTGCGTACCAGCGCGCCGCGGCGGCGATGGAGCCGGCGTCGTGCTCGATGGCGTCGAGCCTCAGCAGGATGTCGCTGCGCCAGCGATAGAGGTTCTCCACCGTCTTGAGCCGGTGGTAGTTGGCCATGACGGCTTGCCGGTAGCGGTCGAGGCCCTCTTCGAGCACGCCAGACGCGGTGGTCACCTCCTCGAGGAGCCGCTGGGTGAAGGCGTGGATGTTGCGGTTCAGGATCTTGAGCTCCCGGACGAGCTCGAGCGTGTGGCGATGCGCCTCACGCAGGGAGACGCCCGGCCGGCTGGCGAAGGTGTCGGGCTTGAGCAGGATGGCGATGGAGTGCGCGTAGCCCTGGAAGATGGGTTGCTCGTCCCGGGCCACACGCACCAGCGTGTCGAGCACCCGGGCGGCCCAGGGGTGGAAGCTCAGCACCTGGCCCAGCGTGCTGCGGTACTCGAAGTGGAACCACCCCGTGGCCTCCAGGCGGGAGACGAGCCGACGGGCCATGGTCCTCGTGATGGCACCTTCCTCGAGCCCGTGCTCCGCCTCGGGCGGCGCGCCGGCTTCCTCGAGCGAGAGCAACTCCTCGTGGCGCCCCTGCCAGGCCGGGGAAGCCTGGAGGAGTTGTTCCGCGAGCTCGATGGCCGCCGGCTTCACGAGCGCGACCGGCTCACGCTCGAACTCATACTGGTAGTACCGAGCGAGAATGGCCCAGTAGAGCGGCGCCAGCGCTCCCGAGAGGGGAGCGAAGAGCGCCGCTGGCACACGGCCGAACAGGTCGGGAATGGCGGTGGTGGACACGGGGCCACCTTACCGACTCTGGCGCTGCCTGGGGACGAAAGATGACGTCTACGGTAGCCCGCCTGGAGCACGACTCACCAGGTTGTAGCCTCTGCTTCGAGGTGCCCCGCGCGGCCCTCGCCCCATGGGAGCCGCCGAGCCGGGGGCATGCGAATCCCGCACCACCGGACTGCGGATTGCGCAGCACGTGCCTGGGAGGCTTCTGCCCTCGCCGGGCAAAACCCTGGAAAAGACTTGGCTTCGGGACTACCGGAGCGCTGGAACGACGGTTGCTCCAGAGGTGGGGTGCCCGACTCGGATGATCGGACGCCGTCCCCCTCCGGAGCCCCGCCATGAAGCAGCCCGCCTGTCGCAATGGCTCCGCCTCCTCCAGAGACGCCCAGGGGGGATGCTAGGATGTCCCACATGCGTGTCGGCGATCCCGTGCGCCTGATGAGATGGTCGCGCTGGGGGATCCTCATCGCCGCGCTCTTCCTGGGCAGCGGCATGGTGCTCTCCGCGGCGGTGAACCACTCCCGCGTGCACCACATCGCCTGGAACCTCATCCGCGGACAGGGGCAGGTGCTGCTCGACGGGGTCCGCCAGGGACTGCGGGACGTGGGCAGTCCGCCCACTGCTGAGAGCACGGCCCGGCTGCTCGCCAACCTTCAGGACCAGGAGCTGCGCTACCTGGCCCTGCTTGCGCCCTCCAGGCCTGTCGAGGCCGGGACGGCTCTCGGCGGTCCCCCTCGCGCGGACTTCGTGCCCGCGGGCTCGGAGCCGGAGATCCTCCTGTCAGAGGCAGGCACGCGCATCCGCCTCGTGTTCCGCGCGCCCCCGCCTCCCCCCGGGGAGCCTCCGCCTCCTCCGCCCGTCGCCAGGCCCCCTCCCCCCGACGAGCCTCGGCCGCCCCCCGCCGCGCAGCCTCGTCCGCGCAGGCGGGAGCTTCCGCCCACGGTGCTCGAGTTCGAGCCCCTCCTGGCCCGCGAGCTCGTCTCCAGCTCCCGCCGCTCGCTGCTCATCAGCGGGGTGGTGGCGCTGGCGATGCTGCTGGGCGCGGGGCTCGCCTTCCGGTGGCTGAAGCGACGCGAGGCCATGGAGCACCAGCTGGCCCGCGAGCGGCACCTCGCGATGCTGGGAGAGATGTCCGCGGTGCTCGCGCACGAGCTGCGCAACCCGCTGGCCTCGCTCAAGGGCCACGCGCAGCTGCTCGCGGAGGCGCTGCCCGAGGGACGCTCGCGCACCAAGGCCGAGCGGGTGGTGAAGGAGGCCGTGCGGCTGGAGGATCTCACCAGCAGCCTGCTGGCCTTCGTGCGCACGGGCACCATCCACCGCCAGCAGACGGATCCAGTGGCCATCGTCCGGGCCGCGGCCGAGGAGGTGGACCCGCGGCGCATCGAGCTGGACTCCCAGTCCGCGCCTGCCTCCTGGTCCCTGGACGCGCCGCGCATGCAGCAGGTGCTCAGCAACCTGCTGCGCAACGCGGTGCAGGCCTCTCCCGCGGGCGCGCCGGTGTTCGCGCGCATCTCCACGGAAGAGCAGGCGCTGCTCTATGAGGTGCGGGATGTCGGCACGGGCATCCCCCCGGGTCAGGAGGCCGCCATCTTCGAGCCGTTCCACACCCACCGGCCGCTGGGCAACGGGCTCGGCCTGGCGGTGGCCCGGCGGGTGGTGGAGCTCCATGGTGGCAGCATCCACGCCAGCAACCACCCCCAGGGTGGAGCCTTGTTCCGTGTCCGTATTCCCCAGACGGCCTGAGCGGGTGCCGCCGGGCGGGAGGTGGTTCTCATGGGTCGCATCCTGGTCGTCGACGATGAAGAGGGCGTGCGCAGCTTCCTGGCCGAGAGCCTCGAGCTCGATGGCCATCACGTGGAGGAGGCCGCCAGCGGCGAGGAGGCGCTGGCCCTGCTGCGGGCCAAGAGCTTCGACCTGGTGCTCACGGACCTGCGCATGCCGGGGATGGACGGGATGCAGCTGCTGGAGAAGGTCCAGGCCGAGCAGCCCGAGGTGGAGTTCATCGTCCTGACGGCGCACGGCAACGTGGAGAGCGCGGTGCAGGCCATGAAGCTGGGGGCGTTCGACTTCATCCAGAAGCCCGTGAGCGGCCCGGCGGAGCTGAGGCTCCTGGCGGCGCGGGCGCTGGAGCGGCGCAAGCTGAGGGACCACGCGGAGGCCACGCGGGCCACCGCGGGCGAGCCGGTGCTGAGCCACGGAGACCCGGCGATGCAGCCGGTGGTGGAGGCGCTGAAGAAGGTGGCGCGTACCCACGCCACGGTGCTGCTGCTGGGCGAGAGCGGCACGGGCAAGGAGGTGGCGGCGCGCGCCATCCACCGCATGAGCGATCGCGCCAGGGGCCCCTTCGTGGCCATCAACTGCGCCACGCTCTCGGAGAACCTGCTGGAGAGCGAGCTGTTCGGCCACGAGAAGGGCGCCTTCACCGGCGCCACGGAGCGCAAGCGCGGGCGCATCGAGCTGGCCGACGGCGGCACGTTCTTCCTGGACGAGGTGGGCGAGCTCAAGCCGGCGCTCCAGGCCCGGCTGCTGCGCGTGCTGCAGGAGCGCGCCTTCGAGCGGGTGGGCGGCACGCGGACGCTCGAGGTGGACGTGCGGTGGATCGCCGCGACGCACCAGGATCTGCGCGGGAAGATCGCCGAGGGCACGTTCCGCGAGGACCTCTATCACCGGCTGTCGGTGTTCCCGGTGCGGCTGCCACCGCTGAGGGACAGGCCGGCGGACATCCTCCCGCTGGCGGAGGTGCTTCTGGCGCGCGCCTGCCACGAGCTCAAGCGGCCGGTGCTGAAGCTGTCGGAGCCCGCCCGGAAGGCGCTGCTCGGGGGGCACTGGACGGGCAACATCCGCGAGCTGGCCAACGCACTCGAGCGCGCGGCCATCCTCGCGGACGGCGACACCCTGGAGCCCCGGCACCTGCTGATCGAGCCGGCGCGGACGCCCCCGCCTGCCGCCGAGGCCGTCCCCGGAGTCGAGGGCCTGTCGCTCGAGGAGCTGGAGCGGCGCGCCATCGTCCAGGCGCTGGAGAGCGTGGGCGGCAACCGCCGCGAGGCCGCCGAGCGCCTGGGCATCGGCCTGCGGACCCTCTACGAGAAGCTCAAGCGCTACAAGCTCGGCTGAGCGCGCTCACGGCTCCAGCAGCGCGGCGAGCACCTTGCGCACCTCGGCGGGTCCGTTCACCCGGTACGTGGCGCGCGAGGGCTTGCCCCCCGCGTGCACGGAGAGGGCGCCCTCGGGCAGCGCGGCGAACAGGTCCTCGTCGGTGCGGTCATCTCCGAATGCCGCCACCACCGTCCCGGGCGCCATGCCCTCCAGCGCCTGGGCCACCACGCGCCCCTTGTTGACGCCCCGGGGACGCACCTCCACCACCTTGTCCCCGGGCAGCACCTCCAGCGGGCCGCCGGCCAGCACCTCGCCCAGCTTCAGGCGCAGCTCGCGCGCCTGCCACGCGCCGAAGCCCGTATCCACCTGCCGGTAGTGCCACGCGAGCGACGCCGTCTTCTCCTCCACGAACGAGCCCGGGACACGCGAGGAGAAGAGGTCCAGCATCGGACGCGCCTGCTCCTTCCACTCGGGGGAGACGCCTTCCAGCATCCGCCAGGGCGCGCCGGGCCCGGAGCGGGACCAGAGGCCGTGCTCGGCGTGGAGCCCGACCCGCAAGTCTCCCATCCACGCCTCCAGCTTGTCCCGGAACCGACCGCTGACGATGTGCACCGCCGTGTCCGGCAGGGCGACCACCCGAGCCAGCAGCTCCTTCAGCTCCGCATCCGGCGCGGCCAGCTCCGGCCGGGGCGCGTACCCGACGAGCGTCCCGTCATAGTCCAGCAGGAGGACGCGCCGCGGGGCCTGCCTCAGGCGCGCGCTCACCTCCGCGACTCCGGGGGTGGACCGGACGGTGGGCGTGGGCACCGACTGGAGCGTGTCCAGGAAGTGGCCCACCCACCAGTGCACGTCGCGGGACTTCACCTGGGCGCGCAGGCACTGCATCCGCTTGCGGCGCTCCTCCTCCGACATCTCCAACGCCTGGAGGATGGCGTCCGCCATGGACTCCACGTCGAAGGGGTTGACCATGACGGCGTCGCGCAGCTCGGTGGCGGCGCCGGCGAACTCGCTCAGGATGAGCACCCCATTCTCATCCGGCCGGGACGCGCAGAACTCCTTGGCCACCAGGTTCATCCCATCCCGGACGGGCGTGACGAGCATCACGTCCGCCGCGCTGTAGAGCCCCACCAGCTGCCGCTCGTTGAAGGAGCGGTAGAGGTAGTGGATGGGGACGTTGTGGACGGTGCCGTACAGGCCGTTGATGCGGCCCACCAGCTCGTCCACCTTGTCGCGGTAGGCGGCGTAGTCCTCCACCTGGGTGCGGCTGGGCACGGCCACCTGGATGAACCTCAGGCGCCCGCGCAGGTACGGCTCGCGCTCCAGCAGCCGCTGCACGGCCAGCAGGCGCCGGGGGATGCCCTTGGTGTAGTCCAGCCGATCGATGCCCAACAGCAGCCGCTGCCCGGCGCTGCGCTCCTTCAGGACGCGCACCTCCTCGAGCACCGCCGGGTGCGTGGCCAGCCCCTCGAAGGCCGCCGCGTCGATGCCCATGGGGAAGGCGCCCAGCCGCACGGCGCGCCCCTCGTAGGTGACGTGGTCGAGGTCCGTCTCCAGCCCGAGCAGCCGCAAGAGCGTGCTGGAGAAGTGATGCACGTAGCTGGGCGTATGGAAGCCCACCACGTCCGCGCCGAGCAGGCCGCGCAGCAGCTCCTCGCGGTGCGGCAGCATGCGGTAGATCTCACTCGACGGGAACGGAATGTGGTGGAAGTAGCCGATGCGCGCCTCGGGCAGCCGCTGGCGCAGCAGGCCGGGCACCAGCATGAGCTGGTAGTCATGCACCCAGATGGTGTCGCCTGGCTGATAGTGCCGGGCCACCAGCTCCGCGAAGCGCTCGTTGACCTTGGCGTAGGCCTCCCAGTCCCTGTCCTGGCGCGGCACGCGGTCCGGCATGTAGTGGCACAGCGGCCAGAGCACGCGGTTGGAGTACCCCTCGTAGTAGCGGCTGACCTCGCTGGCACTGAGGTACAGCGGCACGCACCGGAGCTCGGCGAGCTGGGACTCCACCTTGGCGCGTTGCGCACCGGACAGCCGCGAGACGTCCCCGGGCCAGCCGATCCACAGGCCCCCGGAGCGCTCATGGGGACGGCTCAGGCCCGTGGCCAGGCCGCCGGCGCTGCGCACCACGGACACACTGTCCTTCTCGGCCTTGACGGTGACGGGGAGGCGATTGGAGACCAGTAGGAGTCGCGACATAGGCGACCTCCGACTTACTCGGCGGGACGCGCCATGGCTACCGGCGACGGTGTCACGGTGCCACGTGGCGAACCTTCTCGCGCCCCGGGAGCCCACCCCAGGCGGGCCAGGAGCGCTGGATCCCGGCTCGGCTTCCAGACGAAGGCATCCAGCAGGTAGTGCGTCGCCTGGGGCAGCGCGAGCAGCGGCACCACGAGCGCCAGCAGGTCCGGGGGCAGGGACAGGCCGCTGTCGCCGAAGAGGGCGGGCCGGTCGTGCCAGATGAGCCGATCCCAGAGCAGTTCCTCCCCCCAGGCCAGCGCCACGAGGAAGAGGAGGAACGCGGGCAGCCCCGCGCGCACCAGCAGGGAGAAGGGCCCATACCCGCCCTCGGCCTGCCGCCCGCGCGCGTAGCGGAACAGGAGCGCGAAGTACGGCACGCCGTGGAGGAGGATGTTCATCACCGTGAAGGTGAAGTCATCCTGGGCCAGGACGATGCCGCCGAACCACGTCACCCATGTGGCCAGCACGAGCAGCACCTTGCCGACCTGGAGCCCCTCGCCGCGCACCACCCGAGCCGCCTGGAAGCCGGCCCAGGCCACCAGCACCAGCCCGTGGACGGCCAGCGCCACCGTCCCCACCCACGCGGGCAGCCCGGAGATGAAGTCGTTCTCCACGAACCACCAGAAGGCGCGCGGGAGGTGGGCGTGCCACCAGACGACGGGCCCCAGCGTGGCCGCGTAGATGGCGGCGGCATCCAGGCGGCGCTCGAAGTCCGAGACGCGGGCCTTCCGATCATAGAGGGCCACCCACCCGTACTGCTGGCGCACGAAGTGGAGCAGGGCCACGTACGCGAAGAGCCGCCAGAACAGGCCGGCGGACACCAGGTGGGCCAGCACGCCGAGCACATAGGCCCCGAGCGGGGCGATGATGTAGAGCGCGGGCCGTCGGCTCAGCTCCTCGCCATCGAGATAGGTGCGGAACACCGTGGACCAGACGTGGGCCACGTCCACGCAGACGACGAGCAGCACCCAGGCCCACAGGGGCGTATCGCCCACCGCGCCGAGCCACGGGGCCGCGAGCACCAGCGCCACGGACACGAGTGCAACCCCGGCGAAGACGGTGAGATCCACTCCGCGGCCGAACAGCCAACTCTGGGACGGAGCGAGAAGGCGAGCCATCCGCTCCGAGGCTATCAGGCCTCGCGTCCCAGCCCCACGAGGGCAGCCCACCTGCGTGCAGCGCCACCCGTCTTACTGGAATTATCCACTGAGCAAGTCTGGCTAATTTTCCTCAAATTACTGGTTTGACATGAATTCGAGGAATTTTTAGAAATGTGCCCGGTTGCACGGGGGGACGGCCCCTGCACCACAACCTGAGGAATCTATGTACCGGCAGAAGACTCTCGATCACGTCCGCCGCATCATCCTGGACAGCCGCCCGGGCCTCCACCCGAGCCGCGTCACCGAGGCGGCTTCGCTGACGGGCGATCTCGACCTGACCCCCAGCCACCTGGACTCGCTGATGTCTCGGCTCCAGACCGAGGTAACAGGCGAGGGTCGCGCGTTCACCCCGTGGTTCATCCGAGCCCTGCGCCCCGGGCAGGACACCGTGGGCAGCCTGGTGGACTTCCTGCTCGAGACGACGAAGGCCACCACCGCCTCTACCCGGCCCGGCCTGAAGGCCGCCTGAGCCGCGAGGCCCTCTCGGGAGGAGCACCGTTCGAGCCCTGAAGCGGGGCACTTGGTGGTAGCACTGCCGCGTTCTCCTGCGCGGTCCGTGTGTCCTCCATGGCTCCTCCCGCCCTCTCGGCGCCTCCTCACCGCTTCCGTCGTCGGCTGCTGGCCGTGATGCTGGTGGCGGGGCTCGTCCCGCTCGTGCTGATGGGGCTGCTCGCGCGGAGCGCACTGGAGCGGCTCCTGTCGGTGTCCGTGGCCCCCGTGGAGCGCGTCCTCGATGAGGTGTCGGGCGAGCTGGAGCGCCGGGGCATCTCACAGGCTCCGCTGGACGAGGCACGCCTCAACCTGGCGCAGGCGGAGCTGGCGCGAGGGGCGCTCGTGCGGCGGGTGCCCATGTTCATCGCCGCGCTCGTGCTGGTCTCGGCGGTGGTGCTCGCCCTGGCCGCGGCGCTGCTCGGGCGGGCACTCTCGCGTCCCGTCACCACGCTCACCCAGGGCATGGCGACCTATGCGCGGGGAGACCTGTCCATCCGCCTGCCGGCGCCCGAGCACCCGCGTGACGAGTTCCAGTTCCTCTTCGCCGGCTTCAACCGCATGGGCCAGGAGCTGCTCGCCCAGCGCGAGCGCCTCAAGGCCGCCGAGCAGATCGCCGCCTGGCAGGACATCGCCCGGGCGCTGGCCCACGAGCTGAAGAACCCGCTCACGGCCATGAAGCTCTCGCTGGCCCGACTGTCCCGCTCGGATGGGTCTTCACCTCCCGACGCGGCGCGCATCTCGGAGGCCGTCGCGCTGCTCCAGGAGGAGGTGGAGCTGCTCATGCGGATGACGCAGAGCTTCTCCGCCTTCGCCCGCCTGCCCGCGCCCCGCTTCCAGCCCGTGGCCCTGAGGCCGCTGCTCGCCGAGGTGTGCACGCTGTACCAGGGCACCTCGCCCGTGCCCGTGGAGCTGGCGCCGGGTGGGGAGTTCACCCTCCAAGCGGATCCAGACGGGCTGCGGCGACTGTTCGGCAACCTGGTGAAGAACGCGACGGAGGCCTCGGCTCCGGGAGCCTCTCCGGTCCGCATCGCGGTGGAGCCCCAGCCGTCCAGGCTCCGCGTCACCATCCGGGATGGGGGCACGGGCATCCCCGCCGTGCTGGAAGGCGCCGCCCTCACCCGGGGCCTCTTCAGCACCAAGCCGGAGGGCAGCGGGCTGGGCCTGCCCATCGCGCAGAAGATCGCCCACGAGCATGGCGGCACCCTGCGCCTCGAGCCCGCCCCCGGAGGCGGAACGCTGGCGCTCGTGGACCTGCCGCTGGCACCGCCCACGCCATGAGGCCAGGGCACGGGCTTCACGAGCCACCGGGTGGCCCCCTCCGCCTCCCCCTGTCGGCCGAAAGCTGGCCCAACTGGTATGACAGGCATACCAGTTCGGCGGATGCTCGCCTCCCCCTGCCGGCCGAAAGCTGGCCCAACTGGTATGACAGGCATACCAGTTCGGCGGATGCTCGCCGCCACCGGGCCCTCGGAGGCCTCTGTCGCGTCCGAAGGGTGTCGAGGCCGGCCACCGACGGGCACCACATGGCACGGCTTTCGCCTCCGATGGGGGTACGCTGGCCTGCGTGGACCTCTCCCTGACAGGGCCGTGACATGAAGCCCGGACCTCGCATCCTCCTCGTCGATGATGACCCCGGCGTCCTCAAGGGCCTGCGCGGACTGCTGTCGGACGAAGGATTCCAGCCCCTGGAGGCCCGCTCCGCCGCCGAGGCCTCGCGCCTGCTCGACGCTCCCGAGGGCCCGCCGGACCTGGTGCTCCTGGACCTGCGCATGCCCGGGGAGACGGGACTGGAGCTGCTCGCGCGGCTGCCTCGTCCCCTGCCCGCTCCCGTGGTGGTGCTCTCCGGCGAGGCCTCTCCCGCCGAGGCCGTCCAGGCCCTGAAGCTGGGCGCCACCGACTTCGTGGAGAAGCCGCCCTCCCCCGAGCGCCTGCTCACCGCCCTGCGCAACGCGCTGGCGCTGGACTCGTTGAGAGAGGAGCGCCAGCGGCTGCTGGAGGAGCTGGCCCGCCCCGGCCACCTCGTCGGCGAGAGCCCCGCCATGGAGAACCTGCGTAGGCTCATCGCCCGCGTGGGCCCGAGCGACGCGGCCGTCCTCATCACCGGCGAGACGGGCACCGGCAAGGAGCGCGTGGCCCGAGCCCTCCACCTGGCCTCGGGGCGCAAGGGGCGCTTCGTGGCCATCAACTGCGCGGCCATCCCCGCCACGCTGCTGGAGAGCGAGCTCTTCGGCCACGAGAAGGGCGCCTTCTCTGGAGCCACCGCGCGTCGCCCCGGCCGCTTCGAGCAGGCCCACGGGGGCACCCTCTTCCTCGACGAGCTGGGCGACATGCCGCTGGAGCTGCAGGCCAAGCTGCTTCGCGCCCTGGAGACCAAGGAGGTGGAGCGCCTGGGCGGAACCGCCCCCATCGCCGTGGACGTCCGCATCCTCGCGGCCACGCACCAGGACCTCTCCCGCGCGGTGAAGGAGGGACGCTTCCGGCAGGACCTCTTCTTCCGGCTCAACGTCATGCCGCTCGCGGTGCCGCCCCTGCGCGAGCGCCCCGAGGATCTCCTCCCGCTCGCCCGAGCCTTCGCCGCCGAGATCGCCGGGCCGCACGTGGCGCTGGAGGTCGCCCCCGGCGCCGAGATGGCTCTGCGCGCGTACCGCTGGCCGGGCAACGTCCGCGAGCTGCGCAACTACATCGAGCGCCTGAACCTGCTGCGCGGCACGGGTCCGCTCACCCTCACCTCCGAGTCGCTCGAGGGCTCCGCGCCGCAGCCTCCGCGCACCGGCCCCCTCACCTTCGGAGAGAAGGGCTACCGCGAGCACGTGGAGGACTTCGAGAGGGACCTCATCCGCGCCGCGCTGGCGGAGGGAGGCAGCATCGCCGCGGCGGCCCGCCTGCTGCGCATGGACCGGGGCAACCTCCACCGCCGCATCAAGGCCCTGGGCCTACCGGTGTCATGAGGGCGATGTCACCCTCACATCACGCCGTGACATCGCGATGTGGAAATGACATCTGTCCAGCCACTCGCTCCTCGTCCTTCCGGGCACTTACGGCACGGCCTCGGCTGGAACGGCGCGTGCTCTCCAGGTGGGCATGAACCGCATCGCACTCCTTCTCTCCTGTCTCCTCTCGCTCGTGGCGGGCGCCCAGACCGAGCGCCCCGATGCGGGCCCGGCCTCGGTCCCCACGCCTACCAGCTCCCCAACGACCAGCGGTGAGCCCGCTGCCGGCACTCAGGCTCCCGCGACCACCGGGCCTTCGACGGTTGCCGAGGTGTGCCGTGACGACGACGACACGCCGGAGGGGCAGCTCGGCACGCTCCAGCTCCGCATCGACGGGCAGATCCAGACGCTCTCGGGGCTCGACTGGAAGGGGCTCCAGCGCCTCACGGTCGATCAGGTGCGCACGCTGACCGGACTCCCGGAGACAGGCCCGCTCACCGTGGAGCAAGCCACCCGAGGTCTTCGCCGCCTCGCGCGCACGGAGCTCTTCGCGCGCATCACGCCCACGCTGCGCCTCGCGGAGGGCTCGGCGCCATCGCTGGAGGTAGCCCTCGAGGAGCATCCCTTCATCACCTCCATCTCCTTCCAAGGCCCGCGGGACGTCACGCCCCGCGAGCTGCGCGAGGAGATGTTCCGCACGTGGACGTGGCCGCCACCCGGAAGGCTTCCGGATGAGGATGACGAAGAGGTGGTGCTGCGCATCACCGACCGGAGCCTGACGGTGAACGTCACGCCCGTCACTCCCCTGTGTCCTCCTCCCCGTCCGCCGCGGGAGTGGCTCGCCCGGCTCGACGAGCGAGGCGAGCTGCTGCCCGGCATCATCCCGGGAGGGCTGAAGGCAGCCCTGGAGCGGGCGCTCGATGAGCTGCGCGACGACGGCTACCTGCTGGCCAGCATCGCCGCGACACTCCACCCGGACGGCCGCCTGGAGGTGGAGGTGGACGAGGGCCGCATCGAGGGCGTGGACGTGGAGGGCGTGGACGCGGACATGGTGCCGCGCGTCCGGGAGGCGCTGGGGCTCCAGCCCGGGGACACCTTCCTGCGCAGCGATGCCTCCCAGGCGGTGAGGCGCCTGGAGAAGACGCTGCCCTTCCTCCGGGTGAGCACCGTGGAGCGGCCCTCGGAGGAGGTCCAGCTCGTCGAGGAGAAGGCCGAGGACGGCACGCGCCGCTACCGCACCCTCCGCCAGGAGCGCCAGGAGCCGCGGAGCAAGCGCCGACGCGAGCATGCCGAGTTCAACTGGGAGGAGCTCGCCGAGGCGTGGTGGAACGACTGGGGAGAGCACGGCACGAGCTCGGGCCTCGTCACGCGAGGCCGTCGCGTGGTGGTGGGCGTCCGGGCCCGCCGGCCGGACTTCGAGCTGGACCTGCTCCCGGTGCACACGCAGGTGACGGGGCTGGCGCCGGGGCTCGAGGGAGCGCTCCAGCTATGGGATCCGCGAGACCGCGCGCACCTGACGCTGGAGACGGCCCTCTTCCTTCCCTGGCGCCTGGGCGGCCAGCGCATCCCGGAGGATCCCGAGCAGACGCGCCGCCAGCGCCGGCTCAACTGGCTGATGGGAGCCAAGGGCCGGGTGCCCTCGCTCGGCCTGGCGGAGCTGGGCGGCCAGTTCCACGACTTCACCGACACGCTGGATCGCTGGCGGATGGGCGCGATCGACTCGTTCCTCTACTCGGCGCTGCTCAACCGTCCGGACGCGGACTACTTCCGCCGCAAGGGCGCCGCGGCCTTCGCGACGTGGCGGCTCGGGAGCCACTGGCTGCTGGGAGGCGAGTACCGCCGGGACACCTACGCCACCCTGGTGAGCCTCTCGCCGCCCCTGTCCCTCTTCCGCAGGGACTCTCCGGCCTTCCCCAACGCCCCGGCGACCGAGGGCCGCTTCGCCTCCGTCATCGCCCGGCTCGAGTACGCCAGCGACGGGACGCAGCGCGAGGAGCTCGGCTCGCTCTTCCGGAGCCCGGAGCTCTCCCTGCTCTCCCATGAGGACGACTGGCCCAGACGGCCCACGCTGCGGAGCTTCGCCACGGTGGAGGTGGGCAATCCTTCCCTGGGAGGCGACGAGGGCACGCGCTTCTGGAAGCTGGTGAGCGACACCGTCCTCTACGTGCCCACCGGACATGACGAGTCCCTGCGCCTGCGCCTGCGCGCCGCGGGAGGCGAGGACCTGCCCCTGCAGAAGCTGGAGGGCCTGGGCGGGTGGAGCGCGCTGCGTGGCTACGGCTTCAAGGAGTTGCGCGGAGACGCCTCGGTGCTCGCCAGCGCCGAGTACCGGTGGGAGGCGCTGGGCGCCTTCGTGGACGTGGGCTCGGTGCGGCAGGAGGAGGGCTGGACGGACGCGAAGCTGGGACTGGGCGCGAGCCTGCACCTCGGAGACGAGGTGGAGCTGACCGCGGCCTGGCGCTTGGACGACCGCGCGGACTGGGTCCCCGAGGCCCGGCTGCTCTTCACACGGCCCTTCTGATGCGCATGGGACGGCTCGGGACACAGGCACGAGGACTCCGCGCGGCGCTGCTCGCCACGCTGGGGCTGCTCGCGCCCGAGGCCTGGGCGGAGGAGCCCCGCGCGCAGTGCACCGCCACGCTCAGCGGCAGGCGCGTGGTGGTGCGTCCCGAGGCACAGTCCTTCCTGCCCACGGAGCTGGATCGACTGCTGCGGCTGGGGCTCGCGGGGCGGCTCGAGGTGGAGCTGACGCTGCTGCGCCGCCGCAAGCTGTGGTTCGACGAGCAGGTGGACACCGCGCGGCTCACCCAGGTGCTCTCGTTCACGCAGGGCGTGTACCTGCTGGACGGCCGGCCCCTGCCCGCGAGCACCACCACGCTGGAGCTGGAGCGCACCGCCTGGACGCTGGAGGAGCCCCCCGAGCCCGGCGAAGCCTTCGTGGTGCAGGTGAGCGTACGGCTCCAGGTGGTGACGGCGTCCAGCCTGGGCAAGGTGGCCTCCTGGCTCACCAAGAGCCCCTCCGCGGAGGACGAGCGCTCCACCGTCACTCGCAACCTGCTGCGCACCGTGGCCGAGGACCTCACCCGCCAGGCCTCCGGCCGGTGTGATGTCAGCCCAATCCAGTAAAACCCGTCTTCCGCGACAGCACGAAACCCACGTGGCTGTCGCCCGATAATGGGTTGAAGGCGCTAACGCACCGCGTTAAGCGATTGGAACCACTGGGCAGATTCGAGGAACCCTCCCATGAGTCATGTCACCACGAGCACTTCTCCGGGGTTTGCGCCGCCGCTGCCCCGGCGTGAGTCCCAGTTCCTGCTGGCACTGAGCCGCCTGGGGGCCTGGGTGAAGGAGCAGAGCCTCTTCGCCCCCCACCCGGCCACCCGCGAGCTGGAGCCCGCGGAGAGGCCCGGCCACCGTGCACGGCCGATGATGGCGGCGGCCTGGTACGGCTCGCTCGGGCCCGGGCCGATGTGCCTGCCGGGCCAGCCGGCGATGAGCTTCGACCCGGGCTACCGGGACTGAGCGCCGAGCGGCGAGTGCCTCAGAAGATGTAGTCCGTCGAGAGGAACGAGGACTCGCGCTGGGTGAGGATGTTGTGGACGATGGCCTTGTTCTCGGCCGTCGTCTTCGTCGCGACGAGCGTGCGGATGGAGAACACGCGCAGCGCGTCCGAGACCGAGAGCGTGCCCTCCGCCGAGTCCTTGCGTCCGTTGAAGGGGAAGGTGTCGGGCCCGCGCTGGCACTGGGTGTTGAGGTTGATGCGACCGACCTGGTTGGCGCTGGCATCGATGAGGCGCGCGATGCGCTTGGAGTCCTTGCCGAAGATGCTCAGCTGCTGGCCGAACTGCGAGTTCACCACGTAGCGGATGGCCTCCTCATCGTCATCGAAGGGGAGGATGGGGATGACCGGGCCGAACTGCTCCTCGTGGTACAGGCGCATGCGCTCGTTCACCGGCGAGACGATGGCCGGGGAGAAGAAGGAGCCGTGGATCTCCCCGCCGTGGGGATTGAGCACCTGGGCTCCGTGCTGGAGGGCATCGTCGACGAGCCCCTTGAGGAACGCGGGCTTGCCCGGCTCCGGCAGCGGCGTGAGGGCCACACCGGGTTCCCAGGGCATGCCGGGCTTGAGCTTGCCGACGGCGGCGGTGAACTTCTCGAGGAAGGGCTGGAGGATCTTCCGGTGCACCAGGAGGATCTTCAGCGCGGTGCACCGCTGGCCGTTGAAGGACAGCGTGCCGGTGACGCACTCGCTCACGGCGTTGTCGAGGTCCGCGTCCTCCAGGAGGACGGCCGGGTTCTTCGCGTCCAGGCCGAGCACGGCCTTGAGGCGGTGCGGCTTGGGGTGCATCTTCTTGAGCTCGCTGGCGCCCTGGTTGGTGCCGATGAAGGCGAACACGTCCACCTTGCCGCTCTCCATGAGGGCTCCCACCGTCTCGCGGCCCCGGCCGTAGATGATGTTGATGACGCCGGGAGGGAAGCTGTCGCGGAAGGCCTCCAGCAGGGGGCGGATGAGGAGCACGCCGAACTTGGCCGGCTTGAAGACGACGGTGTTGCCCATGAGGAGGGCGGGGAAGAGCGTGGAGAACGTCTCGTTGAGGGGGTAATTGTAGGGGCCCATGCACAGGGCCACGCCGAGCGGCACACGGCGCACCTGCCCCATGATGCCCTGCTCCTGGACGAAGCGGATGGAGTTGCGATCCAGCTCCTTGAGGGCGTTGAGCGTCTCGACGATGTAGTCGCGCGTGCGGTCGAACTCCTTCTCCGCATCCTTCTGCGTCTTGCCGATCTCCCACATGAGGAGGTTCACGACGAGCTGCCGCTGCTCCTGCATGCGCGCGATGAAGCGCTCCACGTGCTCGATGCGCTCGGCCACGCGCATGGTGGGCCAGGCGCCGCGACCAAGGTCATACGCGCGCACGGCGGCGTCGAGCGCGGCCAGGGACTCCTTGGAGGTGAGCAGCGGAGTGGAGCCGATGATCTTCTGCTCGAGCCCCTTGTCCGTCTTCACGCAGATGGGGCTGCGCACCGGGGCCAGGTCGCCCTGCCAGGTCAGGAGCTTTCCGTCGATCAGGTACTCGCGCTGCTCTGTGAAGTCGGGGATGCGAGCGGAGGCCGGGGGCTCGACCGCGGCGGAGAAGATCTGTTCGAGGTGATTCGACATGGCAGGCTCCCAGGACAAGGCGCGGAGGGCGTCGGGCGCCATTGTGCCACCAGGAGCAGGCTCGTGGCCGAGGATCTCAGCCCTGGGCGGGGAACAGCTTCGCCTTGCGGATGCGGACCTGGAGCACCTGCCCGGCGCGGGCCTCGATGGAGGGACCCACGGCACGCAGGAGCGTGTCGCCCACGGGGAAGCGGTACTCCGCCGCGTGGCCGAGGAACAGGCGCGCGGAGAGCGGGAGCGGCGTGCCCTCGGTACCGAGCTCGACGTCTTCCGGGCGGAACATCAGCGTGCCGGGCCCGGTGCTGCCGCGCAGCTCCTCCGGCAGTGGGAACACGACCTCCCGGCCTGAGCAGTGGAACGCGCCCTGGCGAGCCTCTCCTGCGAAGACGTTGGCTCCGCCCACGAAGGCGGCGACGAAGGGCGTCCGGGGCTCTCGATACAACCGCTCGGGAGTGTCCACCTGCTCGATGACGCCGCGGTTCATCACCGCGATCCGGTCCGAGAGCGCGAGCGCCTCCGCCTGATCGTGCGTGACGAAGACCATCGTGGTGCCCAGACGGGAGCGCAGGGCGGCGATCTCGGCGCGCAGCTCCTCACGGAGCGCGGCGTCGAGGTTCGACAGCGGCTCATCGAGCAGGAGCACCCGAGGGCTGGACACGAGCGCCCGGGCGAGCGCGACGCGCTGGAGCTGCCCGCCGGACAGCTCGTGGGGCATCCGGGTGGCGAGCGCCTCGAGCCGCACCCAGCGGAGGGCCTCCCGGACGCGCTCGGCGATCTGCGTCTTCGGCAGGCGGCGCAACGAGAGGGGATACGCGACGTTCGCCTCCACGGAGCGGTGCGGCCAGACGGCATAGCTCTGGAACACCATGCCGAGTCCGCGCCGCTCGGGAGGAACACGGACGCCGGGGCCCGCCACCACCTCACCGCCAATGCGGATGACGCCCGAGTCCGGATGCTCCAGGCCGGCCAGCATCCGCAGCGTCGTCGTCTTGCCACACCCGGAAGGCCCGAGGAGCGAGACGAGTTCCCCCTCACTCACCTCGAGGGAGAGGCCGCGAACCACGGGCGTGGCGCCGAACGCCTTGAACAGGCCTTCGAGGACGATGGCGGCCATCACCGCACCTCCAAGGCTCGGCGCCGAGCGAGCGCCAGGAGAGCCTGTCCGACCAGCACCAGCGCCACGAACGCGCAGGCGAGCACGGCGGCGGCGGCGGGGTCCGCGTAGCTCTGGAGCTCGAACAGGAGCGTGCCGAGCACCTGGGAGCCTGCCGGGACGAGGAGGACGGACATGGTGATCTCCGTGGCGCAAGCCAGGAAGGCCAGGAGGAACGCGGCGAAGAGAGCGGGCCGGAGCAGCGGCAGGGGCGCGTCGAGGAAGGCCCGCAGGGGACCGGCACCACTGACCCGCGCGGCCTCCGCGAGCGAGGGATCAATCTGCGCCAGCGCCTCAGAGCTGTTGCGAGTCCCCAGCGCCAGATACTTCGCCGCATAGGAGATGAGGAGCAGCCAGGGCGTGTGGGCGAGCACCAGCACGAAGGCGACCCGATCGAGGAGGATGAACCGCAAGTCCCTCGAGAACACGATGAGGAGCGCCATGGCGAGCACCGTCCCGGGGACGGCGTAGGGCCACACAGCGAGCGCCTCGATGCCAGCCCCGAGGCGCCTGAAGTGGCGCTGGAGCACGGCACTGGCGAGCCCGAAGCCACAGACGAGCAGGCCCGCGCCAGCGGCGAGCAGGAGGCTGCGTCCAGTGGCGTGCAGGGTTCGCGGCTCGAGGAGCACACCGGACCAGTTCTTGAGCGTGAAGCTCTCCCACGCCAGCGCGGCGCCAAAGCTGCGCTGAACGGAGGTGAGGGCCACGGCGCCGAGCGGGAGCAGGACGAGGAGCGTGCACACCAAGCCCACCGCGACGGTGATGGGGAGCCGGGCCCGCCCCAGGGGAAAGAGCCGGGGAGAGACGCCCTTGCCCGCGCTCAGCCGAACACGGCCGGAGCGCCCCAGTGCCCAGGTGGCCCACAGCGCGACGGGAGTGAGCACCAGGAGCGCGGTGGACAGCACCACGGCACGAGAGAGGCTCCCCTCCCCGCCCATGAGGACGAGCTCGAAGATGCGCGTGGTGAGGACGCGCGTGGGGGGCGTCGCGGACACGCCGAGGATGTACGGGACGCCGAACGCGGACGCCGCCATGAGGAACACCATCACCGCGCCCGAGAGCAGCGATGGCATCGTGAGAGGAACCGTCGCCGCGAGCAGCGCACGAACGGGAGAAGCGCCACACACCCGCGCGGCCTCCTCCAGAGCGGGATCGACTCGCCGGAGCGCGGCGGCTCCCGCGAGCAGCACGAGCGGAAGCCCCGACAGGCCCATGACGAACGCGATTCCCACCGGCCCATAGATGTCGAGTGTTCCCTCCCCCAGCAGCCGGTTCAGATAGCCGGCACGCGGGCTGGCCAGGGAGATCCACCCCATGCCCCAGATGAACGGCGGGATGGCGGAGGGCAGCGTGAAGAGCACGGCAAAGCCGCCTCGGAGCGGAAGGTCGGTCCGAAACAGGAGCAGCGACAGGGGAGTTCCCAGCGCGAACGCGAACAACGCTGCCCCGAGCGAAGTGCTGAGCGTGTTCACGAATGCCCCTACCTCGCCGGAGAGGGAGGAGAGCGGGACGGAATCGAAAGAGCCCACGCTTCGCAGGATCAGCAGGACCACCGGACCGATGGCGAAGAACACGAGCGGCACCAGCCAGACGCCGAGCCCGAGCCACCGTGAGGCGTGCGCACGCACACTCATCGCGAGAACGCCTTGCTGAACGTTTCCTTGAGAGCCCCTCCGCGCGTGAGGCCCAGCTCGACGAGGGCGGGGCTCCACGGCTGGGAGCGGGACATCAGCGTCTCCAGCCCGAACTCACCACGAGGCCCTCCGAGCCGGGGATCCACGGCATGCATGTCTCCCTTCTCCGCGATGATGCGCTGGCCCTCGGGCGACAGGAGCAGGTCCACGAGCGCCTTGGCAGCCACTGCATTGCGCGTCGAGCGGAAGATGGCGATGGGACCGGGGATGACGACAGCACCGTCCTCAGGCCAGACGATCTCGATGGGGCTGCCTCGTGCCTTGGCGGTGAGAGCGTTCTCGAGCAGCAGGACACCGACGTCCACCTCTCCACTCTCCACCTTCTGCAGAACGGCGGCGTTGCCACCCGCGACGATGGCGCCCTTGGCGCGCAGCTGGGAGAAGAACCCGTCGCCATACTTCGATTGCATGAACACGGCCCACGTGAACGCTGTGCCCGAGGTGAGCGGATCTCCAATGGCAGCGCGCCCCTTCCACCCTTCCCCCACGAGCCCGGCGAAGGAGGCGGGCGAAGCCGCGGCGCCCGTCCGATGGACGAGGACCATGGTGGATAGCCGCATCGCGGCGTAGTGCGCATCGAGTTCCAGCAGCGAGCGAGGAACCCGGAGCACGTTTGAAGAAGCGTAGCGGAGGAAGGCCCCCTCGCGAGCGAGCCGCTCGTAGAGGAAGGGGTCTGAGGTGGCGATCACATCCGCGCGGACAGCGCCCGCGGCCCGCTCGGCCTCGAGGCGGCTGGCGACCTTCTCACTGCCCGCCTGGTACCAGTGGACCCGCACGTTGGGGAGCTTCTCCTTGAGCAGCGGCTCGAACGCATCGAGCACGTGCTGGTACATGGAGGTGTAGACCCACACATCGCCCTCGGGCGTCCCTTCGCGAGCCGTCGAGGCGGACGCATCCGAAGGCGCAGCCGACTCGATGCGGCACGAGGCCAGGAGGACGAGCACGGACACGAGGCCGGCGCGCGAAAGGAGCGAGAGGCGTGACATGCGCGGCCGATTATGCGGCACGGGCACGGAATGTCACCGGCAACCCATGTCCCGGCCAGACGTCGACCAGGAAACGGACCCGGTAGACTGCCAGCCCGCCTACCCATTAGGTTGCCTGCCGATGCCCTCACCTCGAAAACCCACTCCGGAAGAGCTGCGCGCCGCCATCGGGCGAAGCATGCCGGACCTCATCGCGCCAGGGCTGCGGGTCCTCTTCTGCGGCATCAACCCGAGCCTGTACTCCGCGGTGGTGGGATACCACTTCGCGAGGCCGGGCAACCGGTTCTGGCCCACGCTGCACGCCGCCGGCATCACTCGACGGCTGCTGGCGCCCTCGGAGCAGGAGGAGCTGCTCGCGCTCGGGTACGGCATCACCAACGTGGTGGATCGCGCCACGGCGACGGCGGACCAGCTCGCGCCGAAGGAGCTGGTCAAGGGCGGCCGGCGCCTGGTCACCAAGGTCCGACGCTACCGTCCGCGCTTCATCGCGCTGCTGGGGATCAGCGCCTACCGCGCCGCCTTCGGGAGGCCTGACGCCACGCTGGGGCTCCAGCCAGAGACGCTGGAGGACTCGCGGCTCTGGGTGCTGCCCAACCCGAGCGGGCTCAACGCGCACTATCAGCTGAAGGATCTGGCGCGCCTGTTCCGTGAACTCCGGCGAGCGGCGGAGCAGGGCTGACCGAGCGCCTCAGCGCTTCGCGTCGGAGCTTCGAGTCCGAGCCAGCATCAGCCGGTAGTGGGTCGCGCCATGGGACTGGGCGCCGAAGCGCTTTGCCCACTCGGGGATACCGGAATCCTCGACCGCCTCGAAGCCGGCTTCCTCGAGCAGGGCCTTCATCGTGGACGTGGGCCGCTCACCCAGCATGGGCTCGCTCCACAGGCGAAGGACGAAGCTCATCGTTCTTCCGCCGCTTGCGCCGGGGGTCGCATAGTTGACGACGAGGCCAGAGCCGGGAGCAGCGCGAGCGGCGACCCGCTGGAGCGTGCGGCGCACCGCCTCATCCGTGAGGTACATCACCACGCCCTCCCAGATGAAGAACGTGGGCTCATCGGGGCGATGGCCGGCCTGCTGGAGCGCCTCGTCGAGAGAGTCCTTCTCGAAGTTGACGGTGACGAAGTGAAGGCGCTGGGTGGTCGGAGTCAGCGAGCCCAGGCGTGCCCTCTTGAAGCTCTGGGTGGCGGGGTGGTCGACCTCGAAGACCGCGGCGCCCGCGAGTTCCTGGATGCGGTAGGCACGGCCATCCAGCCCCGCGCCCAGGATGACGACCTGACGCACCCCCCGCGCGAGCGCCTCGCGAAGGTACGCATCGATGAGCATGGTCCGCAGCGCGAGCTGATCGACCCCCACCGAGGAGCCCTTGCGAGCCATGGCAACAGCCCTCTGCCGCCGCCGCTCGGCGAGGCGGAGCAGGAGCGACCAGGGAGGAGCCAGCAGGTGGCGAGCGGTGGGGTCGCGAAACCCGGGCACGGAGGAGAAGCCGAGATCCGCCAGCGCTCGCAGGAACGCCACCAACGACGCCGTCTGACTCGCACGCCCTGCTTTCATCCCAGTGCCTCCCGAGTGCCGCGAAGCTACCAGCCCACGACTCTTGCTCCACTCGCAGGGATGCCGCGCGGAGCCTTCTCGGTGTCATTGAAGAACTTGAGGCCGGTTGGATCCACTGGGAGTACGCCTCGGTGCCGCCTGCTGGACCAACCTGTCATACAAGCAGACAGGTTCAGTCCAACTGAGCCGGGAGGGTGGCCTCGGCGAGCCCCGGACTACAGCCAGCTCGCGGCGGAGTGCCCCAATTCCTTCAGCACCCGCTCCGCCGCCTTCACCCCGAACCAGTTGGACTCCTCGAAGAGCGCCATGCCTCCCAGGTCCGTGTGAGCGAAGTGCAGCGAGCGGCCCAGGCTTTCCTGCGCCGCGAAGCGTGCCGGGCCCCACATGAAGCCCGGGGAGGGCCGGATCATCGCGTGCCCCCACCGCATCACCTCCAGCCGCAGCGCCTGCTCGGTGATGCCGGGGTGCGCCAGCATCAGGTCGGCCATCACCAGCCCCTCCCACTCCCCGTACCCCGCCGACAGCACCTTCTCGCGCTCGGCCTTCACGTCCCTGCCCGCCATCGGCAGGTACCACGTGAGCACCGTCGGGCCGCCCTCGTACTGCCGCAGCGTCTGGTGCGTGGCCACCACGTAGCCCAGGCTCCGGCTCTCGTAGAAGACGTTGTCCCACGACAGCGGGAAGCCCCTGGACTTCGGCGGGCTCGACAGCGTGAGGTTGGCCACCACCCACGGCCCGTACTCGAACGCGCCCATCCACTCGGGCCGCTGCTCCCGCCACGGCGCCACCACGCGTCCCGCCACGAAGCGCGGCCCCGTGAACACCACCTGCCGCGCCTGGAACGCCCGAGGCTTCCCCGTCCCCGCCTCCAGCGCCTCCACCCGGCAGCCCTCCGCGCCCGGCTCCACCGTGTGCACCAGCACGTTGCGCTCCACCCGCCCCGGAGGCAGCGAGGACAGCAACTGCCGGATCAGCCGCCCGTTGCCCTCGGGCCAGCTCAGGAAGCCCTCGCTGCGCTCGCCCTTCCCCACCTGCCGCGCGGCGAAGTACCAGATGCCCGCCCACGCGGAGACGCCCTCCGCCGTCGTGCCGTAGTCATCCCGGCAGGCGTAGTCCACCACCCACTTCAGGCGCGGCGAGCGGAAGCCCTCGGCCTCCATCCACTGCGCCATGCTCACCTTGTCGAGCGCCGTCCACTCCGCGTCATCGCTCGACAGCGCCGTGGGCACCGCGAACGCCTTGCGCCCCTTTGAATCCCTGGCCGCCGCGAACGCGTTCATCCGCGCCTCGAAGCGCTGCACCTCCGCCAGGTCCTCCGCGCTCGCGCCCGCTCGCAGGTACAGCCCCTCGTACCACTCGCCCTGGTAGAAGAGCCGCTCGTCCGGCTCGCGGATGAGCAGCTCCTCCGCGAAGGTGGGGTAGCCCTCGGCATCCGCCCCGGTGACGGCGCCCATCTCCCGCAGCAGCCGCAGCACCGCGCCCTGCTCCGTCATCGGCGCCGGCAGGTAGTGCGCGCCCCACGGGTACTGGGACACCGAGTTCTTCCCCGAGCGCGACGTCCCCCCGAGCTCATCCTCCAGCTCCACCACCCGCACGTCCTTCAGCCCCGCCCCCATCAGCCGCCACGCCGCGGACAGGCCCGCCGCGCCCGCGCCGACGATGAGCACCTCCACCGGCTCCACCGTCTCGGCCCGTGGCAGCGGCCCCCCACGCAGGCGGTGCCCCACCTCCACGGCCTTGTCTACGATGGCGCCCGGCACCGGCTCGCGAGGCCGCGTCCGCTTGCACGCACTGGCCGCCACCGCCGAGCCCAGGAACGCGGCAACCAGCTCCCGCCGCGTCAGTTCCACCGACGCCACTCCTCCTCGTAGTAGTGCACCAGCACCTGGTTGTTCAGCCGGTTCACCTCCGCCGGCAGCCGGTCCATGTCCGGCGGGAACCGCGAGAGCCCCTCCATGGTGGGCTCATCCAGGAAGAGCAGGCCCTCCGGCAGCGAGCGGCGGCTCAGCGCGGGCTCGTGAGCCACCAGCACATAGCCCCACTCGCCGAAGGAGGGCACCAGCGCATGGTACGGCAGCGTCCAGAAGCCCGACGCCTTGAGCGTGGCCTCCACGCACCAGAACGAGCGCCGCGCGAACAGCGGGCTGGTGCTCTGCACCACCGCCACCCCATCCTTGGCCATCCGCTTCTTGAGCAGCTTGTAGAAGCCCGTGGTGTACAGCTTGCCCAGCGCGAAGTTGTTCGGGTCCGGGAAGTCGACGATGACCACGTCGAACAGCGAGTCCCCCTCCTCCAGGAACTTCATCGCGTCCGTGTTGATGACCCGCGTCTTCGGGTGCGTCAGCGCATGGTGGTTCAGCCGGGCCAGCTCCTCGTACTTCGTGGCCAGCCCGGTGATGGCGGGATCCAGATCCACCAGCGTCACCGACTGCACCTCCGGGTAGCGCAGCACCTCGCGCGCGGCCAGCCCGTCCCCGCCGCCCAGAATCAGCACCCGCGCCACCGAGCCGGCCCGCACCATGGCCGGGTGCACCAGCGACTCGTGGTAGCGGTACTCGTCCACGCTGGCGAACTGCAGGTTGCCATTGAGGAACAACGAGAAGCCCCGCTTGCCCCGCGTGAGGACGATGCGCTGGTACGGCGAGCTGGAGGCGCTCACCACCTCGTCGGCGAACAGCTGCTCCTCGTAGAACGTCGTCAGCCGATCGCCCAGCGCCAGCCCCACCACCAGGAACAGCGACAGGCCCACCGCCTTCACCCGCAGCCGCAGCGGGTGGCCCAGCACCGGCGCCAGCAGCCACGTGCTCCACAGGCCCACCAGCGCGTTGAGCAGCCCGAAGAACAGCGAGGTGCGCACCAGCCCCAGCTTCGGCACGAAGAACAGCGGGAAGGCCACGCTCGCCAACAGCGCCCCCAGGTAGTCGAACGTCAGCACCTGGCTGACCAGGTCCTTGAACTTCACCTGGTCCTGGAGGATGCGCAGCAGCAGGGGAATCTCCAGCCCCACCAGCGTGCCAATCACCAACACGCTGCCGTACAGCACCACCTGGAACACGTTCGTCACCGTGAACGTGAGGAACAGAATCGGGGCGCACAGGCCGCCCACCAGCGCCACGGCCAGCTCTATCTCCACGAAGCGCTGGGCCAGCCCCTTCTCCAGGAAGCGCGACAGGTAGCTGCCAATCCCCATCGCGAAGAGGTAGCCGCCGATGACGGTGGAGAACTGGGTGATGGAGTCCCCCAGCAGGTAGCTGGCGAGCGCCCCCACGATGAGCTCGTAGATGAGCCCACACGTGGCGATGACGAGGACGGTGACGAACAGCAGCGTCTTGTTCAAGTCTTCACTTCACTCCACGGCGCGCGCTCAGCCCGAGATGGCCGCCGCGATGATGATGGCCAGCCCGATGATGAAGGAGCCGATGACGATGCCCAGCGCCGTGTTCTGGTCCGTCTCGATCTCCTTGTGGATGTCATACGGGAGGATGAAGCGCATGACGAAGAAGCCCAGGACGAAGACCGCCAGGCCGATGAGCGAGTAGATGACGCTCGCCAGCAGCCCCTGCCAGCTGACCACCACACCCAGTAGCAGCATCACTTGCCTCCTTGGAATCCACCGGTCCAGAGCAGGACACCGCCCGGCCCGCGACGCACGTCATCCGGCACCTTGCCTCGCTCCTCTGTCGCGAAGGGCTCCCAGCCGGTGAAGGCCATGAACGCGTAGGCCAGCACCACGAGCCCGCCAAAGAATTTCATCTCCTTGCTCCCCTCCTCATGAATTCGTCAGGTTGCTCTCGGACCACCGGGTGGACTCGAAGCCCGAGTGGCGCATGAACGCGATGAGCGGCCCCACCAGCAGCAGCACCAGCGCGAAGAAGAACCACATGCCGCGAGGCACATCGCTGGTGAGCACCACCCGGTAGTTGCGCCCCGCCATCTGCTGCAGCGCTCCGCCCCCGGGGAAGGCCGCCGTGGTGCGCAGCACGTAGGTGCCGGGCTCCACCGCGGACAGGTACGCCGTCCCGATCGTGTTCCCCTCGGACCACGAGCCCTCCGAGTCCCGCCCGCTGTAGTAGCTGAGCTCCTCGTAGAAGCTGGTCACCTCGCCCGTCTCCTGGTTCACCAGATCGCCCTGCACGCCCAGCCAGTCGTTGTTCAAGGCGCCGGCGACCACGTCCGCGCGCACGTTGCCGCGGCTCTCGATGCGGAATGGCTCGCTGAACTGCATGGCGCTCGGCGTTCCGGACGCCGCCTCGGGCCCCAGCCTCACCGTCATGTCCAGCACCTGCTGGTTGGCGGCGCTCGCGTGGACGAGCACCGTCAGGAGCAGCAGCACCGTGGCCCAGATGCCGGCCCACTTCCACGAGGAGCCGGAGCTGTGGGGGTTGGGCTGGCTGGGAGCGATGCCGTGGGGCGTCGGCAGCGGCTCCTTGAGCTTGAAGGCCTCCTGGATGACGGAGGGCAGCAGGTACTCGCCGTGGGTGAAGGACACCTCGGTGTCCGTGGCGTCCTCGTTCACCGAGTAGGGCGGCGCCACGTACTCGATGGCCTGCGCCCGCTCGCCCTCGTGCACCTCCCAGTAGAACTCGCCCAGCACCGTCTCCGTGACGGCCGACACCGACTGGAAGGCCTTGTAGCGGCGGTGATCGTAGTGGGCGGCCACCTGCGGCACCAGGGCGACGTCTCCCGCGTCGATGGGCGTGAGGTGCACCCAGTGCCCGTTGGAGAGCATCAGCCAGGTGAAGCCGTGCTCCCGGTTGTAGAGCAGGTACTCCTCCCACGGGTAGCGCGTGCCCTCCACGGTGCACGAGCGCACCATGTAGCCGATGCAGATCCACTCCACCTCCTTGAGCCGGCCCTTGGCGCCCAGGGGGATGAGCGGCGGGTGGTCCGGCTTCTCGAGCAGCTGGAGGAAGGCCAGCTTGCCGTGGCTGGCGTCGAGCAGGGCGCCGCAGTACGGGCACGCCACGCGCCTGGTCTTGTCCGGGGCGCGCAGCTCCAGCGCGCCGTTGCACTGGGTGCACCGCGCCTGCTGCAGCGACACCTTGCGCACCCGGGGGCGCACCTGGTCCAGGGGGATGCCGAGCTGCTCCAGCTTGAGCCGCTGGCCCAGGAACAGCTCGGGATCCTGCAGGCGCGTGCCGAAGTCCAGCGTGGCGAAGACGCCCTTGGGGCCGGTGGCGTCCACGTAGTAGCCGTCCTGGGACGGATCCACGTCGCTGGGGAGCTGGCCGGCGGCGGACACCACGCGCCCGTGGCCTCGCTCCTCCACCACGAAGGGGCGGTTCTGCAGCCGCAGGCGCTGGCCCGGGTGCATGTCATCCAGCTGGAGCCCCCGCTCCACCCCGGACTCGAACATGAGGTGGAAGGCGCCCTCGGACTCGCTGAGCCAGCCGGTGCGGCCGTCGTCGAACTCCACGTACCACTCGTCCCAGGGGCCGGCGCCGTGGTCCTTCTGGATGTGGCCCACCAGCTTGTAGCCGACCTTGTTGTAGCGGCCCTCGAGCCCCAGGCGCAGCGGCGAGTCGGTGTCCACGATGGCGCCAATCTTCCCGTGCGCCTCGAGGTTGATGCCCTTCCTGGCCACCACCGTCTGGCAGTAGCTGCAGACGACCACCTGCGCGGAGCCCGCCGTGAACTCGACCGGAGCACCACACGAGGGACAAGGCCCTTGCGTCACGCCTTCACCCCCCGTGCGAGCTCACGCACCACGCACTCCCGGGCGCCCAGGTACCGGGCCACCAGCGCCTCGAAGTCCGGGCGAGGGCGGGTGCGGCAGCAGTAGACGTTGAGCGCGGCGAAGCCGTGCTCGGGGAAGGTGTGGATGGCCAGGTGGCTCTCGGCCAGGAGCGTCAGGCCGGTGATGCCGCCGGGCTCGGGGAACACATGCCACTGGGGCTGTCCCACCACCTTCAGCTCCAAGAGGACGATGAGCTCCTCGAAGAGGCCGGCCAGGGCCGCCCGGTCCTTGAGGCGCTCGGGCACGCAGCCGCTCGCGTCCACCAGCCATTCCTGTCCCGTGGTCAGCGTGGAAACCTCCCAGACTGAGGGCTTTCTAGCACGAGCCCGGCCCGCAGGGGCGAGGGCTTGCGGAGGGGGGTTGGCGGATGTGGGCCCCCACCCGGTACGCTGCGGGTGTCATGACGAAGCCGGAGCCCCGTCCCGCCGAGCCGCTGCCCTCCGCCGAGCCGGCCGCCGCTCCGGCCCCCGCCCCCGGAGCCATCGCACGGCTGGTACAGGCCATCCGAGGCCTGCCGCCGGCCGAGGGCTGGCGGGGGACGGGCTGCGCGGGGATGGCCGGCTGGTTCCGAGCCGAGTCCGCGCCCACCCGGGAGGTGACGCCCCGCTTCCAGGAGCTCTACACGCGGGTGCGCCGGGGCGAGCCGGTGCTGCCGTCCGAGGCGCGCGGCCACCTGTACCTGATGGTGAAGGGGCTGCTGGGGGACGAGATGTTCGGCTACCTGGAGGACAACCAGCGGAGGCTGGAGCGCCGGGGGCTGGAGACGCGCGAGGTGCAGGTGGACACGGAGGCCTCGCTGGCGGACAACATCGAGGTGGTGCGCCACGCGCTGGAGGACGCGGCCTTCTTCAAGCGCTCGGTGGTGCTGGTGGGCCATAGCAAGGGCGCGGTGGAGAGCCTGTCCACGCTGGCGATGTACCCGGAGCTGCGGCGGCACGTGCGCGCGGTGGTGGCCATCCAGGCGCCGTATGGGGGCTCGCCCATCGCGCATGACTTGACGGACACGCCGGAGCTGCGGCGCATGCTGAGCCTCGCGTTCCCGCTGCTGTTCTACGGGGTGTCCCGCTCGGTGGAGGACCTGAGCTACTCGGCGCGCAGGGAGTTCGTGGGGCGCTACCCGTACGCGGGGGAGGTGCCCACGGTGTCGCTGGCCACCTCGCGCTCCTCACGCCGCTCGATGCTGTGGCCGGTGGCCCGCTACATGTCCGAGCGCTACGGGCTGGCGACTGACGGGCTGGTGGCGCAGGTGGACGCGGAGGTTCCGGGCTCGCGGGTGGTGCGGCTGAGCGACATGGACCACGCGGAGCCGACGCTGGTGGGGCTGCCGGGCTTCGCCAACTACCACCCGGGCGACGTGACCGAGGCGGTAGTGGCGCTGGCCCTGGAGTCGTGAGCGAGCTGAACGCACTCAAGGTAGATTCGCGCACGTCTTCTCGTAATTCTTCTCCAACACGTGTGAGTTCCACTCCTCCTGGCTCAAGTTACGCTCGAGGCGCTCGCAGGCCTTCTTGATGAGGTCCTCCGTACGCCAGGAGTGGATGGAGTAGGTCAGACCTCTCCCGGTGCCCGGATCATGCACGGTGGCCAGGAACTGGCCGTCCGGGCTGAGGAGAGGGGGGTGCGTACTCACTCCTTCCAAGGTCCGAGAGATCTCTACTCGAGAACCCGCCTCCCAGACGCTCACCGTCCCCTTCTCGCTCAGAGTCAGCAGGTACTTCTCATCCTGGCTGTACTCCAGGAAGGAGATGCTCTCCTGCGCCTCCACGGAAGGCAGGTCTCGTCCAGTCTCCGCCTCCCAGATGCTCACCACGGGCTCGCTATTGGCGATGGCCAGCCCCTGGCCGTCCGGGGTGAAGACCATGCTCCGGATGCGCGTGGCCTGGGGCTGATCCAGCACCAGCCTCCCACTCTGGGTGTCCCAGAGCCGTACCACACCATCCAGGGTCGCGGTGGCCAGACGCCGTCCATCAGGACTCAAGCGCACGGACTCCACCGCCGCGGGGGTGCCTGCCATGTGCGGCTGCTCACAGGACTCCTGCGCCACCCCGATGGGCTCATCACAGGACAAGGCCGGGTGCGCCAGCTTGAGCAGTTCCTTGCCTGTCTCCACATCCCAGACACGGGCTGTCGTGTCCTCCCCTCCCGTGGCCAGACGCTTGCCGTCCCCGCTGAAGGCCACGGTCTTCACGGGCCCCTCATGCTTCATCCCCCATGGCAACGCGCGTCCCGTGGTTGCATCCCAGAGCCGTACCGTCCCGTCCCGGCTCGCGCTCGCCATGCGAGCGCCATCCGGACTGAACTCCAGGGCATGGATGAAGCCCTCATGCTGCATGCGGGAGACCTCCTTTGACGAAGACGCATCCCACACCCGCGCAAGAGTTCCTGACGCGGTGGCCAGGCGCTTTCCATCCGGGCTGACCGTGAGGAGGTGTGCCCCCTCTGAGTCGTTCAGGCACGCCAGCTTGTTGCCAGTGGAAGCATCCAGGATACAGGTGGGTTCAGCCGCTTTGGCGATCACCAGAAGCCGTCCTCCCCGGGCGAAGACCATGCCCGTGTGTTGGCCCAGGCTCGTCACCCGTGCCACCTCCGCCTTGGGGACTTCCCACACGCAAGCCGTTCCATCCTCGCTGGCTGTGGCCACCCGCTCCTCACGAGGGCTCCAGGCGACAGCCGTCACAGCGCCACCATGGCTCAGCCGCGTCTGGATGCCGGTGCGGAGGTTCCAGAGAGCGGCCGCGCTTCCTTCCTGCCACGTGGTCGCCAGCCACTGTCCGTCCAAAGAGACAGCCATGGAGTTGACCGCCGCCTCGTGAGACAACCGGCGGAGTTCGTGTCCCGTGGTTGATTCCCAGAGCCGGACTGTCTTGTCCTCGCTCGCGGTCAGCAGGCTGATGGTTGAAGCAAAGGCCAGGGCGGTGACGGGCCCATCATGATTCAGAGGCGAGGTCTGGCGCGCACCGGGTACATCCCAGACCTGCACCGTTCTTTCCCCCTCCTGCCCCAGTGCCAGAAACCTGCTGTCAGGACCGATGGCCAGCATGGCCTTGGAGGACGACTCGAAGGGCTTCACAGCCACTTCCTCCTTCCAGGAGGTGCCCACCTCCCAGACCCGCGCCCGGCCAGAGATGCTCATGGCCGCCAGGAACCGTCCATTCGCGCTGAAGCGCGCGGTCGGCCGCATGGAACTCTCTCGCAGCACCCCAACGCCGTCCGACTGCCTTCTGAGGAGGAGCGCCTCGCCCGGATCCATGAGGGCCTCATGCACGCCTGTGGGATCCAAGGCGACAGCGTAGAGAGCACTCTCCTTCTGCGTATGCGAATCCCGCTGCCCCGGTTTGACGTCCCAGTACATGACCCTGCTCTCGGGGTCTCGAAGGGTGAGGCGTGTTCCATCCTTGCGCCAGGCCAGCTCCTTCACCTTGCCGTCGAGGGAGAGCTCGGCGAGCGTCTCACGAGTCTTCAGACTCCAGACGCGGACGACATTGCCCGAGGTCACAGTGGCCAGGCGCTCCCCGTCCGGGCTCCACGCGGCAGCGAGCACGGGAGCGTCGTGGCTGAAGCAGAGCTTGGAGCGAGGCAGCTGCTCCAGTCCCTGGACGAGGACCTGATGAGCTTCTGGAGACGGATTCACCTTCAGCGACTGCACGGCGAGCAGCACTCCGCGGTCCATGTTCTGGGGATCCGAGGTCAGTATCTGCCTGGCATCACGCATCAAGTTGATCGCGGTGAGCTTGTCCAGCCTCCCCAGAGCCCCTTTGAGCACCCCCTCCGAGAAGGGCTTCTGCTGGTTGAAGGACAGCTGGGTGGTGTCCACTGCCTCTCCTGCCTTGACCCGAAAAGACGCCACCTTGAGCGTCGTGTCCTCGCGGCATTTGAGCAGGTAGTTCCCCGGAGGAAGTGCGAGTTCCGTGCTGCGCTGCTGCCTCGCCATCACCTCCGCGACGAGCTGGAGTTCGTCCGACGAGGTGACGTAGCAACGCTGGCTTCCACTTGGGAACTGCAGCCTCGAGCGGGCCGGCAACGCCGCGAGATAGAGGTTGCCGTGTCCCTTCAGCTCCTTCTTATAGGACGGGTGCTGCGCGCCAGCGGGCGCATCGATCGTGTCGCGGACCGTCTGCTCGTAGGCGTAGGTGTACACCTCCTCGAGGCTGACCTGCTTATCGCCATTGCTATCCGCCACGCCGCGGAGTCCGCTCACCAGGTGGTTCGTGAAGAACGAGCCCTTGAGCGCACGAACCTCGATCGACAGTTCGTCCTCTCCCGAGGAGGTCAGAAAGACGGTGCCACTCACCTCGGAACTCGTGGCGTTCAGTTCATCGGTCATGCTGACGCCGAACGAGGTGCCGCGGCGCCCTGCCTTGGTGGCGAGAATGGAGCCGCTCCTGCAGGCGTCGATGATTCCCACCTTCACTTTCGCGGGCAGCTGACGCAGGCGATGGTACAGCTTGTCCAAGGGCACCGAAGTTCCGCCCAGGTGCAGCTGCTCGGCATCCCCATGGCCTGAATAGTAGAAGACGAACAAGCTGCCCTCCGCGGGAGCACCGGCGAGCTTCTTCCCCACCTCGTCCAGCTTCTCGAAAAGGCGCTTGTCGTCTGGTCCATTGAGGATCGCGACATCTTCGGCGGCGAAACCTCCCAGCTCGGTGAGGACGGCACCGACTCGGCGAGCATCCTCCTCGGCGTATTGCAGCGGGAGATCCGCCGTCGAACCCTTGTTGGCCCCCACGACCACCGCCAGGCGATTGGCTGCGAGCGCATTCCCAGAGAGCAGGAAGGTGAGCAGAAAGAGCCCCCAGAACGCTTGGGCCCTCATGTGTGCTCTCCCACCGCTGAATCCACCGGGTGTTCTTCTCCGCAGCGGCCAACCCTTCTCGCGAGGGGTGGACGCGCTCCTGCATTCTTCATAGCATCGGCTCATGGACTACCTATTACGTCACGTCCCAGCCGTCATAGCCAGTGGGTTGCTCTTACTTATGAACGCTCCTGCCGCCCAGGCCCAGGCCCAGCCCCAGGCAACCTTCGAATCCGCCATCAACGAAAGCAGGCAACTCTTCGAAACCAAGGAATACGACCAGGCACTGAAGAGCCTGGGACAAGCGAGGGAGCTCGCCAAGGGAGAGCAGCAGATCGCCACGGTGGCCCTCTATGAAGGGCTCGTGCTCGCGAGCCTGGGGTACCAACACCAGGCTCGCGCTGCCGCTGCCTTTCGAAAAGCGCTGTTTCTGTCTCCCCGGGCGAAGCTGCCGACGAAGACATCGATCTCCCCCGAGGTGGAGCGTGAGTTCGAACAGGCACAGGCAGACGTCAACGCGGGCACTTATCCACGAGAGTCCTCCATGCAGGATTTCTCTGTCCCCCCCATCCGCGGCCACGTGCAGAAGAACTTCGGGAATGCCAAGGACGAACTCGACCGGTGCATCGAGAACCGGGAGTATGACGCCTGCTTCAAGAACGTCGAGGAGGCCAAACCCTTTGTCCGGCACGACGAACAACGCGTCACCTTGACCCTCTACGAAGGAGTCCTCAACGCCATCACGGGGGAGCACGAAAAAGCCCGAGCCACGCAAGCTTTTCGTGAGGCGCTCAAGTTGTTCCCCGATATCAAGACGCCCGTGGTGAGTTCCCCTCCAGTAGGGCGCGTCCTCGAGCAGGAGCGGATACGCGTCCGAAAAGAGCTCGAGACTCCTGCAGCCACCGTCGCGACGAATGCCCAGCTCCACTGGGTGCCCACGGGCAGCATGGTCAAAGGCCGTGAAGGCCATACGGCCACCCTGCTGAACTCGGGCAAGGTGCTGGTCGCTGGGGGAGTGGACTCGAGTGGAAGTCTCGCCGAGGCCGAGCTCTACGACCCCACCACGCGCACCTGGTCACCCACCGACACCATGAAGACTGGCCGTCATCACCATACGGCCACCCTGCTCCCCTCTGGAAAGGTGCTGGTGGCGGGAGGTGAGAACGAGGAAGGTGTTCTGTCCAGCGCCGAGTTGTATGACCCGGACACGGGCACCTGGGAGCCCGCGGGCAACATGCTCACCAGCCGGCAGCACCACACGGCCACCGCGCTCCTTTCAGGGAAGGTGCTGTTCGCCGGCGGAGAGGACGCCTCCGATAACAAGCTCGCGAGCGCGGAGGTGTACGATCCTGCCAAAGGCAGCTGGTCGAGCACCGGCAACATGTCGTCCGAGCGCCTCTATCACGAAGCGGTCCTGCTGCCGTCTGGCGAAGTGTTCGTCGTGGGCGGTGTCTCCAGCAATGGCAATCTCGCCAGCGCGGAGCTGTACGCGCAGGACTCGGGTGCCTGGACGCCCGTGCCCGGAGAGCTGAGCGCGGGGGTGTTCGCGCACAGGGCCGTCCTGCTGCATTCGAACCGGGTCCTGCTGATGGGCGGGGATGACGGCAAGACGACACAGACCATCGCGGTCATCTACGATCCTGACACGAGGGCGTGGACCCCTGGCATCTCCAAGATGAGCATCGGCCGCAGCGCTCACTCGGTCACGGTGTTGCCATCGGGCGCCGTGCTGGTGGTCGGTGGAGAGGGGCGCAACGACCAGGCTGCCGCAAGCGCGGAGGTCTACAGCCCGGTTTCAGGCACATGGACCCCCACCGACAACATGGCGACGCCTCGCACCCGGCACACAGCGACCCTGCTTCGCACGGGAGAAGTGCTGATCGTTGGAGGACGCAACGGCAGTACGCCCCTGAGCAGCGCGGAGCTGTATCAGCCCTGACTCCGGCCGATTGGTTCCCCTCAGGTACTCGCTCCCAGTCCACGGCAGGACATGCTCGCTCACTCACAGATCGACACGCTCGATGCGCTGTACCGGCGCTTCGGGCCCACCATCCACCGCCGCGCCCGTGCGCTGCTTCGAGACGACCAGGAGGCCTTCGATGTGACGCACGACACGTTCCTCGCGTACATGCGCACCCAGGCGTCCCTGCGCGGTGAAGCCTCTGCCTTCACCGTCCTCTACCAGATGGCCACCTACAAAGCGGTGGACCGGCTGCGCCGAAACGCCCGCTGGTCCGGCGTCCTGGGCTCGCTCGAGCCATCGGAGGACGACGATGGGCGCCCAGGCTCGTGGGCCACGTCACACGAAGGAGGACTGTCGCGAGTCGAGGCGCTGAGAGACCTGGCGCTGCTCACCGAGGGAGAGTCTCCTCAGGTGCTCACCGCCGCGGTCCTCCACTTCGTGGAGGGACATACGAAGTCGGAGGTGGGCGAGATCCTGGATCTCGACCGTAAGCAAGTGGCGGACCTGCTTCGCGACTTCGCCGAGCGCGCCCGCAGGCGTAGTTCCCGGCTCGAGGAGGCTTCTCCATGACGACAGGAACGAGACGCATCCCGGATGCACTGCTGGAGCGCTATCTCACGGACTCACTCCAGGCCGAGGCCAGGACGCGCCTGGAAGCCACACTGGAGCGCTCGCCCAAGGACCAGCAGCGCCTGGCGGAGCTGCGCGCGGACTCGGCCGCGGTCCTCCTCCAGCACCCCTCCCGAACCATCGTGGAGCGTCTCCAGAAGAAACGTTGGCGGTCGGGGGGATGGATGTGGCTCGCGCTGCTCGTTCCCGCATTCGCCGCGACAGCCGTCTGGTTGGTACGCCCGCTCCCTTCCAGTCCGTACACCGCGAAGGGTTCGGTGATTCTCACGCTGTTCTACGTAGCTTCCGACGGCAGCTTCGTCCCGGTTTCTCCCGACGTGCCGCTGGCACCCGAGACCTCCCTGCACTTCAAGGTGCGCGCCGCAGCGAGCGGCTTCGTCGCGGTGCTGAGCAGGAACGCCCAAGGTGTCGTCAGCGTCTACCACCCTTACGACGGCAAGGAAGCGGTCCCCTTCGATGCGCTCCAGCCGCGATTGCCTGTGGAGATCATCCTGGACGGCACCCTCGGCCGCGAGGACGTCTACGCGCTCTACTCGACCCAGCCTTTCGAGTTGGGTTGGGCCATGGAGGCGCTGAAGAGGGACCTACCCCTGAAGGACGCTGCGCCCAAGGGCGTGTACGTGGATCACGTGTCCTTCACGAAGCAGAAATAATTCCCACGAAATTCGGGTCCGACGACGAAGAGAGCAAGAGGGCCGCGGCCATGAACCGCGCCCTCTCGGGCGGAGCGTGCCCGCGCGCGCTCCGTCCATCTCTCGTCGCTCCATTTCCGTACTCACCCATGTGCCCTCTGGAGGAGAGGACCCGTGACGCCCGTGTATTGCCTGGTTGCTACCACCCAACGTCAGCTCGACGATGCGCTCCGCGTTCGTTGGGCCGTCTTCGGCGAAGAGCTGCGGCTCATCGACGGCCCACTGCCCGCGGCCCCCCGCGAGGTGGACTGCTTCGACACCCTGGACACCACCGTGCACCTCGTCGTGTACGCGGGCTCCCGGCCCGTGGCCACCTCCCGCCTGCTGCTTCCCAGCCCCGAGGTGGCCCAGTCCACCGGCGCCCCCCTCGGCATTGCCCTGGAGCAGAAGCTCGATCTGTCGGGAGTAGGAGGACCGGGAATCCAGCTCGCCGAGAGCACTCGCTTCTGCATCCTCAAGGAATGGCGCCACTCCGAGGCGCTCGTCCACCTGCAGGCCGGCCTGTATCAGGAGAGCCGACGCCTCGGAGTGACGCACTGGATCGCCTCCGCGAACACGGAGACCGACTCGGCCGAGGACGCCTCCCTCGTCTTCCAGCTGGCCGCGCACAAGAAGTGGGTGAGCGAGCGCTGGAAGGTGCAGCCTCGCGAGCACCCGGCGCCACCCGCCAGCCCCAGCGCCGAGCTCTACTCCCCTTCGGCGCGCGCCCGTGCACGCGCGGGACAGCTCGACGGCCTGCGGATGCCTCGGCCCCTGGCGCTCTTCGCGCACCGGATGGGCGCTCGCTTCATCGGTGAGCCCCACTACGACTCCCACTTCCGACGCTTCTCCATGCCGCTGATCGCCGCGCTGGATGAGATCCCGGCCAATACCCTGGCCCTGTTCGATGCCCTGGAGGCTGGCGCCCCCCGCGCCGCCTGAGCAGCACCCTCTCCCCTTCACCCTCACCCCACTCGAGCGGGACCGGCGACGGTCCCGAACAGGAGACGTACATGCAGACGCAGAGACAGAACCCGATGGACTGGACGAGCACGCTGGAGCACGAGGCCCGTGCGCTGGTGGAGACCCTGGACACGCACCCGGCGGCGCGGCGCCTCTTCGACGGGAGCATCGACACGGACGGCTATGCCGCGTGGCTGGCGCAGACGTACCACTACGTCCGGTGGACGACGCCGCTGCTGGCGCTCTCGGGCCAGCGGATGAAGCGGCTCGGGCGCTACCCGGTGCTCGCGGAGCTGCTGCTCCAGAAGGCCTCGGAGGAGCGGGGCCATGAGCGGTGGCTCCTGGCGGACCTGAAGAACCTGGGGTGGACGCGCGACCAGGTGGAGCGCTTCGAGCTTCGCCCCTCGGTGGCCGCCTACGTGGCGTGGAACCGCTTCACCTCGGAGGCCGGTACCCCCACCGCGTTCCTCGGCACGGCGTATGTCCTGGAGTACCTCTCCGTCCATCGCGCGGGACTGGCCGTGGAGCGACTGCTCGCTCGGAATGCCATCCCGAACATCCACAAGGCCGTCACCTTCCTGCGCGGGCACGCGGGCGCGGACGGCGAGCATGTGGCCGAGCTGGCCACGGTGCTGCGCTCCCTGGAGGAGCCGGAGGAGCAGGCCGCCATCCTGCTCTCGGCCCGCACCACGCGTGCTCTCTACCTGAGCCTCTTCCCCGAGGAGGAGGGCGCGAATCCAACCCTGGCGACCTGAGCCCGAAGGGAGGGCGCGTGAGCTGGAGGACGGCTCACCCGCCCACTCCCAACCTATGTATTTCCCCGTTCAGCTCCGAGGCCGCGGAGATCAGCTTGGCCCGGCTGCCCACTCCCAGCTTGCTGTAGCTGTGCCTCAGATGCACCTTCACCGTGTCGAGCGCGCACTGCAGCTCGCTGGAGATGGTCTGGTTGTCCCAGCCTTGCATCACCGCCTCCACCGCCTCTACCTCGCGCTCGGTCAGTTGCTTGCGCCACTTCTCCGGAATGATGGAGGACTCCTGCAGCACCAAGGCCCAGAGCTGCTTCCCGTCCTGGGGAGGGAGCGGAACGAAGGTGGTAACCAGGCGTCGCGTCCCCTTCTCGCGCACGAGCGTGTCCTGCCCGAAGACCACGGGCCCTCCCGTGGCCACCAGCTGCCCCAGCTGCCCCAACAGCGCGATCGGCAGGCCGGAGTGACTGCACTCGAGGCGCAGAAACCACCTCTCGAGCAACTCCGTCGCCCGGGACGTGCGCATCACCTCGGTCGATGGTGGGTTCAGCACGACAAGCTCGAAGTCGTTCTGGCGGCAGAGCGCCTCCAGGAGCTGACCGCTCTGGGCCACCTTCCCCAGCAACCGACAGTTGCGCAGCGTGCTCGCCAGCATCGGCGTCAAGCGCTGCAAGAAGATCCGCTCGTCATCCGTGAACGGATGCCGCTGGCTGTCGCGGTACAACGTCAAGCCACCATGCCAGTCGAGTCCCTGGTCCAGCAGCACCGCCATCACGTACTCCATGGGCATGCCCAGGTTCCGGCAGTGCGCGTACAGGGGGCTGCGCTTGAGCTCGGTGCGCGACACCATCTCGGAGTCACGCAGCACCATGTTGCGGTGCCGCACCACGGAACGCAGCACGAAATCCTCGCCCGCCAGCTCGGAGTAATGGGCGAAGAAGGCCTGCGGTATCTGCGCCACCATCCAGTCGTAGTCCTGGGCACGTCCGGGTTTGGACACGCACAGGGCCGCATGATCCGCGCCCAGGGGCCGGGAGAGGTGTTCGTAAAAGCGCGTCTGCACTTCGTTCAGGTCCAGCGAGCTGCTCAGCACCGCCATCAGTTCCACAAGCGATCGCTCGCCCAGACCCTCCATAGCGTACCCTCCTCACAGCCCCACTGCCCGGCATCCTTCTACCACCTCAAAAGATCCATCCGGATCTCACACTTATGCCGAGCGTGCCCAGGCGGCGCCAGCTAAACACTCCTCGGATACAGGCCACGCAGCGCAAGATCCGGGTGGCCATTGACCCTGGGGTGCACGAGAGTCCCGCGCCGGCAGTCCCACGGAGACAGCATGGCGCGTGACAAGGATGAGGTGGCGAGTCCGAGCGCTCAAGAGTTCAACCTGGATCCCCGCAGCTGGGAGGACTTCAGGGCCTTGGGGCATCGGATGCTCGATGACATGGTTGACCACCTCTCAACCCTTCGCGAGCAGCCCGCCTGGAGACAGGTTCCCGACTCCATCAAGACAGACCTCTTGAACGAGCCCCTTCCGCGGCTCCCACAAGGCGAGGCTCGGGCCTACGAGGACTTCCGCCGCAACGTCCTCCCCTACCCCAATGGCAATCTCCACCCGCGCTTCTTCGGCTGGGTGCAGGGCAACGGCATCCCGCTCGCGATGCTGGCCGACATGCTCGCCTCCGGGATGAATCCTCACCTGGCTGGCTTCAACCAGGCCCCCGCCCTGGTCGAGCAGAAGGTCGTCTCCTGGCTCGCGGCGCTGATGGGCTTCCCGGAGAACGCGAGCGGTGTCCTCGAGTCCGGCGGCACCATGGCCAGCATCCTCGGCCTGGCCGTGGCCCGGCACGCGAAGTCCGGCATGGACATGCGCAAGCAGGGCCTCCAGGGCGGCGGACCTCGGCTCACCGTGTACTGCTCCACCGAGACGCACGGCTGGGTGCAGAAGGGCGTCGAGTTGCTCGGCATCGGCACCGACTGGCTGCGGCGCATCCCCGTCGACACGCAGTTCCGGATGAACGTCGCCGCGCTCCGGGACGCTGTCGCCGCAGACCGGGCCGCCGGGCACCGGCCCATCTGTGTCGTCGGCTCGGCCGGCACCGTGAACACCGGCGCCATCGATGACCTGCGGGCGCTCGCGGACTTCTGCCAGGAGCAGGACCTCTGGTTCCATGTGGATGGGGCCTTCGGCGCCCTCGCCCGGCTGTCCCCGAAGCTCGCGCCCCTCCTCTCGGGCCTCGAGCGCGCGGACTCGCTGGCCTTCGATCTCCACAAGTGGATGTACCTCCCCTTCGAGATCGCGTGCCTGCTCGTCCGTCACCCGGAGGCCCACACCGGGACGTTCGCCTTCGCGCCCAGCTACATCGCCCGGCAGCCCCGAGGCGTCAGCGCGGGCGGCTTCCCCTTCTCGGACCGGGGCGTGGACCTCACTCGCGCCTTCAAGGCGCTCAAGGCCTGGATGTGTCTCAAGGCCTACGGCGTGGAGCTCTTCGCGCGCATCATCGAGCAGAACGTCGAGCAGACGCGCTACCTCGTCCGGAAGATCGAGGAGCACCCCCGCCTCGAGCTCCTCGCTCCCGCGCCGCTCAACGTGGCGTGCTTCCGGTTCCGGCCAGAGGGCCTCCCGGCCGAGCAGCTCGATCGGCTCAACACGGAGCTCCTCCTCCGCGTCCAGGAGCGAGGCCTGGCCGTGCCCTCCTCGACCATCGTGAACGGCGCCTTCGCCATCCGCGCCTGCAATGTGAACCACCGCGCAACCCGCGCGGACGTGGACGCCCTCGTCCAGGCCGTGCTCGACCAGGGCGAGAACATCCTTCAGGAGTGGAACTCCCCGGACTTCGATGAGCCCTGGGGGTGGATCATCTGACGGGCTTTGCCCACCGTAAACCACCGGAAATGCTACAGAAAGTCGAGCGAACGCGCCGGTTTGGCGTTAGGATGCGCCCGCCATGCGCACCCGAATCCTGACCACTGGACTGTTGCTGCTCGCCCTCACCGCCTGCTCCAAGGACAAGGAGAAGGAGACCACCCAGGCCAAGCCTCCCGAGTCCGCCGCTACCTCGGTGAAGCCTCCGGAGCCCCCGCAGGCCAGGCCCCCCGAGCCCCCCGCTCCCCCGACCACCCCCCCGCCGCCCGCCCAGGCCGAGCTGACGGGCTTCCAGAAGGATGCGATGGAGGGCAAGGACCTCTACGCCACCCTCGACACGAGCGAGGGCACCATCGTCGTGAAGCTCTTCTCCAAGGATGCGCCGAAGACCGTGGCCAACTTCGTGGGCCTGGCCACCGGCCAGAAGGAGTGGAAGGACCCCACCACCCTGCAGATGACGACGCGCCCACTCTACGACGGGACGATCTTCCACCGCGTCATCCCCAAGTTCATGATCCAGGGCGGCGACCCGCTCGGTAAGGGCATCGGCGGCCCGGGCTACACCTTCGAGGACGAGTTCAAGAGCGGCCGCACCTTCGAGAAGCCCGGCATCCTCGCCATGGCCAACCGCGGCCCCGCCACCAACGGCAGCCAGTTCTTCATCACCGTGGCGCCCACGCCCTGGCTCAACAACCACCACACCATCTTCGGTGAGACGGTGAAGGGCTATGACGTGGTGGAGAAGATCTCCAAGGTGCCGACCAGCGGCGGAAACGCCCCCGTCACCCCGGTGGTAATCAAGAAGGTCACCATCTCCGACAAGCAGCCGTAGGCGCGCCATGAGACGCGTCTCCACCCGGCTCGGCGAGCTGGACTGCCAGGTCGTCGATGCCCTGCCTCCCGGCACCGAGCCGGAGCTCGCCGTCCTCCTGTGCCACGGCTACGGGGCTCCGGCCACCGACCTGGTGCCCCTGGCCGCCGAGCTGATGATGCTCCGCCCGGAGCTGGCGAAGCGGGCTCGCTTCGTCTTCCCCGCGGCCCCCCTGTCGCTGATGGAGCTGGGGATGCCCTCCAGCCGGGCCTGGTTTCACCTGCCCATGGAGCTGCTCACGGGCCGCCAGCGCGACTGGGACGAGTACGCGCGCGCGGTGCCCGAGGGGCTCCCCGCCGCGCGCCGGGCGGTGATGAGCGCCATCTCCGCGCTGTCGGCCGCGACGAGGCTGCCCTACGGCCGCATCGTGCTGGGCGGCTTCAGCCAGGGCGGCATGGTGACGACCGACGTGGCGCTGCGCCTGGAGGAGCCTCCCTCCGGCCTGTGCATCCTCTCCGGCACGCTCATCGCCCGCGAGGAGTGGAAGGCCCGGGCGGCGGCTCGCAAGGGCATGCCCGTCTTCCAGGGCCACGGGCGGTATGACGACATCCTCCCCTTCCAGGCCGCCGAGCGCCTGCACGAGCTGCTGACGGAGGCCGGCCTGGGGGTGGAGTTCGTACCTTTCGATGGGCCGCACACCATCGCGCCCGAGGAACTGAAGCGGATGGCGGACTTCCTGGTGGCGCGGCTGGAAGCCCGCTGAGGAGGCGCACGCCGTGTACCACTCACGGGAGCTGACGGTGTCCACCCGGGGACGGGGGTTCCACGACATCACCCCCGAGGTGCAGCGCGCCGTGAAGGAGAGCGGCGCCCGCCAGGGCCTGTGCACCGTGTTCCTGCACCACACCAGCGCGTCCCTCATCCTCTGCGAGAACGCCGACCCGGACGTGCGCAGGGACCTGGAGGCCTTCTTCTCCCGCCTGGTGAAGGATGGGGACTCGCTCTTCCAGCACGACGCCGAGGGCCCGGACGACATGCCGGCCCACGTGCGCACGGTGCTCACCCAGAACTCGCTGTCCATCCCCGTCCAGGACGGCGCGGCGGACCTCGGCACGTGGCAGGGCATCTACGTGTGGGAGCACCGCACCGCGCCGCACCGGCGCCGCGTCACCGTCTCCGTCGTGGGCTGATCACGGGCGGAGGTACTTCGAGGGCAGGGGGTACTCCGCCGTCTCTGGCGTCCATGCGACCGTCAGCAGCCACCACCGCTTGCCATCGTGCACCGCCTGGATGCTGTTGATGCCTCGCACGAAGGGCTTCGTGTCTCCGTCGCGCAAGCCCTCGTAGGTGCTGAAGATGTGCGCGAGCGTGCCGAAGCGCTCCTCATGACGGTGGAGCTCCCGCTCCCGAAAGCCCTCCTCGGCGAGCAGCCTGTCGGACCGGGCGATGTACTCCTCGGGGGTGAGCACGCGGTGGCCGGTGTGGCCGTCCGGGCGCCTGCCGGAGGGGATCAGCCTCGCCCCCGGCGCGAAGAGGGACCGGAAGCGGTTCCAGTCACGAGCCTGTCCCCTCGGCCCGGAGATGACGTCGTAGAGCGCCGCGACAATGGCCGCGGGGGTGGCGACGTCCTCTGGACGGGGGGCGGGAATCGGAGGAGGTGAAGGAGTCATCGAGGCCGCCTGGACAGTAGATCCGCAGCTTACCCCGTGGATCCCCCTTCCCCCGAGGAAGCTGCCACGTCCATCCCATACTTGCGGAGCTTGTCGTGCAGCGTCGCGCGGCCGATCCCCAGCCGCCGGGCCGCCTCGCTCCGGTTCCCCCCGGCCAGACGCATCGCGTCCAGGATGAGACCTCGCTCGTAGGCCTCCACCCGCTCCTTGAGCCCCAGGCTCGCCGAGGCCGTTGGCTCGCGACCAGGGTCCTCCGGGCTGCCCACCACCACCGCCGTCCCCGCAGCCGGCGTGGAAGATTCAGAGCCTGGGATCAGGCTCAGCTCCAGCTCTCCCTCGTTGGAGAGCGCCACCAGGCTCTCCAGGGTGTTCTCCAGCTCACGCACGTTCCCCGGCCAGGGCCAGGCGAGCAGCCGCTCGTGGAAGCCCGCGGGCACCTTCAGCGGCCCCGTGTGAAACCGGTCACTGAAGCGATCCAGGAACATGCGCGCCAGCACCGGGATGTCCTCCGGACGCTCTCGCAGCGAGGGCACGCGCAGGTGCACCACATTCAACCGGTAGTAAAGGTCCTCTCGGAACCTGCCCTCCGCGGCCAGCTTGCGCAGGTCCCGGTGCGTGGCGGCGATGATGCGCACATCGACCTTGATGGCCCGGTCCTCCCCCACCGGCCGCACCTCGCCCTCCTGGAGCACTCGCAGCAGCTTGGCCTGGAGCGGAGGGGCCAGCTCGCCCACCTCGTCCAGCAGCAGCGTGCCGCCGTCCGCCTCTCGGAACAGCCCCAGCCGGTCCTTGTGCGCCCCGGTGAACGCGCCCCGCGCGTGGCCGAACAGCTCCGCCTCCGCCAGCTCGTGCGTGAGCGCGGCGCAGTTGAAGCGCAGGTATGGCCGGCCCGCTCGAGGCGAGGCCCTCACCAGCGCCTCCGCCACCCGCTCCTTGCCGGTGCCGCTCTCTCCGGTAATGAGCACCGTGACGTCCCTGGGCCCCGCCCGCTGGACGAGCTGCGCCAGCCGGCTCATCGCCTCCGACGCGAACACCATCGAGCGCGACAGGTTCAGCTCTCCCGCCAGCCGCTCGTTGTCCCGCCGCAGACGGACCGTCTCCAGCGCCCGGCCCACCACCGCCAAGAGCTCGTCCACGTCGAAGGGCTTGCGGAAGTAGTCGTACGCTCCCGCCTTCATCGCCTCCACCGCGAAGCGCTCGGAGCCGTGCGCGGTGATGACGATGACCCGCGGCGGATGGGGCAGCCCCTGCAGCCGACGCACCAGCTCCAGGCCATCCATCCTCGGCATGCGCAGGTCGGTGATCACCAGATCGCACGAGTGCGCCGCCAGCCGCTCCAGGGCCACCGTGCCGTCCGCGGCCTCGTCCACCTCGACTCCCGGCAGCGTCGCCAGCGTCTCTCGCAGCGTGTAGCGCACTCCCGCGTCGTCATCCACGACCAGCACCCGAGGGCGGGGACTCTCCGGAGTTCCTTTAGCCATGGGCCACCTCGCGCACGGGCCCCAGCGCGCCCGCGGGCAGCTCGCGCGGGAGCAGCAGCTCCGCCACGCACCCGCCCGGTGTCCCGTTGGTCAGCGTCACCTCGCCGCCGTGCTGCCGCGCCAGCGCCCGCGCCACCGTCAGCCCCAGCCCCGAGCCCCGAGCCTTGGTGGTGACTCCCGCCTCGAAGGCGCGCCCCTCCACCTCCGGCGCGAGCCCCGGCCCCTCGTCCCGCACCCGCACCCGCGCATCCCCTGCGGGCGTGGGCTCCACCGTCACCGTCACCTGGCCCCCCGGGGGACTGGCCTCGATGGCGTTGTGCAGGAGGTTCATGAGCACCTGCCTCACCTTGCGCGGATCACACGCCGCGCTCACCTGCGCCGAGCCCCGCCGCTCCAGCCGCACGCCGCGCTCGCCCGCCAGGCCCTCGTGGAGCACCAGCGCCTCGTCGCACAGCGCCCCCAGGTCCACCGCGCTCACCGAGAGCGGCACCAGGGGCCGGGAGAAGTTGAGGAACTCCTCGAGGATGCCCTGCATGCGCGCCACCTCCCCCGAGAGGACCTGGAGCCGCTCGACCGACTGGGGACGGCCGGCCTCGCGCGCCATGAGCTGGGTGAGCCCCTTCACCGTGGCCAGCGGGTTCTTCAGCTCGTGGGCGATCTCGCCGGACAGCGCCTCCAGCTCCCGCGCGTGGGCCCGGTGGGTGGACAGCAGCTCATCCCGGTGCGCCAGGGCCTCCGCGAGCATGTTGTCGAAGGTCCGGCGCAGCACGCCTCCCACGACGGTGGCCGCGATGCACAGCAGCCCCATCACCGTCGCGCAGGTGGCGACCAGGGCGGGCGGAGCCGAGCCGAGGTAGCGCAGCGGCAGTCCCGGGAGCCACCCGGAGAGCTGGGCCACGGACATCGCCGTGAGCGCGCCGAGCGCCGCCGCCAGCAACCGCCATCGCTGCCGGGGCTGGGCGGCCACGCTGCCAACGAAGGTGATGGCCAGGAGCGTGGGGAGGAGCGGACTGCTGATCCCTCCCGTGCCCAGCAGCAGGCTCTGCTCCATGAGCAGGGCCACCCAGAGGTTGATCGGAAGGCTCCGGGCCGTGAACCCCTCGCGGGCGAACCGACGCTCCTCGTAGAGGATGAACGCGCCGGCACCGAGCACCGTCACGCCCAGCCACACCAGCCGCCAGGGCGCGGGGTCCAGCAGGGTCGCCACCGTCGCCACCACCGCCAGCCCGACACCAATTCGCAGGCGTATGCGCACCATTCGGCCGAACGTCCGCCCCAGGTGCTTGAGCTGGATGTCATCGAAGTTGCGCAGTACCTGCGTGTACACGACAGCCTCCGCTCTCCGCCAGCCACGGTTCATGGCATGCCAGCGCGGCCTCCGACAATGGCGAGCGGCGCCGAGCTTCCCGCTTTGCGACGCTTCCGGGAGGCCCTGGCACCCGAGCGGGAGCTCGGCTCTGTCGGCTCGGACGGCTCGACCAGCCGGAGCTCGGGGCGCTGCCTCGCGGGACGGCTCGGGTGCGGCCGCGCCTTTCGGGGTGCGCGGAGCGGTGCATAGAGGAACAGGAGCAGGCTGATCATGGGGCCTCGGGCCTTCTGGAGCGCACATGCGCCTCAGCCTCCGAGAGCAAGGGGGGTGCCAGGGCTCTCCGCTCGATGGAGAGGTGGCGACCGCCGGGATCTCGAACAGGGGGTGCCGGATTCCCGGCAGGGGGACGCGCGGGCTCCCGACAGGGTCTTCCCAGGTGCCTTCGGAGCGCACCTACGGCATGTGCCTTGCTGTCTCTCGCCTTGGGACGCCGCGCGGTCCGCGGCGGCTCGAGGAGGGAGCATGCGCCGCGTCGTCGTGCTGTTCATCGCCCTGGTGGTCGTGCTGGGCACCTTGCTGGGACTGCGGCTGGTGCGCGATCGCCGAGCGGCGGAAGGCCCGCCGGGCGGCTCGGGCGTGGTGGAGGGCACCGCCGTGGACGTGCGCTCGCGGCTCAACGCGCGGGTGCTCGCCCTGCACGTGAAGGAGGGAGCCCGCGTGGAGAAGGGCGCGCTCCTGGCCACCCTGGACTGCACCGAGCCCGAGGCCCTGCTCGCCGAGGCCGAGGCCCGGCTGGCCATGGCGCGCGCCCAGGCTCACGCCGCGGATGCCGCCGCCCTCGCCTCCCTGCGCGCCAGTGAGGCCGCCACGGCGCAGGCCAGCGGCACCCAGGCGCAGCTCGAGTCGCTCGCCGCGCAGCAGGGGCTCGCCTCCCGGCAGGCCGCGCGCATGGAGCAGATGGGAGAGGCCGTCGCCGTGGCCACGAGAGACCAGGCGCGCGCCCAGGCGGATGCCCTGAGCCAGCAGCTCGCCGCCTCCCAGCACACGAGCACCGCCGCCAGCCGTCAGGCGCGAGCCGCCGCCGAGCAGGAGCGCGCCAGCCGCGAGCAGGCCTCCGCCGCCACCCAGGCCGTCCAGGCCACCGAGGCCACGGTGCGCCGCGCGCGCCTGTCCGTCGCCGAGTGCGAGCTGCACGCGCCCCTGGCGGGCACGGTGGAGACGCTGGTGCTGGAGGTGGGGGAGCTGGCCATGCCCGGCGCGGTGCTCGCGCGGCTGGTGGATACGCGGAACTCGCGCGCCACCTTCTATCTGCCGAACGCGGAGCTGGCCGCCGTGCGTCCCGGGGAGCCCGCCATCGTCCGCGCGGACGCGTATCCCGATCGCAGCTTCCAGGCCCGCGTGGTCACCGTGGCGACCGTGGCGGAGTTCACGCCTCGCAACGTGCAGACCCGGAGCGACCGCGACCGGCTCGTCTATCCGGTGGAGGTCCGCATCGAGGATCCCGACGGGCTGCTGCTGCCGGGCATGCCCGTGGACATCACCCTCTCGCCGCGCGCCGGCGCGGTGGCGGAGCGACGGCCATGAGCGCGCACGCCGTGGACCTGGAGCTGTCCGGCGTGCGCCGCTCCTTCGGCGCCACCCAGGCCCTGCGAGGCGTGTGCCTGGCGGTGCGCTCCGGCGAGGTCTACGGCCTGGTAGGCCCGGACGGCGCGGGGAAGACGACGGCCATCCGCATGCTGTCGGGGCTGATGCGCCCGGACGAGGGCCAGGTGCGGGTGCTCGGAGAGGATCCGGCGCACCCGCGCAGCCCGGTGCGCGAGCAGCTCGGGCTGGTGCCCCAGCGCAACAGCCTCTACGGCGATCTGAGCGTGGACGAGAACCTGCGCTTCTTCGCGCGGCTGTTCGGGCTGGCCCGCGCGGACTTCGAGGCGCGGCGGGAGCGCCTGCTCTCCATCACCCGGCTGGAGCGCTTCACGGACAGGCGCGCGGACGCGCTCTCCGGAGGCATGTACAAGAAGCTGGCGCTGGCGTGCGCGCTGCTTCACCGGCCGCGCGTGCTGCTGCTGGACGAGCCCACCAACGGCGTGGATCCGGTGAGCCGCCGCGAGCTGTGGGAGCTGCTGTACGGGCTGGTGCACGAGGGCATGACGCTGGTGGTGTCCACTCCCTACATGGACGAGGCGGCGCGCTGCCACCGGGTGGGGCTCCTGTACGCGGGCGAGGTGATCGCCGAGGGCGCGCCGCGCGAGCTGGCCCGGGCGCAGGGCGTGGCGCCGGGCAACTTCGAGGCGGTGTTCCTCGAGCTCATCCGAGGGAGGGCCGCATGAGCGCCATCGAGGTCGAGCACCTGACGCGCCGCTTCGGTGGCTTCACGGCGGTGGACGACGTGAGCTTCTCCGTGGGGGCGGGGGAGATCTTCGGCTACCTGGGAGCCAATGGCGCCGGCAAGTCCACCACCATCCGGATGCTCTGCGGGCTGCTGAAGCCCTCGGGAGGGCACGCGCGGGTGGCGGGCTTCGACGTGGGGCGAGAGCCGGAGCGCGTCAAGGCCGGCATCGGCTACATGTCCCAGCGCTTCTCGCTCTACCTGGACCTGACGGTGCGGGCAAACCTGGAGTTCTTCGCCTCGGCCTACGGCTCTCACGGAGCTGCCCTGCACGCGCGCATCGACGAGATGCTGGAGCGCATGCAGCTGAGCTCCGTGCAGGACGAGGTGACGGGAAGGCTGCCCGGAGGCATCCAGCAGCGCGTGGCGCTGGCGAGCGCCGTGATGCACCGCCCCCGCATCGTCTTCCTGGACGAGCCCACCGCCGGAGTGGATCCGCTGCAGCGGCGCGGCTTCTGGCAGCTCATCCGCGAGCTGTCCGCCCAGGGCACCACCGTCTTCGTCACCACCCACTATATGGATGAGGCCGAGTACTGCGCGCGCATCGGCATCATGGTGGACGGGCGGCTGGTGGCGCTGGACACGCCCGAGGGCCTCAAGCGCACGCATGCTCCGGGGCGGGTGCTGGAGGTGCGCGGCCCCGGACTGTCCCGGGCGCTCGATGACTTGAAGAGCACGCCGGGCGTGCTGGACGTGAGCCGCTTCGGAGCCGGAGCCAGCGTGCGTGTGGACCCGGAGCGCCTGTCCGCGGAGGCACTCGCGGACCTGCTGCGTGCCCGAGGCGTGGAGCCGCTGGAGCTGGAAGAGGCCGCGCCCACGCTCGATGACGTCTTCCTGGCCCTCACGTCGGCCGCGGGCCGGAAGGAGTGACGCGCCATGGCCTCCTCCGCCCTCCGACGCACCCTGGGCCGCACCCTCGCCATGGCGGGCAAGGAGGTGCAGCACATCCGCCGGGACATCCGCACGCTGTACCTGGCGCTGGCCATGCCGGTGCTGATGCTGGTGCTCTTCGGCTTCGGCATCAGCTTCGATGTGGACCACCTGGAGCTGGCGGTGGTGGACCAGGACCGGAGCACGGCCTCGCGAGAGCTGGTTCGCCACTTCACCGCGGCCGGCGAGTTCACCCCCGTCCATGAGGGCGCCGCTCCCGAGGAAGCGCTCCGAGAGCTGCGGCGCGGACAGGCGGTGGCGGTGCTGGTGGTGCCTCGTGGGTTCTCGCGGGACATCGCTCGCGGCGAAGCCCGGGTGCAGCTGCTGGTGGATGGCGCGGACGGCAACACCGCCACGCAGGCGCTCGCCAAGGCCCAGGCCCTGGTGCAGGCCGCCTCCCAGCGGTTCGCCCCTCCGGGAATGTCCCTGCCGGCGCCGCCGCTGGAGGTGCGCGTCCGCACGCTCTTCAACCCGACGGGACGCTCGGCGCTGTACCTGGTGCCCGGACTGGCGTCGTACCTGCTCGCCATCGTCGCCGTGCTCATCACCGCGCTCACCGTGGCGCGCGAGTGGGAGCGCGGCTCCATGGAGCAGCTGTTCGCCACGCCCGTGGGGCGCATGGAGATCGTCGTGGGCAAGCTGCTGCCCTACCTGGGCATCGGCATCCTGCAGGTGCTGCTCGTCCTCACCGTGGGCGCCTGGGTGTTCGACGTGCCAGTGCGCGGCAGCCTGGTGGTGCTGGGGCTCGGGGCGCTGCTGTTCCTCATCGGCATGCTGGGCCAGGGGCTGCTCATCTCCGTGGTGACACGCAACCAGGTGGTGGCCACGCAGATGGCGACGATGACGTCCGTGCTGCCCTCCATGCTGCTGTCGGGCTTCATCTTCCCCATCGAGAACCTGCCGCTGCCGCTGCGCCTGCTCAGCACGATCATCCCCGCGCGCTACTTCGTGGGCACGCTGCGCGGGGTGCTGCTGCGCGGCAATGGCTTCCCCGAGCTGTGGCCCCAGCTCGTGGCGCTCACCCTCTTCGCGGCGCTGGTGCTGATGGCCGCCATGGCGCGCTTCCAGCGCCGGCTGGACTGAGAGGAGGACCGTCCGCATGCACCCGCTCCTCGTGCAGTACCGCGCCGTGGTGGTGAAGGAGGTGAGGCAGACGGTGCGCGACAAGCGCGTGCTGGCCCTGCTCACCTTCGCGCCGCTGGTGCAGCTGTTCGTCCTGGGCTTCGCCGTCAACTTCGACGTGCGCCATGTGCCCACCGCCGTGGTGGACCGGGACCGCAGCCAGGAGAGCCTGGCTCACGCGCGCGGTCTGCTCGCCAGCGACACGCTGGAGCTGAAGGCGGAGCCGGCGGACGAGCGCGCCGCCGAGGAGCTGCTGGTACAAGGCGACGCCGCGGTGGCGCTGGTGTTCCCCCCGGACTTCCAGAGGGAGCTGCTGCGCGGCGAGGGCGCTCAAGTGCAGGCCCTGGTGGATGGCTCGGATCCGGTGCGCTCGTCCACCGCCGTGGATGCGGTGGCCCGGCACGCGGCGGCGCGGGCCGTGCAGCGCCTCCAGGAGCAGGCGCAGGCACGCGGGGAGACGCCACCCCGACAGGCGCTGGAGCTGGTGCCCCGGGTCCTCTACAACCCGACGCTGTCCACGGCCGTGTATGTGATTCCCGGCATCATGGCCATGCTGCTGCTCATCGTCACCACGGTGACGATGGCCATGGGCCTGGCCCGCGAGCGGGAGAGCGGCACGCTGGAGCAGCTCCAGGTGACGCCGCTCAAGCCAGGCATCTTGATGGTGGGAAAGGTGACGCCGTTCGTGCTCATCGGGCTGGTGGACGTGGGGCTCGCGCTCACCGTGGGCACCTGGGTGTTCGAGGTGCCGCTGCGAGGCAACCTCGGGCTGGTGGCGGGTGCCACGCTGCTCTACATCATGTCCACGCTGGGGGTAGGCCTGCTCATCGCCACGTTGAGCCGCACCCAGCAGCAGGCCTTCGTGGGCGGCTTCCTCTTCCTGCTACCCGCCATCCTGCTCTCTGGCGTGCTCACGCCCCTGCGCGCCATGCCGGACTGGCTGGCGTGGCTCACCTGGCTCAACCCCGTGCGCTTCTACGTCGAGGTGCTGCGCGGCGTGCTGCTCAAGGGCGCGAGCCTCTCGGACCTGTGGCCCCAGGTCCTCCTCCTGGCCCTCTTTGGCGCGGCGGTGCTCACGGTGGCCTCCCGCCGCTTCCACAAGACGGCGGCGTGAGGACGGCCGGGCGGCCTCAGTACGTCCACGGGAAGCGCGAGAAGTTGCGCTTGCGCTTCTGCACGAAGGCGTCGCGGCCCTCCTGCGCCTCCTCGGTGCCGTAGGCCAGGCGCGTGGCCTCGCCGGCGAAGAGCTGCTGGCCCACCAGCCCGTCATCCGGGAGGTTGAAGCCGTACTTGAGCATCTTGATGGCCGTGGGGCTCTTGGTGTTGATCTCCGCCGCCCACTCGAGCGCGAACTCCTCCAGCTGCGCGTGCGGCACCACGGCGTTCACCATGCCCATCTGGAAGGCCTCCTCCGCCGTGTAGTTGCGGCCGATGAAGAAGACCTCCCGGGCGCGCTTCTGGCCCACCTGCCGCGCCAGCAGCGCCGACCCGTAGCCGCTGTCGAAGCTGGCCACGTCCGGATCCGTCTGCTTGAACAGGGCGTGCTCCTTGCTCGCCAGCGTCAAGTCACAGACCACGTGCAGGCTGTGTCCGCCACCCACCGCCCAGCCCGGCACCACGGCGATGACCACCTTGGGCATGAAGCGGATCTGCCGCTGCACCTCCAGGATGTGCAGGCGCCCCAGGCGGGCGGGGTCCACCTTGCCCTCGTCGCCCTCGTACTTGTAGCCGTCCTTGCCGCGGATGCGCTGGTCCCCGCCCGAGCAGAACGCCCACCCGCCGTCCTTGGGCGACGGGCCGTTGCCGGTGATGAGCACGCAGCCCACGTCCGTCATGAAGCGGGTGGCGTCGAGCGCCGTGGCCAGCTCGTCCACCGTGCGCGGCCGGAAGGCATTGCGCACCTCGGGCCGGTTGAAGGCGATGCGCACCGTGCCCTGGTCCACCGCCCGGTGGAAGGTGAGGTCCTTGAAGTTGAAGCCGTCGACGGCCTTCCAGCGCGCCGGGTTGAAGATGGCCGAGACCATGGAGTCCCTCTCAGGAAAAGGAGGTTGGATGGGGCGCGGACCCTACCAGCCTCCCGGCTCCGTGGCTCACTTCTTCACGGCCTCGCGGCCCAGCTCATCGGTCGCGCTCGTCTGGGGGTCGGGGCGCCTGTCACGCATGGTGACGAACTCCTCGGCGGCCGTGGGGTGGATGCCCACCGTGGAGTCGAGCTGCTGCTTGGTGACGCCGCACTTCAGCGCCACCGCCAGCCCCTGGATGATCTCCGGCGCGTCCGCCCCCACCATGTGGAAGCCCAGCACCTTGCCGCTCTTCCGCTCGACGATGAGCTTCATCATCGAGCGCTCCTCCCGGCCGCTCAGCGTGTGCTTCATGGGCCGGAAGCTGGACACGTACACGTCGACGGCCCCGTGCAGCTGGCACGCCTCGAGCTCCGTGAGCCCCACCGTGCCCACCGGCGGCTGGCTGAACACCGCGGACGGCACCCCGGAGTGGTCCATCCGCATGGGGTTGTCGTTGAAGAGCGTCTCCGCCAGCGCCCGGCCCTCGGCGATGGCCACCGGCGTGAGGTTGAGCCGGTCCGTCACATCCCCCACCGCATAGATGTTCTCCACGGACGAGCGGGAGCCCTCGTCCACCACCACCGCTCCGCGCGCATCCAGCTTCACGCCCACCTCCTCCAGCCCCAGCCCTCGGGTGTTGGGGACGCGGCCCGTGGCGAACAGCACCGCGTCCGCCTCGAGCGTGTCTCCCATCCGCGTGAGCACGCTCAGCGTCCCGTCCGAGCGCTTCTCGATGTCGCGCACGAACACCTCGGAGCGGATGTCGATGCCCTTCTTGCGCATCTCCTGGGTGAGGAACGCGCGCACGTCGTCATCGAAGCCGCGCAGCACCGTGTCGCCACGGATGAGGATCATCACCTTGACGCCCAGCGCGTTGAAGATGCCGGCGAACTCCACGCCGATGTAGCCCCCGCCCACGATGATGAGCCTGCGCGGCAGCTCCTTCAGGCTCAGCGCGCCGTCCGACGTGATGGCATGCTCGATGCCGGGCAGCTCGGGCAGGAAGGGATGCGAGCCCGTGGACACCAGGATGTGCGCCGCCGTGTAGCGCTGCTCACCCACCTGCACCGTGTGAGGGTCGACGATGCGCCCGTGCCCCTCGATGAGCTGCACGCCCGAGTCCCGCAGCAGCCGCTTGTACACCCCGTTGAGCCGGTCCAGCTCCTTGTCCTTGGCCGCCTGGAGCTTCTTCCAGTCGTGCTTGGGCTCGGGGACGGACCAGCCGAAGCCGACCGAGTCCTCGAAGTCGTGGCGGAAGTGCGCGCCGTAGACGAGCAGCTTCTTGGGCACGCAGCCGCGCAGGACACAGGTGCCGCCCACCCGATCCGACTCGCAGATGGCCACGCGTGCGCCATGGGAGCCGGCCCGGCGGCTGGAGGCCACGCCACCCGAGCCCGCGCCAATCGTGAACAGATCGAAGTCGTACTGAGGCATGGGTCTGCTCCCTTCGAGCCCGGAAATCCGGGAGGGGACCTTAGCCGGGTACAAGCGCGCGCGCTGTCTCCGTCGGCTCTCGCGCCGAGAGGGCGATGCAGAGCTGTCCAGCCCAGTACAGCAGCATGATGGCGTAGCTGCCGCCTGCCACGGGCTGAACGAAGAGCTTGATGGCGAGCAGCCCGTCACTCGCGGCGAACATCAGCGCCCCCGCCAGCGCCAGCCACTGCTCGCGCCGCGCGAGGCCCTCCGCTCCCACCATGGCGGCGGAGCGCCACGCCATCGTGCAGATGACGACCACATAGGCCGTCACCGGCAGCGCCAGCCCTCCCAGCCCGGGCCAGAGGAACACCGTGGCGCCCACGCCCAGGAGCGCGAAGGGCACTCCCCGCGTCAGGCTCGGGACCCGGGTCACCATGAGGTAGGCGGCCACGTACGCGACGTGGGCGCACAGGAAGGCTCCCAGGCCGGGCAGGAACAGGCTCGAGTCCACCTCCAGCAGCAGGTCTCCCACCAGCGAGAGCACGAGCCCCACGCAGATCAGCCGCGCGTAGCGCTCGCGCGGCGGCCACATCCACAGCAGCAGGCAGACGATGGGGATGGCCTTGGTCCCCAGCCGGAGATGGAAGGCCTCCAGCTCCACCGCCACCAGGAAGAGCACGCCTCCCAGGATGCCTGCCCCCGCCAGAAACCCGGTCCTGCCATCCAGCCTCATGCCCATGCCCGCATCCTATGGTGGAAGTGCACAGGCCCGCTGCCTCCCAGGTCAGTTCCCTGGGAGATTAGAGTCAGGGTGGCCGGCCATGAGCGATGAACTCGAACACCTGAGGCGCAAGGCCCGACCAGACGACCTCGAGTCCCTGCGGCGGCTGGACCGCGCCCTCCAGCGCACGGGCTGGAAGGTGGGGGGGAAGGCCTTCCGGGAGTGGATCTCGGAGTACAGCAGCTACCCTCTGGGCCATTACTTCTCCGCTCCCGAGCCCGCGGAGCGGTTGATCCAGGCCGGACTCCCAGCCGTCCCCGCCCTGGTCGAGACGCTGCGCACGAAGCGCCTGTCCACCCGGAGCCAGCACGACATCTGGATCCGCGGCCACTGTGTGCTGACCCTGGCGCGGATCCAGCCGCTTCCCACCTGCGCCATCCCCGCCCTCCTGGAGACCCTCTCCGTCCCCAGCACCACCCTGCGCCGCCTCACGCTTCGCGCCCTGACGACGTTCCCCGTTCACCCGAGCACCCTCGCCGTCCGCCAGCTGCTCTCCTGCCTGAAGAGCAGGAACGAGCCGGAGGTCCGCGCCGACGCCGCGCAGGCCCTGTCCAGGCTCGCCGCCCCTCTTCCTCCCGAGCTCCGCCGCGCGGCGCTCGAGCGGCTGACCGACCCGAACAAGCGGGTGCGCCGCCATGTGCTCCACCTCCTGGCCCGACTCCCGGCGCCCGACCCGGAGGTGCGCACGGCGATCGAGGAGCAGGTCATCCTGGATGACGCCAACCGGCTCGAGGCCATCACCGCCCTGTTCGCCTTCGACGCGCCGCGCGCCCTCGGGTTCCTCCAGGAGGAACTCCTCCTCGTGGAGAAGTCCGATCGGGACGATCGGCGCCTGCTGGCCACCCTCCGCGCCCTCCAGCTCGTGGAGCAGCTCGGCGTCAGGGCCGAGCCCCTCCTTCCCGCCCTGCGCCGCCTCCCGCCCGGCTCTCGCGCCGAGGGCTTCCTCATGACCGCCGTCGACAGCATCGCCCGGGGACAGCTCTTCGCCGAGAAGCCCGCGCCCACCGCGGAGCAACTCCGGGATGAGCGCGCCGTCCGGCTCCTGGAGGAGCCCTCGCTCCTGGAGCCCACCGAACCTCCGGACAAGGCGCTCTCTCGCTGGGCCGCGGGCTTCCTCCCGTACGGACGCGAGCTCTGCGTGCGCATCGCGCTGGCGGCGGCCCGGCGCGTGGAGAACCTCTGGGAGACCGAGTACTCCCTGCACGGCTCGCCCCGGGATGCCCTCCAGCTCGTGGCGGACTGGCTGAACGATCCCAACGACACGAGCGCTCGAATCGCCGTCGAGCGGGCGGACCTCACCCCAAGCCAGCTCTGCGCACCTTCCGCGTTCTCGGCCTCGTGGGCCACCACCTTCGCCACCCTCTGCATCCCCAGCGACGCGCAACTCGCGGAGTGGAAGAGCCGGGCTGAACCGCTCCACTCGGCGGAGGGAGGCTTCCTGGGCTCCACCGTGCTCAGCGCCTGCCGCGCGCTCGGCAGCCGGTCCGTCATCACCATGGCCCTCGGCTCCAGCGAGGAAGCGCCCCGCCTCTCCGAGCAGGAGGCCGCCCGGGAGGTCCGCAAGGCCATCGTGGACGACGTCCTGCCCTGGGTCTGTGGCACGTGGGATCCCGTGAAGGACGTCCTCCAGCGCCGAAAGGAGCTCCTCGCACGCCCACCCCCGCCTCCGAGCACGGGCAGGTACCCACCCTGAGTCCTGCCGAAGGACTTCCTGCCCCCTGGAAGGAGGCGCCTGTGCCAGGGGAACGGCCTGGCCCGGGAGGCGCCCTGTGAGTGAACCGGTACCGAACTGGTATGACAAGCAGACCAGTTCGGCCAGTGTCCGGCAGGAGGGTGGGCTTGAAGAGACTTCCTCGGACCTGCCTGATCCCCGCCTCAGCCCGACCGCGCGACCAGCACCAGGGCGTCGTCGTGGTTCTTTCCGAAGCGGGTCATCAGCTCGTAGGCCACCTCGAGCGGGTGGCGCCGCAGGAGCACCGCGTCCTCCACCGTGGTGCGCGTGTTCAGGCCATCGGAATGCATCACCAGCAGCTCTCCGGGCCGGAGCGAGGCCTCGGAGCGGCGGATTCGCAGCCGCGGCTGCGCGATGCCGAGCACCCCAGGAGTGCAGGCCAGCGCCTCCACCTGCCCGGGCCGGCACAGCAGGGTGGCGATGTTCCCGACGCAGGCATGCACCAGCGCCCCGCTCCCTCGCTGCAGCCGGGCCACGGCCAGGGCCGCGCCCCGCGTCCCCTTCAGTCCGGCGTCGCACCGCTGCAGCAGCAGCTCGGGGGACAACAGCGGCTGGGCGCGCAACAGCTCGATGGTCCGATCCGCCGCCTCGTGCGCGTCCACCCCATGCCCCAGCCCGTCCACCACGCCCACCACCAGCTCGTTGTCTCCCCACTGCCACAGGGCGTGATCTCCGCTCACGGGCTCGCCCGGGTACGCCCGGCCGATCACCCCCACCTCAGCGCGGTAGGAGGGCGGCGTGACGTACTTGCGCGCGCGCACGCAGGTGCCCTCGCCCCAGCGCACATCGAAGTCCACCTCGTCCGCCTGCCGCACCACCCCCGCCAGCCCCTGGCCCAGCGAGCCCGTCACGCTGCCCGGGCCTCGCAGCGCCGCCACCGGATCGGCGATGCCCTTGCCCCGGTCCGCCGCGATCACCTCCACCCCCGCCACGCCGCCACGCGACACCGGCAGCACCGCGATCGCTCCCCCGTGGGCATGGGCGAGCTGGTTGTGCCCCAGCTCACTCACCACGATGGCCAGCCGCTCCACCTCGGGCCCGGCCAGCCCCTGCTCGCGCCCCACCGCCCGCACGCGCTCGCGGGCCTGCGAGATGGAGGCCTCGTCCAGGGTGAGGACGGCGTCGGTCCCCTCCAGCCAGCGGTTTAGAAGCGCTTCCATTTGGTGATGCGGACCGTCGTTCCTCGTCCGACCTCGGACTGGAGGTGGAACTCATCCACCAGGCGCTTCGTCCCGGACAGCCCCAGCCCCAGCGACGACGCGGTGCTGTTGCCGCCCGCCATGGCCCAGTCGATGTCGGGAATGCCTGGCCCCTCGTCCCGGAACTCCACGCGCAGGCCCGGCTTCAGCGCGTCCTCCAGCTCCTCGATGATGGCCTTGCCCCGCCGGGCATGCACCCAGACGTTGCGGCCCAGCTCGGTGACGGCGGTGGTGAGGGCCGCGGAGGCAAACGAGTCGAACCCGCGGCGATCCGCCAGCGCCCGCACGGCGCGGCGGATGAGCACCACGTCGTCCTCGCTGTCGAGCTTCATCTCCTGCGTCGAGAGGACACGAACGGGCATGCGGTCCTCACCCCTTCGCCTGGGCGCGCTGGAGCCTGGCCAGCAGCTCCATGCCGTCGTCGATGTTCAGCGCCGTGTGCACCCCCTGCATGACGAAGCCCATCCGCACCAGCGTGGCGGCCACCTCCGGCCGCATGCCGCACAGCACCGTGTGGGCCCCCATCAGCAGGGCCATGCGCCCGGTGTCCGTGAGGATGCGCGCCACGAACGTGTCCACCATGTCCAGGCCGGTGATGTCGATGATGAGCCCCCGCGCCCGGGACTTCTCGATGGCCTTGAGCACGTCCTGCTGGAAGGCCTGGGCGGTCGTGTCCCGCAGCTCCGTCTGGATGGTGGCCAGCAGGGTGGAGCCAATGCGGAGGATGGGAATGAGCCCTGACTGCATCACTTCTCCTTCGGCCGGATGACCCGGCCCGTCAGGTCCAGCGCCAGCTCCAGCCCCTCCTCGAGGTTGGCGCGCGTGTGCATCGCCGACAGGTCCACGCCGAGCTGCACCATCGTCTGCGCCACCTGGGGGCTGATGCCGGTGAGGATGGTGGCCGCCCCCAGCAGCCGCACCGCCTCGGTCGTCTGAAGCAGGTGGTTGGCCACCCGGGTGTCCACCACCGGCACCCCCGCGATGTCCAGGATGAGGACGCGGGCCTGCCGGTCCACCACGCGCATCAGCACGCTCTCCATCACCTGCATGGCCCGCGCGGTGTCGATGGTGCCGATCAGCGGCAGCAGCAGCACCTTCTCCGCCACCTGGATGACGGGCGTGGACAGCTCGCGGATGGCCGCCTGGTGCCGCGCCAGCGCGTCCATGCCCGCCGCGATGTACGTCTCGATGGCGATCGCCATGTCGAAGAAGATGATCTTCTGGATGCTCTGGAGCTGGCCCTGCGTCTCCGCGGAGTGGCCCTTTTCCGCCAGCAGCCGCGTGGAGATGAGCCGCAGGTAGTGCGCGTAGGCCCCCAGGTACCACTTGGGCGCCACGCCGATGCGCTGGTGGGTGGCGCCCACCTTCAGGCGGTTCTCCAGGTAGTCCAGGTCGCAGGCGCCGGAGAACAGCTCCAGGAAGTAGCGCTTCTGCGCGGCGACCGCCCGCTGGAGCGAGGCCTGGTCCGTGAAGAAGAGCCGGCTGTCCGCGTGCTTGAGGATCAGCTCCTGGTAGAAGGCGTCCACCACGGCGTCATTGTGGCGCTCGGCGAAGGGCCGCAGGGCCGCCAGGCGGGAGAGGTCCTCGTCGGCGAGCTGGAAATAGGCCCGGCGGCTGGCGAGCTCCTGCTCGGTGAAGCCCAGCCTGTTCATGTACTCCCGTGTGGAAAGCATCATCTCCCTCCCGGCCTGCCCAAGGTAGGCAGCGGATGGAACGCAGGACAAGCGCCTTGTTCAGTTTCGCCAAATGGTCATGATGGCCTCATATGGAGAATTCGGTTGCCCAGGTCATCACCGCCTGCGTGCGCTTCGCCCAGCTGATCTCCGAAGCGCAGGACCCCGAGAAGATCCTTCGGCTGCTGGCCGACACGGCGGTCGACCACCTGGGGGCCCAGGCAGCCATGGTGCTGGAGGTGGCGGAGGGAGACGGCCTCCGGGTCGCGGCCACTCGGGACATGCCGCCCGAGGCGTGCTCCGGACAGTTCTCGACGGAGACGATCGGGCGGGAGATGGAGCTGCAGATCCACTCCTCCTGCGGCTCGCGGTACGCGGAGGTGAAGACCCTGCCGCTGGTGAGCAGCACCAACCTGTATGGCGTCCTGGTGCTCTGCTTCCGCGAGCCGGGAGGCTTCAGCGACTACCGGCCGCTGATGGCGCGAGGCATCTCGGACCTGGGGGCGGTGGCGCTGGACCAGGCCTTCCACCGCAGGACGCTGGAGCGCAGCATGGCGGAGCTGCAGTCCACGCGGGAGCTGCTGGTGCGCACCGAGCGGCTGCGCGCCCTGGGAGAGATGTCCGCCGGCATCGCGCATGACCTGCGCAACATCTTCAACCCGCTGTCGCTCCAGATCGACATCGTGAAGCGCCTGGCGAAGAACCCCGAGAAGGTGGTGGAGCTCGCCGGCCAGATGAAGCAGGTGGTGAAGCACGGCGTGGAGACGGTGGAGCGGCTGCGACTCTTCGGGCACCAGTCCCGAGAGGTGCGCACGGAGGAGGTGGACCTGAACGTGCTGGTGGACGAGGCGGCGGCGCTCTGCCGTCCCCGGCTGGGCGAGCACAGCCGCGTGCACCTGGAGGTGATGCATGGAGGCCCGGTGCGCGCCCTCGTCCGAGGCGCGGAGGTGGTGACGGCGCTGGTGAACCTGGTCGTCAACGCCCAGGAGGCGATGCCCGCGGAGGGTGGCACCATCACCGTGCGCACGGGCACCTCCGAGCACGGCGGGTGGCTGCAGGTGGCCGACACCGGCCAGGGCATGCCCCCCGAGGTGAAGCAGCACCTCTTCGAGCCCTTCTTCACCACCAAGGGGGACAAGGGCACCGGCCTGGGGCTGGCCATGGTGGACACCTTCGTGCGGCGCAGCGGCGGCGCCATCACGGTGGACTCCGAGCCCGGGAAGGGCACCACCTTCACGCTGCGCTTCCCTCGGGCGTAGCGCCAGGCTCAGCGCTCCTCCGGCTCGGGCGTCTCCAGCAGCTTGTAGAGCGTCTTGCGGTCCACCTCGAGCAGCCGCGCCGCCTCGCTCTTGTTGCCGCCCACGTGTTGCAGCACGTGGGCCGCGTAGCGGCGGGACAGCTCCGCCAGGCTGGGCATGTCCTCCGCCAGCCCCGTGGCCTTCTTGGACGCGTCCCCGATGGGCTCCGGGAAGTCCTGCGGCCCCAGCACGCCCGTCACGTTGAGCGCCAGCGCCCGCGCCACCACGTTCTCCAGCTGCCGCACGTTGCCCGGCCAGTCGTACGCCGTCAGCCGAGACATCGCCTCCGGCGTCACCACCGGCCGCACCCCGCCCCGCGCGTGCAGCGCCGCGAAGTGCTCCACCAGCGCCGGAATGTCCTCCCGGCGCTCGCGCAGCGGCGGCAGGTGCAGGTGCACCACGTCCAGCCGGTACATCAGGTCCTCGCGGAACAGCCCCTCCGCCACCCGGTCCTTCAAGTCCTTGTTCGTCGCCGCCACCACCCGCACGTCCACCTTCAGCGGCGCGCTCTCCCCCACCCGGCGGATCTCCCCCTCCTGCAGCACGCGCAGCAGCTGCGACTGCACCTTGGGCCCCACGTCGCCAATCTCGTCCAGGAACAGCGTGCCGCCGCTGGCCTCCTCGAACAGGCCACGCCGCGCCCCCGTCGCCCCCGTGAAGGAGCCTCGCGCGTGCCCGAACAGCTCGCTCTCCATCAGCGTCTCGGCGATGGCGCCACAGTCCACCGGGATGAACGGCCCGCTGGCGCGCGGCGAGCGCTTGTGCAGCGCGCGCGCCACCATCTCCTTGCCCGTGCCCGTCTCGCCCGTAATCAGCACCGGCACCTGCGTCGTCGCCGCCCGCGCCACCTGCTTGTAGACCTCCAGCAGCGCCGGGCTGCGGCCCACCAGCGAGCTGCGCTCCACCTGCTTGCGCAGCGAGCGGTTCTCCTCCACCAGCCGCTTCTGCTCCAGCGCCCGCCGCGCCACCCGCAGGATGGCGTCCACGTCGAAGGGCTTGGCCAGGTAGTCGAAGGCCCCCTGCTGGATGCTGTCCAGCGCGCCCTCGATGTTCCCGAACGCCGTCACCACGATGACCGGCGTGTCCGGCAGCTTCGCCTTCACCGCCTGGAGCACCTGCAACCCGTCACCCGGGCTGGGCATCGCCATGTCCGTGAACACCAGGTCGAACGGCCCCTCCTCGGCCAGCCGCTCGGAGGCACCCTTCGGGTCGGAGGCCACCAGCACCTCGCCCAGCGTGCCCAGCAGCCGCTGGAGCAGATCCCTCGCGTGAGGGTCATCGTCCACGGCGAGGATGCGCGCGGCCGTCATGGCGCCACCCGGCGCGCGGACGGAGCCGCCTCGGCGCTCACGGCCTCCGCCACGGCTACCTTCGGAAAGCGAACCGTCATCGTCGTCCCTACCCCTTCCTGCGAGTCCACGCTCAGCGTGCCCCCGTGCGCCTCCACCAGCCGCTTCGCGGTGGCCAGCCCCAGCCCGTGGCCCGGCAGGCTCCGCGCCTCGGGCGCGCGGAAGAACGGCTGGAAGAGCGAGCCCCGCGTGGCCGCGCTCATGCCGATACCATTGTCCTCCACCCGAAGCACGGCCTCACTGCCCACCCCGGAGACCCGCACGGAGACGCGCGGCGAGGGCCGCCCCGCCGTGTACTTCACCGCGTTGGACACCAGGTTGCGCGCCACCACCTGCAGCAGCTGGTTGGGGCAGTCCACCCGCACGCCCGGCTCCAGCTCGCGCTCCAGCGTCACCCCCTGCGCGGCGGCCGTCTGCGACAGCTCCAGCAGCACCGTGCTCACCGCCGTGTCCAGCTCCGCCACCGTCCGCTCGCCCCGCGTGCCGGAGCGGCAGAAGCGCAGCAGCGCCTCGATGAGCTCGCCCATCCGCACGGCGCTCGACTCGCACTGGGACAGCATCTCCAGCGCGCCGGCGTCCTTCACGCCTCCCGTGCGCCGGATGAGCGTGAGGTAGCCCTTGAGCGGCGCCAGCGGCCCCATCAAGTCATGCGCCACCCGGCGGGTGAACGCGTCCAGCTCCTGGTTGGCCCGGCTCACCTCCTCGAGCTGCCGCTGGATGGTGTCCTCCTGCCGCCGCAGCACCGAGGTGATGTGCCAGCCCACCAGCAGCGAGATGAGCACCGCCACCAGCGTCACCCCCGCGCCCAGCGACGTGGTCCGCACCCGCATGGAGGCCAGGCGCCCGACGAGCTCCTGCGCCTCGTCCGCGTTCTCCCGCGACAGCCGCGTGGCCAGCGTGTCCACCTCCATCACCAGCGGCCGCACCCTGTCCGACAGGTGGTGCCGGGCGAGCTCCGCCTCGCTGCGGTTGGAGAGCACCGCGGCGGCGCGGACCTGGTCCGCCAGCGTCTGGCACGCGGCGTTGAAGCGCTCCCACTCCACCTTCTCTCCCGGCGGCAGGTTGCGCGTGTAGGCCTCGGTGGAGCGGCGGATGCTCTCGAGGATGTCCTCCATCACCGCGTTGGCCGCCTGGCGCCCCTCGTCGTCCTTGGCGCGGATGTGGGCCTCGATGGCGCTCTCCAGCGAGAGCGCATCCACGCGGATGCGGCCGATGAGGCTCGCGCGCTCCAGCGCCTGGCGCACCAGCGCGTCCACCTGCTGGCCGGCCCGCACCTCCGTCCACAGCGTGAAGCCCGCCACGGCGGACAGGAGCGCCACCGCGAAGAGGAACCCGGCCCGGTAGCCGCGGATGGGAGCGCGCGCGTTCACGAAGCGCTCAGGGCGAGGCCCCCTGCCCGCCGCCCTGGCTGGGGGCCGGCGGCTGCTCTGGCGGCGCGCTGTGCCGCCGCGCCCGGGACAGCGCCGACTCGAACCACACGTCCGACATCTGCTCGTGCATCTGCGCCAGCTCGCGCTGCCGGACCTGGAGCTGCGCGTTGTGCTCCTCCAGCAGGTGGCGATCCGACTGCAGGCGCACCAGCTCCTCATTGAGGAGCTGCTCGGACTGCTCGGACTCGGCGCGCTCCAGCGCTCGCACCTCGAGGGCCGCCTCCGCCGCCGCCAGCTGACAGGCCAGCTCCTCGGAGCGCGCGCGCGCCTCCTCATAGCGGCGCTGCCACGTCTCCACTTCCTGCACCTGGGCCTGGATCAGCGGGGGCGCGGAAGGGGGCACCGTCGCGCACCCCAGCCCGCACACCGCGGCCACCGCAGCGATGAAGAGGTACCGCATGACCCGCACATTGCAGCAGCGAGGGGGGGGCCGTCAAAGACCGCCAGAGTAGGCCTGGGGAGAACATCCTCATCGTTGGAATTCCAAATGTGGATCTTCTCCCCGACAGAGGGCGCGCGGAGCCGAGCGCTCCGAGCGAGCCGCCGTGGCACGCGGGGTGCTCTAGCGCCAGGTGCACACGGGCGCACCTCGCGCCGTCCCTGCCTGAAAACGGAGATTCCACCATGAAGAAGCTCATCGTCGCCGCCGTGTTCGCCGCCACCACCGCCTTCGCCCAGGCCCCGGCCGCCCAGCCGGCCCCGGCCGCCCAGCCGGCCCCCGCCGCCCAGCCGGCCCCCGCCGCTGACAGCAAGGCCACCACCGAGACGAAGACCGAGACCAAGACCGAGACTGCCGCTCCGGCCGCCGAGACCAAGACGGAGACCAAGACCGAGAAGAAGACCAGCACCAAGAAGTCCTCCAAGAAGGCCGAGGCGAAGCCTGCCGAGGGCGCCAAGTAGTTCTCACTTCGCCTCCAGGCGAATCGGCGCGAGGGCGTCTCCTGTCCAGGGGGCGCCCTCGTTGCTTTGCGGGCCCGGCGCGGCTCGGCTCAGCCCTCGACGAAGCCGGGGTGGGTGTCATCCGAAGTCGTAGCGACACGCCGTGAGGAGGGTTTCACCAGGCCCACGCCTCACTTGAGGAGAAGCTCCCCAGGCCCTGGAGCAGGAAGTCCAGAAATCGCGGGGTTCCGCGTGGCACGGGGAGTGCTTTGCCTCCCAACGGACACGGCGCTTGTCGCGCTGTTCCACTCCCCCGTACCTGGAGATACCCGTCATGAAGAAGCTCATGGTCGCCGTCGCCCTCGTCGCCACCACCGCCTTCGCCAGCGAGCCGGCCAAGGCCGCCAAGCCCGCCGAGGCCAAGCCGGCCGCCGCCGAGACCAAGCAGGCCGAGGCGAAGCCGGCCGAGGCGAAGCCGGTCGACGCCAAGGACGGCAAGAAGGCCGAGGCCCCCAAGACCGCGGCCGAGACCAAGTAGTTCCCGCGCTCCTCTCGGAGCCGCAAGGGGGCGTCCTCCTCCCGAACCCGGAGGGCGTCCCCTTGTCTTTTTTCTCCGCAGGCGCTCCCACACCGGCCCACTCGAAATACAGCGAGATCGAGATTTGACAGAAAAGCCGAAATCATGCTTAATCTGTCATTACAGGATACGTCATTTTCCTGCACAAGCCGGCCAATCGCTCTCCCCCGGAGCCGCCGATGATCGAAGCGTTCGCGAAGATCTCTGAAGCGTCCAAGCTGCTGATGGAGACGGGCTTCACCCCCACCACGGTGACGTCGGCGCTGGCCCAGGTCGGCACGGCGATGGGAGTGGACCGGGTGTCCATCTTCGAGCACCAGCCTTTCCCCATCAAAGGCCGCATGGTGGCCGACGCCCGCTACGCCTGGAGCTCGCCGGGGCTGACGGCGCTCACGGACTCGCCGACGATGCGGCAGATCTCCCTGCGCGAGCTGGCGCCGCTGTGGTCCGAGGCGCTGCTGCAGGGCCAGACGGTCTCCTGCCTGACGAGCGCCGCGCCGGTGCGGATGAAGCTGCTGCTCACCGACCACAAGACGCAGTCGGTGCTGCTGGCGCCCCTGCAGGTGGGCAAGGAGAAGTGGGGCTTTGTCGGCATCGAGGACTGCCGCCGCGCCCGCGTGTGGACGGCCGAGGAGACCACCCTGCTCAAGGCCCTGGCAGGCGGGCTCGGCACGGCGCTGCGCCACCGGCAGATGCGCTCCTCGCTGTCGCAGACGCGCACCCAGCTGGCCGAGATGATGGCGCTGGGCGCCGGCCGCTGAGCCGGGTTTCACCGGGCCGCATTCCAGGTATGACGGAAGGGACGGGGTGATTCACACCCTGGGGGGTTCGTCTCGCCCCGAGGTCTGCTACCCTGGGCCCCCTCTCAAAGCACCCATGTCATCCCTGGATACCACCGCCATCAGTCGGCCGCGCATTCCTGATCCCATCAGCGGCTATCGCCTCGAGAACCTCGTCGGCATGGGCGGCATGGGCGAGGTCCACAAGGCCGTCCAGCTCTCGCTGGGCCGCACCGTCGCGGTGAAGCTGCTCAACCCGGAGCTCGCCAAGGATGGCGCCTTCGTGGCGCGCTTCGAGAAGGAGGCCGCGGCGCTGGCGGCCCTCTCGCACCCCAACATCGTCGCCATCGTCGACAAGGGGAAGACGGACACCACCTATTACCTGGTGATGGAGTTCATCGACGGGCCCTCGCTGCGCGAGCAGGTGCGCTCACCCCTGCTGACGCCCAAGGAAGCCCTGCGGATGATGATGGAGATCTGCCGGGGCGTGGAGTACGCGCACAACCGCGGCGTCATCCACCGCGACCTGAAGCCGGAGAACATCCTCTTCGATCACCAGGCCGGAGGCCTCGCCAAGGTGACGGACTTCGGGCTGGCCTCGTTCCTGGACGACGCCAACTCGCGCTTCAACCTCACCAGCACCCACGTCTCCATGGGCACGCTGTCGTACATGGCGCCCGAGCAGCGGGTGGACGCCAAGAACGCCGACAAGCGCGCGGACATCTTCTCGCTGGGCGTCATCCTCTACGAGCTGCTCACGGGCGAGGTGCCGCTGGGCACGTTTGATCCGCCCTCGAAGACGAAGCCGGGCATCGATCCGCGGCTGGATGCCATCGTCGCCCGCTGCCTCAAGCCGGACCCCGCGGACCGCTACTCCACCGTCGCCGAGCTGATGGCGGACCTGGAGCCCCTGGCTCCGGTGCTCACCTCCCAGCCGCCCCAGCCGCTCACCCGCGTGCAGCGCATCAAGGTCGGCGCGCGCCGCGTGGTGCGCACGGTGGCCCAGGTGGTGATGACGCTGGTGGTGCTGGCGGCCCTCGGCGTGCTGGGGGTGGCGTACCTGCGCAGCGGAGAGAAGCGCCCGCCGATGGTGCCCGGAGCGGCCCTCACCGGAGAGCTCGGGGCGGACATGGTGCGCACCCTGCCCGGACGGCTGGCCAAGGGCACCGAGCGCAAGTACCTGGAGGTGGGGGAGGGGCCGGATTCGGTCTCCTTCCTGACGACCGGCCGGCCGGTGACCACCGAGGGCAAGGCGCTGGTGTTCCCCGGCCTGGAGATGAGCAACCAGTCCCGCGTGGGCCGGGCCGTGGCGGACGTGGTGGACATGGAGGGCGACATCGCCCTGCTCAAGGCGGACGTGCTCGCCGACGGCAGTCCGCTCACGCCCACCGCGCGGCTGCACACCGTGCTCTACGGGCCTCCGCCGGATCCTCAGGTGGCCCTCATGCTCGTGGGCTCCACGGGGCGCTATGTGGCCTTCATCCAGGAGGGCTCCGGCGCGCCGCTGCGGCTGGAGTGGGCGCTCGGCGAGCGCCGCGGCACCATGCTGGGCCAGGCCTCGCCCACCGGCGTCGCCCACCTGGAGATGGAGGTGGACGCCGAAGGCGTGCTGCGCGCCTTCGTGGGCACGGGCAAGGACCGGCGCGCCGTCGGCGAGCCGCTCATCATCGGCCGCGACTGGCAGAAGCAGTTCGGCGAGGTGCCCCGCTCCGCCGTCGGCTGCATCGAGGGCACCTGCCGCGTGGAGGGCCTGAGCTACTCCGTGAAGCAGGCCCCGGCCACCGCCACCACCTCCACCGTGGCGGAGCTGACGCCCCGCCCCCCCGCCGCCCCCAAGCCCGTGGCCAAGGCCCCACCCCCCGCCAAGAAGCCGCCGGCCAAGGCCCCGCCTCCCAAGAAGAAGGGGCGGTAGTTGCCTGGGGTGGACACACCCTGCATGCAGATGTAGCCGCGCCCGAGGGATTGCATTATCCCTTCGGGCCCTATGCGTACCTCTCGCGGCCTCCTTGCGCTGCTCGCCCTCGTCGCCGGCCTGACCGGCTGCCCGCGCCGTCCCCCGTCCGCCACCGATCTCCTCGAGAACGCCGCCGAGCAGGCCCAGAAGGGCGGCGGCGAGGCCCGCACGCTCGCGCTCGCGGGCTTCCATGCGTACCTGGTGCAGGGAGACGCCCAGGCCGCGCAGGCCCGCTTCGACGCCGCGATCGCCAAGGACCCGGGTGACCCGTACGCCCTCATGGGGCAGAGCCTGCTCGCGCGGCGCGTGGGCGCCATGGACCGGGCCCTCGCCGCGATGCTGGCGCTGGTGGCGCGCGCGCCCAACCACCCGCTCGCCGTGCCCGCCACCCGCTACATCCTCGACCAGGTGGGCACCTCGCCCGAGCTGGACAAGCTGATCCTCGAGGGCACCCAGAAGGCGCTCGACGCGGGCGCGACGGGCGAGGCCGCCCAGCTGCTGCGCGGCTGCCAGATGGGCGTCCACCTGGTGCGCGGCGACGCCAAGGGCACGGCGGCCGGAGTCCAGGACGTGGGCGCCGCCCACGTGGCGACGCTCGTGGGTCCGTTCTCGCCCTTCCACGTGCTGTCCTTCGACGACATCACCCCGCCGGAGAAGGACGGCTCGCTGGCGGGCCCGTTCACCGGCCCCTACGGCCCGCTCACGCCGCGCACCCTGCAGGCTCCGGACGGCAGGCACCGGCTGGAGGGAGAGCCGGCCGAGAGCGATGTGTACATCCTCGCCTTCGACGCGGAGGTGACCGAGGGCGGCGTCTACCTGGCGCGCTCCGTGGCCACCTCCTCCTTCAAGGTGCTGCTGGACGGCGCCCTGCTCTTCGAGCGCCGCGCCTTCAGCCGCGCCGAGTCCACCGTCAACGGCCGCGCGGTGACGCTGGCCCCCGGCAAGCACCGCTTCGTGGTGAAGCTCATCAAGGAGAGCGCCACGGGCACCATCTCCTTCACCCTGCCGCGCGCGGACGGCCGCCCGTCGGACGCGCGCTTCACCGCCGCCACGGGGCCCGCTCCCTCCTGGACGGGCGAGGCGCCGGCCGCCCTCCAGGCTCCGAACTTCTACCCCACCGCGGCGGACCTCGCGGCCGCGCTCGAGTCCGAGGTGGGCGGGCTGCTGGCCACCTACCTGGCGGCGCGGGACGGCGTGGGGCGGGATCCCGACGGCACCCGACTGCTGCTGGCGAGCCTGGGAGACGCGGCGCGCGGAACCCCGGCCCTGCTCATGCTGAGCGCGGAGCTGGCCGCGCAGGATCGCTCCGTGCCCACCAAGGTGTCGCGCGGCCGGGCCACGAGGGATCTCGAGGCGGTGCTCGCCAAGGATCCGCGTGACGTGTCCGCGCTGCTGCTGCGCGCCGAGCTGGCCCTGAGCGACAGCCAGCCCATCTCCGCGCAGGAGGTGCTGAAGACGGCCCTGGAGATCGCCGGCCCGGAGAGCTACCCCCTGCAGATGCTGCGCGCCCGGGCGGCCATCGCGCTCCAGGTGGATGCGCAGGCCGAGGAGGCGCTCTCCGCGGCGCTCGAGGCCCAGCCCAAGCTGTGCGAGGCGCTGTCGCTGCGCTACAGCCTGGCCCGCCGGCGGGACGCCTCGGAGCTCATGGAGCAGCTCGTCGCGGACTTCGCCGGCTGCCCCAACTCGCAGGCCCGGGTGGCCGAGCACGCGCGCCAGCGGGGAGACCTGGCCACCGCGGCCCAGCTCTACGCGGAGATGCTCGCGAGGGACCCGGGCAACGTGAGCACCGGCGCCACCCTGGCGAACCTCTACGTCTCGCTGCGCCGCTACGACGACGCCGCGGCCACGCTCAAGGAGCTGGTGCGCCAGTGGCCCCGCTTCGCCTTCTTCTACAAGCGGCTGGCGGACGTGCGCGAGTACGCCGGGGCCCCGGCCGAGGCGCTCGCGCTGCGCGAGAAGGCCCTGTCGCTCGAGGGCAGTGACCTGTCCCTGCGCCGCGCGGTGATTCGCGCGAAGACGGGCAAGGAGGTGCTGCAGGACTACGCCGTCGACGGCAAGGCGGCCATCGCGGCCTACGAGTCGGCGCGCGGAGAGGAGAACGCCGCCGCCACGTTCGTGCTGGACGCGGCCGCCGTGCAGGTGTTCCCGGACGGCACGCTGGTCAACCGCATCCACACCATCCAGAAGGCGCTGGAGCAGAACGGCATCGAGGATATCGCCGAGGTGAACCTGCCCAACAACGCCCAGGTGCTGGCGCTGCGCACCATCAAGGCGGACGGCACGGTGCTGGAGCCGGAGAACATCGCCGGCAAGGACAACATCAGCCTGCCGGGCGTGAACGTGGGGGACTACGTGGAGGTGGAGTACCTGCTCTCCGAGTCGGGCCGCGGCCCCGCGCAGCCGGGCTTCGCCGCGTCCGCCTTCTTCTTCCAGGTGGCCAACCTGCCCAACAACTGGGCCACCTACACCGTGGTGGCGCCCAAGGGCACCGGCATGCGCGTGGACGCGCACGGGCTGAAGGTGAACCCGCCCGAGACGAAGGGGGACGTGGAGATCTTCTTCCACGAGGCCCGCAAGGTGCCGCCCTTCATCCCCGAGCCGGACGCGCCCTGGTCCTCCAACGAGTACCTGCCCTTCGTCATCGTCGGCGCGGGCACCACGGGCAATGATCGCATGGCGGCCATCTACGCGGACTCCTTCCACGACCGGACGCGGTGGAACGCGGACGTCCAGGCCTTCGCCCGCAAGGTGACGGAGGGCGTGTCGGGCCTGGAGGCGGTGAAGGCCCTGCACGCGGCCATCATGCAGCGCATCCCCGGGCGGGACGTGGGGCTGGCGCAGTCGGCCATCTCCACGCTGGCGCAGGACCGGGGCAGCCGGCTGATGCTGCTCAAGGCCTCCCTGGAGTCGCTGGGCATCCCCGTGCGGCTGGCGGCGGTGCGCCCCTTCTCCGCGGATCCGGCGCCCTACCTCTTCCCCACCGAGACGCTCATCTCCTACGTGGGCCTGCACGTGGAGGTGCCCGGCGAGGAGCCCGTGTGGGTGGACACCACGGTGCGCTTCGGGCCCTTCGGCGAGCTGCCCGAGAACGCCATGGGCGAGCGGGACGTGTACCTGCTGCCCGAGCCGGGCCGGCCCCTGGTGAAGCTGAAGACGCCGCCGCTGGTGGAGCGCGTCAACAAGCAGGTGGACCTCAAGCTGGAGCTCAAGCCGGACGGCACGCTCGTGGCCCAGGGCGAGGAGGTGTACATGGGCTTCACGGGCGCGCAGCTCGCCGAGGCCTTCGATGCCCTCTCCGCCGAGAGCCGCAAGCAGGCGCTCCAGGGCGCCGTCACCCGGTACTTCGGCGGCGCGGAGCTGACGTCCGTGAAGCTGGATCACCCCGAGCAGGTGGGGGCCGCCTTCACCCTGCGCTACGAGTTCAACGTCCCGCGCTTCGCCCGCATCGAGGACAAGCGCATGGTGCTGGGGCCCGTCACCTTCCCGGCCATGCTCGGCCGGCGCTACGTGCAGCTCAGCTCCCGCGACACGCCGCTGTTCCTCGAGGACTCCGAGGCCAGCAACAACCGCACGACGCTCACCCTGCCGGCGGGCTGGACGCTGCAGGACCCGCAGGCCGCCCTGGAGGTGAAGGGCCGCTTCGGCCGCTTCGTGCGCTCGGAGAAGCAGGAGGGCAACGTGGTGACGTTCCTGGAGGGCATGCGGCTGCCGCGCAACCGCGTCTACCCCAAGGACTACGACGCCTTCGCCCAGTTCGCCGGCGACGTGGACCTCATCCAGACGAGGGATCTGGTCCTCACCCGTTAGTGGGGGCTCCCACGAAGGGCCACCTGTCCCCCTGGGGCGCTGGGAGGGCGCGGGGCCCTCGCCTGCCCGGCTCCCCATGCCCCATTCCCCCTCCCCGGCTCCATCCCCAGAGTCAGGGAGGCGCTTCGGTGGACCCGGAGCGCGTTCCTTTGGGAGGGCCGATGGGCAAGCAGCTGAAGGGGCTTCGGGTGGCGGTGCTGGCGGCGGATGGCTTCGAGCAGGTGGAGCTGACGCGTCCGGTGAAGAAGCTGCGGCGCGAGGGCGCGCGGGTGGAGATCATCTCGCTGCGGGCGGGCTCCATCCGCGGGATGAACCTGCTGCTGCCCGGCAAGAAGGTGGGCGTGGACGCCACGCTCCGAGAGGTGAAGGCGGCCGACTACGACGCGCTGCTGCTCCCCGGCGGCTTCGTCAACCCGGACCTGCTGCGCCAGAGCGAGCTGGCGCGGGAGTTCGTCCTCGACTTCGAGCGGCTCGGGCGGCCCGTCGCCGTCATCTGCCACGGCCCGTGGCTGCTGGCCTCGGCGGACCTGGTGCGCGGGCGGCGCATCACCTCCTGGCCCGGCATCCAGGACGACCTGCGCAACGCGGGCGCCATCTGGGAGGACACCCCGGTGGTCCGCGACGGCACCTGGGTCTCCAGCCGGGGGCCGCACGACCTGGTGGCCTTCGAGAAGGCCATGGTCTCGCTCTTCGCCGAGCACCTCCCGGCATCCCAGCTCCGGGAGCGCCCCAAGGAGGCTCGGTCCTGGTTGCGCTGGCTCGCGGGGGGGCTGGCGGTCGCCGCGCTCGGCTACAAGCTTCGCGAGCGCGGGGCACTGGCCGTGTAATCTTCCCAGAAGTGAAAACGGCCAGCACGGAGAATAGGTGCCTGGAAAACCTTTTCTTCGCTTTGAAGTCGTCGGCGATTCCTGACCACAATCCCCGGGTCTTGCTGCGTGGCCCCCCGTCACCCGGCCCAGGAGAGGAGGTCAGGTTGTGAGCACATCCGCTTCACCCAACCGCCGCATCCTGGTGGTGGACGACAACCGCACCATCCACCAGGACTTCCGGAAGATCCTCTGTCCGGATCGCTCGCGCGACTCCACGCTGGACATGATGGAGGCCAGCCTCTTCGGGCAGTCCGAGCAGCCGGAGCAGGCGCTCAACTTCGAGGTGGACTCGGCGTTCCAGGGGGAAGAGGCGCTGCTGATGGCGCGCGCGGCCCGCCAGCAGGGCAAGCCCTACGCCCTGGCCTTCATCGACATCCGCATGCCTCCGGGCATCGATGGCGTGGAGACCACCTCCCGCATCTGGAAGGATGACCCCGACATCCAGGTCGTCATCTGCTCGGCCTACGCCGACTACTCCTGGGAAGAGATGATGCTCAGGCTCGGCCTGTCCCAGCGCCTGCTCATCCTTCGCAAGCCCTTCGACGGCATCGAGGTGCGCCAGCTCGCCTTCGCCCTCACCGAGAAGTGGGAGCTGCTTCGCACCAACCGCCTCCACCTCGAGGACCTCACACGCGCCGTCGAGGAGCGCACCCACCAGCTCACCCTCGCCAACGCTCGCCTCGTCCAGTCCCAGCGCCTGGAGGCCCTGGGGCGCCTGTCGGCCGGCCTGGCTCATGAGATCAACAACCCTCTGAGCTTCATCCTGGCCAACCTCGGCTACCTGCGCACCCAGCTGGAGGCCTCCAGCCTCACGCCCAACGACATGCAGGAGCTGCGCGAGGTGTGCGCCGAGTCCTACGAGGGCGCCGAGCGCATCCGCCGCATCATCCAGAACATCAAGCTGTTCTCCCGCCTGGACGAGGCCCCTCGCACCCGCGTCAACGTCCACGAGGTGCTCGAGCACGCCCTGGGCGAGGTGCGCTCGCTGCTGGCCTCCGACGTCCAGCTGGTGCGCGACTTCAAGAACGTCCCTCCCGTGTTCGCCAGCGAGAACGGCCTGCAGCAGGTGTTCTTCGGCCTGCTGGCCAACGCCGCCCAGGCCCTCAAGGAGGCCTCCTCTGCTCCCTCCCTTCGCGTGGCCACCGGCCTTCAGGAGGACGGCCGCGTCGTCATCGAAGTCCAGGACAACGGCAAGGGCATTGCCCCGGAGCACCTGGGCCGCGTCTTCGAGCCCTTCTTCACCACCAAGCGCATGGGCTCCAGCACAGGCCTCGGCCTGAGCGTCTGCTACGGCATCGTCCTGGGCCTGGGCGGCGACATCACCGTCGACTCCGCCCCCGGCAAGGGCGCTACCTTCCGCGTCCTCCTTCCTCAGGCTGCCGTGGAACACCCACATACGACCCCTGGGTAGGTCTTCATCCCATGTCTTTTGGGACAATCCGGCGGTGAGCGGCTGAATCCCACCTGTCCCCCCATCCTCAAGGCCCTCGAAAGTTACCGGGGTCTTTGAAGATACTGTCATCTTCAGAACAAAATCGTGGTGTGCAGGTGGGTTGTGGGGATGGAGCCCTGCAAGCACGCCCAGGGGACATGGCGAACACAAAGCCATCGAGACGACGCAGCGCACTGCCGGGGGGCGAGTGATGAACACGCACGTCGAGAGCCCTCGCGGCGGCCAGCACTGGCGCCCCAGGCAACGCAACTACGGTACTGTCCCGCCCACCGTCATCAACCGGCACGAGTTGCTCCAGATCCGAATCAACTCGTCGAGCAACGCGCGGCACGCGCTGGTGGAAAGTCAGAGACAGGAGAAGCGCTTGAGCATTCGAGTCCGGTCCGTCCCCGAGGCCCAACGCCTGCGCATGGGGTGGCCACTGTCGGACGAGGAGGTCAGGTCGTGAGCACTCCCGGTTCACCCAACCGCCGCATCCTGGTGGTGGACGACAACCGCACCATCCACCAGGACTTCCGGAAGATCCTCTCGCCTCCCGTGGCCAACGACTCGCTGGACGCGATGGAGGCGGATCTCTTCGGCCACGCGGAGGCCGCCACCCAGCTGCCGGGCTTCGAGGTGGACTCGGCGTTCCAGGGGGAAGAGGCGCTGCTGATGGCGCGCGCGGCCCGCCAGCAGGGCAAGCCCTACGCCCTGGCCTTCATCGACATCCGCATGCCTCCGGGCATCGATGGCGTGGAGACCACCTCCCGCATCTGGAAGGATGACCCCGACATCCAGGTCGTCATCTGCTCGGCCTACGCCGACTACTCCTGGGAAGAGATGATGCTCAGGCTCGGCCTGTCCCAGCGCCTGCTCATCCTTCGCAAGCCCTTCGACGGCATCGAGGTGCGCCAGCTCGCCTTCGCCCTCACCGAGAAGTGGGAGCTGCTTCGCACCAACCGCCTCCACCTCGAGGACCTCACACGCGCCGTCGAGGAGCGCACCCACCAGCTCACCCTCGCCAACGCTCGCCTCGTCCAGTCCCAGCGCCTGGAGGCCCTGGGGCGCCTGTCGGCCGGCCTGGCTCATGAGATCAACAACCCTCTGAGCTTCATCCTGGCCAACCTCGGCTACCTGCGCACCCAGCTGGAGGCCTCCAGCCTCACGCCCAACGACATGCAGGAGCTGCGCGAGGTGTGCGCCGAGTCCTACGAGGGCGCCGAGCGCATCCGCCGCATCATCCAGAACATCAAGCTGTTCTCCCGCCTGGACGAGGCCCCTCGCACCCGCGTCAACGTCCACGAGGTGCTCGAGCACGCCCTGGGCGAGGTGCGCTCGCTGCTGGCCTCCGACGTCCAGCTGGTGCGCGACTTCAAGAACGTCCCTCCCGTGTTCGCCAGCGAGAACGGCCTGCAGCAGGTGTTCTTCGGCCTGCTGGCCAACGCCGCCCAGGCCCTCAAGGAGGCCTCCTCTGCTCCCTCCCTTCGCGTGGCCACCGGCCTTCAGGAGGACGGCCGCGTCGTCATCGAAGTCCAGGACAACGGCAAGGGCATTGCCCCGGAGCACCTGGGCCGCGTCTTCGAGCCCTTCTTCACCACCAAGCGCATGGGCTCCAGCACAGGCCTCGGCCTGAGCGTCTGCTACGGCATCGTCCTGGGCCTGGGTGGCGACATCACCGTCGACTCCGCCCCCGGCAAGGGCGCTACCTTCCGCGTCCTCCTTCCTCAGGCCCCCGCCGATCTGGCGACGCCTTCTCCAGCCCCCGTGTGAGCGCCCGAGGGCGCTACATCCATCCGAGCTCGAGCCGCGCCACTTCCGACATGCGGCTCTGGTCCCAGGGCGGCTCCCACACCAGCTCCACGTGGGCCTCCTTCACGCCGGGGACGCTCGACACCTTGCGCCGCACGTCCTCCACGAGCACCGGGCCCATGCCGCAGCCGGGCGCCGTCACCGTCATCTCGATGTCCACGCGCTGACCGCCCTCGGGCAGCGGCGTGGCCTTGCACTGGTACACCAGCCCCAGCTCCACGATGTTCACCGGAATCTCCGGGTCGTACACCGTCCGGAGCTGCTCCCAGACGCGCTCCTCGTCGAAGGCGCCGTCCGCCGCCGGCTCGGGCTCGGGGGGTTTGGGCGCCTCGGCATACTCCGGCCCCAGCACGGACGCGTCCTTGGCGTCGATGCGCAGCAGCTGCCCGGTGGACTCAGACTGCACGGTGACGTTGCCGCCCAGCGTCTGCATCACGCGCAGGTCCGTGCCCGCGGGGATCATCACCCGATCCCCGCTGGGGATCAGCGTGGCCTCGCACTCGTGCTCGATGACGACCAGCCCTCTCATGCGCCCTCCCTACTCCGTGGAGACCGACTCCGCCTCACCGCGGAGCGCCGCGCGCAGCGTGTGCCACGCGAGGCTCGCGCACTTCACCCGCGCCGGGAACTCACTCACTCCAGACAGGACGGCCAGCTTGCCGAGCGCCTCGGTGTCCACCTCGGCCGGCCCCTCCGTCACCAGCTTGTGCACCTGCTCGAAGAGCTGCTCTGCCTCCTCGCGCGTGCGGTCCTTCACCGCGCCCGTCATCAGCGACGCGGACGCGCGCGAGATGGCGCACCCCTGTCCCTGGAAGCCGACGTCGCGGATGACCCCGTCCTCCACCTTCAGCGTGACGGTGAGCTGGTCACCGCACAGCGGGTTGTGGCCCAGGGCGCGGGCGTTGGCGCCCTCCACCTCGCGGAAGTTGCGCGGGCGCTTGCCGTGGTCCAGCACCACCTCTTGATAGAGGTCCTGCAGGTCCGAGCTCATCCGAACACCTCCCGCACCTTGTGGAGCCCCTGCACCAGCGCGTCCACGTCCTCGCGCGTGTTGTAGAGCGCCAGCGAGGCGCGCACCGTGGCGGCCACGCCGAAGCACTGCATCAGCGGCTGGGCGCAGTGGTGGCCCGTGCGCACGGCCACGCCCTCGCGGTCCAGGATGGTGCCGATGTCGTGCGGGTGGATGTCCTCCATCACGAAGGACACCACGCCGGAGCGCTCGCGGCCGTGGCCGAGAATGCGGATGCCCGGCACGCGCCCCAGCACCTCCTCCGCGTAGGCCAGCAGCTCGCGGTCATGCGCCGCGATGGCCTCCATGCCCACCCGCTCCAGGTAGTCGATGGCCGCGCCGAGCCCCACCGCGCCCGCCACGTCCGGCGTGCCCGCCTCGAAGCGGTAGGGCACTCGGTTGTAGAGGGTCTTCTCCATCGTCACGGAGAGGATCATGTCCCCGCCGCCCTGGTACGGAGGCATGGCCTCCAGGCGCTCCTTCTTGCCGTAGAGGACGCCGATGCCCATGGGCCCGAAGAGCTTGTGCCCGGAGAAGGCGTAGAAGTCGCAGTCCAGGTCCACCACGTCCACGGGGAAGTGCGTCACCGCCTGCGCCCCGTCCACCAGCACCGGGATGCCCTTGGCGTGCGCCCGGCGGATGAGCTCCTTCACCGGCACCACCGTGCCCAGCGCGTTGGAGACGTGCGTCAGCGCGAGGATGCGGGTGCGCGGCGTGAGCAGCTCGTCCAACCGGTCCAGAGCCAGGTCTCCGTCCGCGTTCACCGGGATGTTCTTGAGCTTCGCGCCCTGCTGCTCGCAGAGCATCTGCCAGGGGACGATGTTGGCGTGGTGCTCCAGGCCGGTGATGAGCACCTCGTCGCCCGGGCCGATGTTCTTGCGACCGAAGGTCTGCGCCACCAGGTTGATGGCCTCGGTGGTGCCGCGCACGAAGACGATCTCCTTGGAGTCCTTCGCGTGGAGGAAGCGGGCCACCTTCTCGCGCGCGGCCTCGAAGGCGACGGTGGAGCGCTCGGAGAGGAAGTGCACCCCGCGGTGCACGTTGGCGTTGTCGTGCGTGTAGAAGTTCGTGATGGCGTCAATCACCGCCCGCGGCTTCTGCGCGGAGGCGGCGCTGTCCAGGTACACCAGCGGCCGGCCCCGCACCTCCTGCTGGAGGATGGGGAAGTCCGCGCGCACCTTCGCCACGTTGAGTCGAGCCCCGCTCATGCCACCACCTCCCGCCAGGCTCCGCCCGGCAACCGCGCCGCCAGCATCTGCTCCACCCGGGCCCGGAGAGGCTCCAGGCGCACCGCGCCCACCACCTCGCTGGCGAAGGCGTAGGTGAGCAGCCGCTCCGCCTCGGCCTTGGGAATGCCCCGGGCCCGCAGGTAGAAGAGAGCCTGCTCGTCCAGCCGACCCACCGCCGCGCCGTGCGCGCACTTCACGTCATCCGCGAGAATCTCCAGCTGCGGGCGCGTGTCCACCAGCGCCTCCTCCGAGAGCAGGAGGTTGCGGTTCGTCTGGCTCGCGTCCGTGCGCTGCGCGTCCGGGCGCACCAGCACGCGCCCGTGGAAGGTGCCTCGCGAGCGCCCATCCAGCACGCCCTTGTACAGCTCGCGGCTGGTGCAGCGAGGCATCGCGTGGTCCAGGTCCGTGCGGTTGTCCAGGTGCTGCGTGCCGCGCCCGACATAGAGCCCGTTGAGCACGCACTCGCCGCCCTCGCCCGCGAACACCGAGCTCACCTCGTTGCGCGCCAGCGCCCCGCCCAGCGCGAAGGCGTGGGAGGCCAGCCGGCTGTCGCGCGCCTGCTCGGCGTGGAGGCTCGCGACGTGGAAGGCCGCGTCCGGCTCCACCTGGAGCTTGTAGTGGTGCAGCCGCGCGTTCTCGCCGAGCACCACCTCCGTCACCGCGTTGGTGAACGAGGCGCTGCCCTCCGCTCCGGCGTACAGCTCCACCAGCGAGGCCTCGCTGTTGGCGCCCGCCACCACCACCACGCGCGGGCTGGAGAGCACCGGCGTCGCGTCCGCGCCGGAGGCCAGGAAGACGAGCTGCACGGGGCCCGGGGCCACGGCGCCCGGCCGCACGTGCACGAAGGCCCCCTCGTCCAGGAGCGCCAGGTTGAGCGCGACGAAGGGGTGCGCCTCGGCGCGAGCCCTCCGGCCGAGCACCGCCTCCAGCGCCTCCGCGTCCTCCCGGATGGCCTGACGCAGCGGCTTCACCGTCACCCCGGCGGCCAGCCCCTCCAGGGAGGTCAGCTCCGGCGAGAGCCGGCCATCCACGAAGACGAGCCGGGGCCCCGGCAGCGCGAGCTGCGCCACCCGCGCCTGGAGCTCCACCTTCGAGCCCACGGCCAGGGGCGCGAAGGGCCGCGAGACGATGGGCGCCACATCCGTGTACTTCCAGTCCTCGTGCCGCGCCGTGGGGAAGCCCTGGCGCGAAAGCTGCTCGAGGCCCTGCTCCCGGAGCGTGCGCAGCCACAGGGGCGAGCTCGCGGCCTGCTCCGCCTGGAAGCGCTGGGCCACGTCGAGGTAGTGCTGGAGCCCCGCGCTCACGGGCGTGCCTCCCGTCCCGCCTGCGGAGCCAGCCGCTCCACCCACGCGTAGCCCTTCTTCTCCAGCTCCAGCGCCAGCTCCTTGCCGCCGGACAGGACGATGCGCCCGGCCGCCATCACGTGCACCTTGTCCGGGACGATGTAGTCCAGCAGCCGCTGGTAGTGGGTGATGACGAGCATGCCCCGGTCCTTCGAGCGCAGCGCGTTCACTCCGCCCGCGACGATGCGCAGCGCGTCGATGTCCAGGCCCGAGTCCGTCTCGTCGAGGATGGCCAGGCGCGGCTGGAGCACCGCCATCTGGAACACCTCGTTGCGCTTCTTCTCGCCGCCGGAGAAGCCCTCGTTGACGGAGCGGTTGAGGAAGCCCTGGTCCATCTGCACCAGCTTCATCCGCTCCTTGGCCAGCGAGAGGAAGTCCATGGCGTCCAGCTCCTCCAGCCCCTGGGTGCGCCGCTGCGCGTTGAGCGCCGTGCGCAGGAAGTGGAGGTTGCCCACGCCCGGAATCTCCACCGGGTACTGGAAGGCGAGGAACACGCCCGCCGTGGCGCGCTGCTCGGGCGACAGGGCCAGCAGGTCCTTCCCGTCGAAGCGCACCTCGCCCTGGGTGACTTTGTACGTCTCGCGGCCGGCGAGCACCTGGGAGAGCGTGCTCTTGCCCGAGCCGTTCGGGCCCATGATGGCGTGCACCTCGCCCGGCTGGATCTCCAGGTCGATGCCCTTGAGGATCTCCTTGTCCCCGATGCGCGCGTGCAGATTGCGAACGCTCAGCAGCATGTCTACCCCACACTCCCTTCCAGGCTCACTCCGAGCAGCTTCTGCGCCTCGACGGCGAACTCCATGGGCAGCTCCTTGAAGACCTGCCGGCAGAAGCCGTTGACGATCATCGACACCGCGTCCTCTTTCGAGATGCCGCGCTGCTGGCAGTAGAAGAGCTGGTCCTCGCCAATCTTCGACGTGGACGCCTCGTGCTCCACCTGCGCGGACGCGTTCTTCACTTCGATATAGGGCAGCGTGTGGGCGCCGCACTTGCTGCCCAAGAGGAGCGAGTCGCACTGGGTGTAGTTGCGCGCGCCCTCGGCGTTCTTCGTCACCTTCACCAGCCCGCGGTAGGTGTTCTGCCCGTGGCCGGCGGAGATGCCCTTGGAGACGATGGTGCTCCGGGTGTTGCGCCCCAGGTGCACCATCTTCGTGCCGGTGTCCGCCTGCTGCCGGTGGTTGGTGAGCGCCACCGAGTAGAACTCGCCCACCGAGTCATCCCCCTTGAGGATGACGCTGGGGTACTTCCACGTAATCGCCGAGCCCGTCTCCACCTGCGTCCACGAAATCTTGGAGCGCTTGTGGGCGATGCCGCGCTTGGTGACGAAGTTGTAGATGCCGCCACGGCCCTCGGCATCGCCGGGGTACCAGTTCTGCACGGTGGAGTACTTGATGTTGGCCCCGTCCAGCGCCACCAGCTCCACCACGGCGGCGTGCAGCTGGTTGGTGTCGCGCATGGGCGCGGTGCAGCCCTCGAGGTAGCTCACCGAGGCGCCCTCGTCCGCGACGATGAGGGTGCGCTCGAACTGGCCCGTGTCCGCCGCGTTGATGCGGAAGTAGGTGGACAGCTCCATGGGGCAGCGCACGCCCTTGGGCACGTAGCAGAACGAGCCATCGCTGAAGACGGCCGAGTTCAGCGCGGCGAAGAAGTTGTCCGAGTACGGCACCACCGAGCCCAGGTAGCGCTGGATGAGCTCGGGGTGCTCGCGCACGGCCTCGGAGAACGAGCAGAAGATGACGCCCGCCTTGGCCAGCTTGTCCTTGAACGTCGTGGCCACCGACACCGAGTCGAACACCGCGTCCACCGCGACGTTCTGCAAGAGCTTCTGCTCCTCCAGCGGGATGCCGAGCTTCTCGTAGGTGCGCAGAATCTCCGGGTCCACCTGGTCCAGGCTGTCCAGCTTGGGCTTCTGCTTGGGCGCCGAGTAGTAGCGGATGGCCTGGTAGTCGATGGGGTGGTACTGCACCTTCTGCCAGCGCGGCTCCTTCAGGGTGAGCCAGTGGCGGTAGGCCTTGAGGCGCCAGTCGAGGAGGAACTGCGGCTCGCCCTTCTTCTCGGAGATGAGGCGGATGACGTCCTCGTTCAGCCCGGGCGGCAGGGTGTCCGACTCCACGGCCGTGACGAAGCCAGCCTGGTACTGGCGCCGCGTCAGCTCTTGAATGGTCTCGGTGCTCATCAGGAGAGCCCTCCGGTGGTGGTCGGGCGCGTGGGCAGGTTCAGCCCGACGAGGCGCTCGACACGCGGGGTGGGGGCGCACAGGTCGGCCAGCGTCAGCCGGCCCAGCGCGTCATGGATGGCCTGGTTGATGACGCGCCAGTGGCCCCGGACGCGGCAGACGGACTCCAGCTCGCAGGCCGGCTCGGTGCCGGTGTGCTGCACGCACTCGGTGATGGCCACGGGCCCTTCCAGGGCGGTGATGATCTGCGTGAGCGGGATGGCGGCGGCCGGCCGGGCCAGCCCATAGCCGCCCGTGGCGCCACGGTGCGACACCAGCACCCCGGCGCCCTGCAGCCCCTTGAGGACCTTGCTCACCGAGGGCAGAGGAACCCGGGTGGCCTCCGCCAGCTCGCGGGCGGTGCGCGTGGCGCCCTCGTCCCGAGCCAGCTCGGTCAGCAGCACCAGGCCGTAGTCGGTCATCTTGCTCATCCGGAACATCCGGTTTCCTCTCCTGTGCGCGGGGCACTCCGCGGGCTCGCGGCGCCTCTCTACTTAAACCGTACTAAATCGGTCCACATTAAAATGAGGGGGGGTGCCGGTGGGCCGTCGGGGGGGTGGGCAAGGGGCTTCGAGGTTGAAGCCGTCGAGGGGACGTGTGAAGAGAGGGGGCCCTCTGGAGGAAGTCCGCCCCATGCACCTGCCCGTGCGCCGTTCCGCCTCGCTGTTGCTCTCCGTGCTGACCCTGGCCCTGGTGGCCTGCGAGAAGAAGTCGCAGCCCGCGCCTGCTCCCTCGACGGGCGCGCCGGCGGGCGAGGCCAAGGCGAGCCCGCCCGCTGAGTCGGACACCATCCTCATTGGGGAGGTGGGCAGCCTCACGGGCAGCGAGGCCACCTTCGGCATCTCGGCGCGCAACGGCATCGAGATGGCCATCAACGAGGTGAACGCCGCCGGCGGGGTGAAGGGCAAGAAGCTGGCGGTGCGGGTGTACGACAGCCAGGGCAGGCCCGAGGAGGCGGCGCAGGCCACCACCCGGCTCATCGCCCAGGACAAGGTGGCGGTGATCATCGGCGAGGCGGCCTCGTCGGTGTCCATGGCGATGGCGGAGAAGGCGCAGGCGGCCGGGGTGCCGCAGATTACGTACACCTCGACGAACCCCGAGGTGACGCAGAAGGGCGACTACATCTTCCGGGTGTGCTTCATCGATCCGTTCCAGGGGCTGGTGATGGCGAAGTTCGCGCGGGAGAACCTGAAGCTGAGCCAGGTGGCGGTGCTCACGGACAACAAGGCCGCGTACTCCATCGGGCTGGCCGAGGTGTTCATCGCGGAGTTCCAGAAGATGGGCGGGAAGATCATCTCCAACGAGAGCTACTCGAAGGGGGACACGGACTTCCGGGCGCAGCTCACGGCCATCAAGCGGGCGAAGCCGGAGGCGGTGTTCGTGCCGGGGTACTACACGGACGTGGGGTTGATTGCGCGGCAGGCGCGGGAGCTGGGCCTGCAGGTGCCGCTGCTGGGCGGGGATGGCTGGGAGTCCGAGAAGCTCTTCGAGCTGGGCGGCTCGGCGCTCAACGGGAGCTACTTCTCCAACCACTACGCGCTGGACAACCCGGACCCGCTGCTCAAGGAGTTCAGCGAGAAGTACCAGAAGGCCTACGGCTCGCTGCCGGACAGCGTGGCGGCGCTGGCGTATGACGCGACGAAGCTGGCGGCGGACGCGATGAAGCGGGCACCGGACCTGTCGGGCAAGGCGCTGCGCGATGCCATCGCCGCGACGAAGGACTTCCCGGGCGTGGCGGGGAAGATCACCATCAACGCCAAGCGGGACGCGGAGAAGCAGGCGGTGGTGCTCAAGGTGGAGGATGGGAAGACGAAGTTCGTCGCCACCGTGACGCCGTGAGGCGGCGGGCCCGCCGGCTCCAACGCTCGGACGCAGCTCCCGGCCCTCAACGCGCGGAGCCGCTCACTCCTCGGGCTCTCCAGGCTCCGTGAGCTCCTCGACCTCCGCCAGGGACCGCACCAAGGCTGGATCGATCTCCAGGGTGTCACCGGGCGAGTACGCGAGGAAGGTGGTATCCAGCCCGAGCTGCGAGGGGCGCGGGTTCCCAGGCGCTTCGCCAGCGGCTGGCGCCGGGGCCCGCGCGGGCATGGGGCCCGAGGGGGGCTGCTCGGGGACGACCATCGCGACGAGCAGGGCGAGCTGCTGCGCCGTCACCGGCTTGCCCACCGAGAGGATGAAGTCCTCGAGCTCCGCCGCGAGCGACAGGCAATCCGATTGGCGGTGCTCGGGCTTCCCCGCGAGGGCGCGCTCAAGGATGAGGAGCAGCGAGTCGGGCACGTCCGACCGGTACTGCGAGGGCGGCACCATCGGCCTGAAGAGGATGGACTCCATCGTGCTGGCGTCCGTGGGGCCCTGGAACGGCTTGTGGGCGGTGAGCAGCTCGTAGAGCACCACCCCGAGCGCATACACATCCACCCGGCGATCCAGCGGCTCGGCGCGGATCTGCTCGGGCGGCATGTAGGCCAGCTTGCCCTTGACGACGCCCTCCTGCGTCCTGTCGGGCTGGCCAGCGACCTTGGCGATGCCGAAGTCCACCACCTTCACGGCGCCGTGACGCGACACGAGGATGTTGTCCGGGCTGATGTCGCGATGGATGAGCCCCAGCGGAACGCCGGTCTCCGGGTCCCGGAAGTCATGAGCGAAGGCCAGACCCTCGCACGCGGAGGCGACGAGCTGGGCGCACAGCTCGGGGGCCAGCGCCATTCCCTGCTGGGCCGCTCGCACCAGCAGGGTGCGCAGGTTGACGCCGTCGATGTACTCCATGGCCAGGAAGTACTGGCCGTCGGCCTCGCCGAAGTCGAAGATCTGCACCAGGTGGGGGTGGTTGAGCTGGGCAGCCAGCTTCGCCTCCGCCAGGAACATCTCCACGAAGGTGGGGTCCTCCGCCATGTAGGGAAGGATCCGTTTGAGTACCAGCGTTTTCTCGAAGCCCATGGGGCCCTGGGCCTTGGCGAGGAACACCTCGGCCATGCCTCCGGTGGCGAGCTTCTTTATCAGTTGATACCTGCCGAGCTGAGGCATGGCGCGGCTCCTCCACCCAAGAGGATAACGCCCGCGCTCCGGTCCGACGAGCGTACCCTCGGCCATGCCGGAGGGGAGCGGCTCAGCGCCTGGCGTTCTTGATGGTCTCCTGGATGAGGTCCACGTAGCGCCGGTTCTTCGGGTTGAGCTTGAAGGCCCGGCGGTACGCGTCCTCGGCCTGGGCCCACTGGCTCTCCCCACGGCTCACCTCGCCGTAGAAGAACCAGCCCTCCTCCAGCTGCGGCTCCTGGCGCAGTACGTCGCTCAGCTCCTGCAGCGCCAGCTTGCCGTGGGACTCCGGCTTCATCAGGTAGCGCGCCCACGCCCGGTAGGCCAGGTGCATCGGCCGCGGCTCGATGTCGCACGCGTACTCGAAGTACTCGAACGCCCCCGCGAAGTTGCGCCCCTCCAGCCGCTTCTTCCCCTGCTCGAACTGCGTGCGCCCGTCCAGCAGCTCCGTCTTGATGCGGAACTGCTCCTGCGTCGACGGCCGCCCCGTCGCCCCCCGCTCCTTCTCCCGCGCCGCCGCCCGACGCTTGCGCCACAGCGCCGCCAGGTCCGGCTCCATCAGCACCCCGAAGGCCCGGGCGTACGCCGCCAGCAGCACCTCCGCCTTCTCCTTCAAGTCCGCCGTGTTGAAGCGCAGCGGGCTGAACTTGTCCGCCGCGTTCAGGAACGCCTTGCGCAGCGCCAGCGGCTGCACGTCCTCCGCCACCCCCAGCAGCGCGAACGGATCCTGGCTCCGGTGAGACATGAAGGCGCTCATCAGCTCGTTGCGCGCCGCCTCGTCCTCGTCCGAGAACGGCGTCCCCGAGGGCACCGCCGGAGCCACCGGCTCTGGCTCCACCACCGCGACCGGCGGCGGAGGCGCCGAGGCCGCCCGCTCGTCCACCGCGTCCGCGAAGTCCGCCACCCCCACGATGCACAGCGCGTACAGCCGCCGCAGCGCCGACTCCGTGTCGTAGCCCGTGCGCTCCAGCATCTCCGAGAAGGTGGGCCGCAGCCGCAGCGCCTGGAACAGCCGCGCGTCCTTCGCCGACAGCTTCGGCCCCTCCACGCCCGGCACCTGCGCGAAGCGCCGGTCATCCGTGAAGGTGAAGTGCGTGGCCACCGCGTCGAACGGCATCATGTTCGCCACGCCCGTGAGGATGAGCTGCGCCGTGTTCGTCCGCACGCTCGTGCCCGGCGGCTCCACGTCCGCGATCAGCTTGTAGCGCGCGTCCGTCCACCGGAAGCAGTCCAGCAGGCTCAGCCCCAGGTTCGCCTGCAGCTGCTTGTACAAGTCGAACGGGCTGATCAGCCCCTTCTGCACCAGCAGCGTGCCGATCTCCTGCCCCGTCTGGATGCTCTCCGAGAGCGTCTTCTGGTAGTCCGCCTCGCTCAGCTTCCCCTTCTCCACCAGGAACTTGCCCAGCGTCTCGTGCAGCAGGTTCGAGACACACGCCACGGGCGCGCCCTCCTCGAACGTGATGCGCTTCTCCCGCTGGCGCGCCTTCAGCTCCAGCGTGCACGTGCGCTCCTCCATGGCCAGCGCGTGCAGCAGCAACGGCAGCGGCACCTCCGCGAGCGTCCCCTCTCGCTGTCGGAGCACATGGGATGGGGCGGGGAACATCGGCTACCTCTCGCAGGTGTCGTCCGGAAGTCTACGGAAACCACGAGTAGCGACACCACCATTGAAGCCCGGATGGACGGGAAAATACAGGGGGAGCAGGCTCCTCACTCCTCATCCTCGTCCGCCCCCACGGCGTAGGGATCCGAGTAGGTCTCCCTGGGGGGCTGGACCTGGCTCAGCACCCGGTAGCCCAGCGCCAGCACCACCAGCACCAGGGCCGCGTAGGTGAGGGGGCGGCTGGGACGTGCACGCCAGGCCCACATCCGCTCCCGGCGACGGTGGAAGCCCGGGGCGGCCAGGTACTCCTTCCAGGCCTCGTCGCGCATGAGCGCCGCGTCCGCGTCCCGCCCCGCCTTGTCCAGGGCCTTGGCCAGCAGCACCCGCCCCTCCACCGTCCCGTGCCGGCCCTTCACGAAGCGCTCCAGCGCCTCCACCGCGCCCTTCACGTCCCCGCCCGCCAGCCGCAGCCGGCCCCGCTCCAGGTCGATGGAGCCCTGGCGGAAGTCCGGGCTCAGCTTCTCCGCCTCGCTCAGCAGCAGCTCGCCCTTGGCCGCCTCGCCCGCGCCCAGGTACGCCACCCCGAGCAGGAAGAGCGTGTCCACGTCCTCGTCCCCCGCCTCCAGGTTGGGCTTGAGCAGCTCCACGGCCGCCGCGTACTTGCCCTGCCCCACGCGCAGCTCCGCCAATTCGAAGCGCGCCCGCCGATCGTGGGTGTTGGCCAGCAGCGTGCGCTCGAGCTGCCCCGCGCGCCGCCAGCGGTGGATGAAGCGCAGCGGACGCGGCAGCACCTGCAGGGTGTAGCGGTCCATCAGCCACAGCAGCCCGAACACCAGCACCAGCGACAGCAGCGGCCGCCCCGTGAGGAGCGAGGCGATCATCCACAACATCCACGTGCTCATGTTCGCGATTCCCGAGCTGTCACCGAAGCACTCACCTTAAATCAGCCTCGCGCAGATGGCGCTGTGCAGATCCGCCCCCGCGTCCGTCAGCACCAGGCGCCGGCCGCTCAGCGTCGCCAGGCCGTGCGCCACCAGCCGCGCCACCTCCGCCCGCCGGGGCTCCGGCTCCTGGCCGTACGCGGCGCACACCGCCTCCCAGTCCACCCCCGAGCGCAGCCGCAGCCCCATCGCCAGCCGCTCCTCGAAGAGCTCCTCCGGGCCGAGCGCCTCGCGGCTCGCCTCGGGCAGCGCGCCCTGCTCCACCGCCTTCAGCCAGGCCTCCGCGCCGCGCAGGTTCACGTACCGGTGGGGTGAAGGCGTGTGCAGCATGCCCGTGGCGCCCACTCCGAGCGCCAGGTACTCGCCCCCCGTCCAGTACAGCGCGTTGTGCCTGGAGCTGTAGCCCTCCCGCGCGTGGTTGGAGATTTCATAGCGGCGCAGGCCGTGCGCGGCGTACACCTCGCGCAGCGTGTCGGCCATGGCCACCACCTCCTCGTCCTGGGGCAGCGCCACCTCTCCCCGGGCCAGGCGCTTGGCCAGCGGCGTGTCCTCCGCCAGCACCTCGCGCTCCAGGGTCAGCGCGTAGGTGGACAGGTGCTCCGGCTCCAGCGCCGCGGCCTTCCGCGCGTCCGCCTCCACCTGCGCTCGCGTCTGCCCATGCACTCCATAGATGAAGTCCATGGACACCACCTCGAAGCGCGCGCGCCGCGCCATGCGGAACGCCTCCTCCGCCCCCCGCGCGTCGTGCGCCCGCCCGAGCGCCTTCAGCGTCTCCGGCTGGAAGGACTGCACGCCCAGCGAGAGCCGGTTCACCCCCGCCGCCTGGAAGCCGGCGTAGCGCTCCGTGTCCGCCACCTCCGGGTTCGCCTCCAGGGACACCTCCGCCCCGGGCGCCACCGGCAGCCGGGCCGCGATGCCCTCCAGCACGTGCGCCACCCACTTCGGGTGCCACAGCGAGGGCGTGCCGCCTCCCAGGAAGATGGACTCCAGCGGCCGCTTGCGGAGCTCCGGCATGGCGGCCAGCCGAGCGTCCAGCTCCCTCAGCACCGCGTGGGCGTAGCGCTCCTCCGGCACCTGGCGCGCCACGGCCACGGCGAAGTCGCAGTAGGGGCACTTCGCCAGGCAGTACGGGAAGTGAAGGTACAGCCCGAAGCGGGCCGCCGGCATCCCGGTCCAGGCATCGATGGGGGCGGAGAACGACATGGGGTGGTTACTTCTTGCCACCCTTCAACTGCGCCTCCAGCCGCGCCAATTTCGCCTTGTAGGTAGCCGCCGCCTCGATGGCGGACTCGGCCTGCACCAGCTTCTTCTTCATGGCGGTGATGTCCGCCTTGAGCTTGTCGCGCTCGGCGATGAGCTCCGCCGGAGCCTCGCCCCCCGCCGGAGCCGCCGGAGCGGCACGCGCCTGCTCCAGCTCCTGCTCCAGGTTCGCCCGCTGGGCCTGCTCGGCCTGGAGCGCCGACTCCAACTCGGCCAGCCGCTGCTCCAGGCTGGCGCGCTCGGCCTGCTCGGCCTCCAGCGTGGCCTCCACCTGCGCCAGCTTCTGCCCGAGCGAGCCCTGGCTCCCCTTCTCCGTCTTGAGGGCCGCCTCCGCCTGCGCCACCTTCTGCTCGAGGGCCTTGGTGGCCCGGGTGGCCTCGGCCTCCTTGCCGCGGAGCGTGCGCAGGTTCGTCTCGGCGGTGGCCAGCTCGGCGGCGGACTTCTTCGCCGCAGCCGCGGCCTCGTTGCGCGCCGTCTCCAGCGCGCCCTCCAGCATCTTCACGCGCTGGGAGAGCCGGGTTGTCTTGTCCTCCGCCTCCGCGCGGGCCGCCTCCAGCTTCGCGTTGAGCTCCGCCACCTGCGTGTCCCGCTGCGCCCCGCCCTTCTCCAGCGAGGAGGCCCGCGCCGCCAGGCTGGCCTTCTCCGCCTGCACCGTCTGCAGCGTGGACTGCGTGGACTGGAGCGCCGCCTGCGTGGACTGCAGCGTCGCCTGCACGGAGTGGAGCGTCGCCTTCACCGAGTCGAGCTCGCCGACCACCTCGTCCCGCTCGGCCCGCGCCGTGGACAGCAGCGAGTTGAGCTCCTCCACCTGGGCCTCGGCGGTGCGAGCCGTCTCCGACAGCGCCGCCGCGTCCGCCTCGATGCGGTCCCTCAGCGACACCTGCTCGGCCTCGCTGGCCTCCAGGGCGCCCCGGAGCGAGGCCACCTCCACCTCGGCGGCCTGGGCGCGCTCGGTGGCCGCGGCCACCTCCGCCTCCAGCAGCTGCACGCGGTCGGTGAGCGTGGCCACCTTGCCCTCGGCCACCTCCGCGCGGCCAATGAGCGCCCCCGCCTCGGACGTGCGGGCAGACAGCGCCGCGCGCACGCCCACGAGGTCCGCGTCCTTGAGGGCCAGGTTGCGCTCGAGCTCGGAGAGGCGCGTCTTGAGGGTGGCCTTGTCCTTCTCGAGCGCGGCCTTCTCCTTCTGGAGCGCCTCCACCTGCTGCCGCGCGGTGGCGGTCTCCGAGCGGGCCTCGTCCCGCTCCGCCTCCATCAGCTGGGCGCGGGACTGGGCCTCCTCGAGCGAGCTCCGGGACCACTCGCTCTCGCTCTCCAGCGCGCTCAGGTTGCCGTTGGCCTCGGCCAGGGCCGCCTCGAGCTGGCTGGCGCGCAGCGACAGCTCCTCGCGCTCGGTGCTCAGCGCGTCGCGCTCGGTGGTGGCCGTCTCGAGCTCACCGGTGAGCCGCTCCACGTCCGCGAGCGCGGCCTGGAACTGCTCCTGGACGGCCTCCATCGTGCCCTGGGCCTCGGACTTCTCCGCGGCCAGGTCCGCCACGCGGTCCTGCGCCAGCGAGAGGGCCTCCTTGGCGCCGATGAGCTCCTCGGCCAGCGCCGCGCGCGCCTCCCGCTCCGCCCGAAGGTCCTCGGTGAGGCGGGGAATCTCCGCCTCCACGTCCGCCAGCGCGCGGGACAAGTCCTTGCGGTCGGCCTCGACGGCCTGGAGCTCTCCCTCCGCCTCGGCCAGCTTCGCCTCGGCGGTGGCCGCGCGCTTCTCCTGGCGGGCCTGGGCCTCCGTCGCCTGGGCCAGCTTCTGGGGCAGCTCCTTCAGCCCGCCCAGCTGCCCGCGGGCGTCGGTGAGCTCCTTCTTCGCGGTGGTGAGCTCCTGGGTGAGCTGCGCCACCGACTGGCGCAGCCCGGTCAGCTCCGAGTCCTTCTCCGAGTACAGCGAGCGCGCCCGGGCCAGCGTCTCCGTCTTCTGCTTGAGCACCTGGCGGAAGAACTCGAGCTTCTCCTCCGGGGCGGCCCCCATGGGCATGCGGGGCTCGGCGGGCTCGCCGAACGGATCCTCCCCGCCCAGGGGGCGGGGGCTCTTGGCCAGGGGCGAGGCGACGCCGGACTGGCTCCCGGTGGGGATGGGGGCCTGCGGCTTGCTCCTGGCCAGGGGCGAGGCGATGCCGGACTGGCTGCCGGTGGGGATGGGGGCCGGAGCCGTGGCGTTCTTGCGAGGCGGCAGCGGAGGTGGTGCGACCGCGGGCGCGGGCTTGCTCACCGAGGGTGCGGCCGTGGGGGCACCGTCGTCCAAGCTCTCACGCAGGTCCGCGAGCGGATCCAGCTCTTCCAGGGGCGGTGCCATGACGGGCGCAGGTTATCGCCCGTTGGGGCTGTTCTCCAATACACACGCGCGGATTCCCGCCCGCCCCTCCGCCCGGGGCTCGGGCGTGCGTCCGGGTCGCCCGGGGGCGCCGGGGACGTTAGGGAGTGAGGGAAACCTCACTCCGCGCCTTGCTTCCGTGCAGGGCTGGTGCCAGCTTCGGACGCCTCCTATGCCCCTCCGCTACGCGCTCTCCAACGGGCTCACCGTCGTCTTCGAGGAACAGCACGCCGCCAAGGTCGCCGCCTTCCAGGTCTGGGTGAAGGCCGGCAGCGCCGACGAGCGGCCCGACCAGGCGGGCCTGGCCCACCTCCACGAGCACATGCTCTTCAAGGGCACCGAGCGCCGGGGCCCCGGGGAGATTGCCCGGGACGTGGAGGCGCACGGCGGGGAGATCAACGCCTGGACGTCCTTCGACCAGACGGTCTACCACATCGTCATCGCCAGCCAGTTTGCCCGGATGGGGCTGGACATCCTGGGCGACGCGGTGCGGCACTCGGCGTTCGACCGGGAGGAGCTGGCGCGGGAAATCGAGGTGGTGTGCGAGGAGATCAAACGAAGCCAGGACACCCCGTCCCGGCGGGCCTCGAGGGACTTGTTCGCCACGGCCTACCAGGTGCACCCGTACCGGCGGCCCGTCATCGGCACGGAGGAGAGCGTCCGGAGCTTCTCGCGGGAGAAGGTGCTGGAGTTCTACCACCGGTACTACTCGCCCAGGAACCTGGTGCTCTCGGTGGTGGGAGACGTGCGCGAGGCGGAGCTGCGCGGGTGGGTGGAGGAAATCTTCGGGGGGGACTGGGGCCGGCCCTTCGAGGGCCTGGCGCCGCGCCCCAGCGAGCCCGCGGCCACCCAGCGCCGGCTGCTGCTGCGAGAGGATGACGTGAAGGAGGCGCACCTCCACCTGAGCTTCGGCATCCCCCGGGCGGACCACCCGGACGTGCCGGCGCTGGACGTGCTGGCGATGCTGGCGGGCCAGGGCGAGGCGTCCCGGCTGGCGGTGGAGGTGAAGCGCAAGCTCAACCTGGTCAACGAGATTCATGCCTCGGCGTACACGCCGAGGGATCCGGGGCTGTTCAGCGCCTCGCTGACGCTGCCGGCGGCGAACGCGCGCCGGGCGCTGGAGGAGACGACGCGGGCGCTGGCCGAGCTGCGCGCCCAGCCGGTGTCCGCGGACGAGCTGGACACGGTGAAGGCCATCCTCGAGGCGGAGGCCGTGTACCAGCGCGAGACGGTGCAGGGCATGGCGCGGAAGATGGGCTACTACCAGTCCGCGATGGGCGGGCTGGAGGCGGAGGAGCGCTACTACGAGGCGGTGGCGCGGCTCACCGTCGAGGACGTGCGGGAGGTGGCCGAGCGCTACCTGCGCTTCGACCGGGCGGTGGTGACGGGGCTGCTGCCGCCGGGCACGGACTTCAGCGCGGCCCAGGCGGAGGAGCTCCTGGACGCGGTGGCGCACGAGGCGCCCACGGTGCGGCCGGACCGCAAGGTGCGCCGGCCCGCGAAGGGTGCGGCCCTGCGGGTGGTTCCTTCGCGCTCGAGCACGGGGGAGATCGTCCAGGAGACGCTGCCGTCGGGCGCGCGCATCGTGGTGCGCGAGGAGCACGGCGTGCCGCTGTTCGCGATGCGGGCGGCGTTCCTCGGCGGGCTGCGCTACGAGACGCCGGCGAACAACGGGCTGTCGACGCTGCTGGGGCGCAGCCTGACGCGGGGCACGCGCACCCGGGACGCGGAGGAGGTTACCCAGCTGGTGGACGCCTTCGCGGGCTCGCTGGGCGGGCTGGGGGGGCGCAACTCGGTGGGGATGCGCGGGGACTTCCTCTCGAAGCACTTCGAGCAGGCCTTCCGGCTGTTCGCCGAGTGCGTGACGGAGCCCACCTTCCCCGAGGCCGAGGTGGCGCGGGAGCGCCGGCTGCTGCTGCAGGACATCCTCACGCGGGAGGACAAGCCGTCGGGGCTGGCGTTCGATCTCTTCAACAAGACGCTGTACCGCTCGCACCCGTACCGGCTGCACGCGCTGGGTGAGCACGGGCCGGTGGAGGCGATGGGGCCCGAGGCGCTGCGCGCCTACCACGCGGCGTACATGGATCCGTCACAGCTGACGCTGAGCGTGGTGGGAGACGTGAAGGTGGAGGAGGTGATGGCGCTGGCGCGGGAGTACTTCGGCAAGCCTCGGGGCGGGGCGAAGCCGGCGCCGGTGGTGCCGGTGGACGCGCCACCGGAGGGGCCGCGCCAGGAGAAGCGGGTGCTGGCGCGGGCCCAGGCGCACGTGGTGTACGGCTTCATGGGGATGCGGCTGAATGATCCGCGGCGGCATGCGCTGGAGGTGCTCTCGATGCTGCTGTCCGGGCAGGGCGGGCGGCTCTTCGTGGAGCTGAGGGACAAGCGCTCCATGGCCTACAGCGTGAGCAGCTTCACGGTGGAGGGGCTGGATCCGGGCTACTTCGCGGCCTACATCGGCACGAGCCCGGAGAAGGTGAGCGACGCGGTGGAGGCCATCCAGAAGGAGCTGACGCGGGTGTGCGAGGAGCGCGTGCCCGAGGTGGAATTGGCGCGGGCGCGGTTGCATTTGATTGGGACGAACGAGATCGGCCTGCAGCGCAACGCCTCGCGCGCGGGGCTGCTGGCGCTGGACACGTGCTACGGGATGAAGCTGGAGAACTTCCTGCACTACTCGGACAACATCGCCGCGGTGACGGCGGACGATGTGCGCGAGGTGGCGCGCCAGGTGATCGACTTCAACCGCGGCGTGCTGGCCATCGTCGGGCCGTGAGGTGAACTCCTCCAAGAGGTCTCACACGAGATCCTTCTCTGGCTGAATGTCGTCCAGGCCTATCTCCGCCAGAGGGATCCCGAAGGCCTGAGCCTGTTGCTGCATGAGGGAGATGACGTCGTGAAACGCCATCAACCGTCCGAGCGCATACGCACGGTCGCCCGCTGATGCGGTTCTGCTCTCCTCCCTGGCTTCCAGTGCCTTCTCCTTGAGCAGGACGCTCAGGTCTCGCACGTAGAGGTCGAAGCTCATGTCGGGCCGCTCCATGGGGCTCTCTTCAGCAGTCCTTCGAGGATTTCCAACTGCTCAGACTGTCGCTGGATATCCGCTGACCATTCACGTGCGAAGGCACACAAACTCCTCAATGGATGTGAGCAGATCTTCCCGAGTTGGATCATCGACAGGGAGCTGATTAGCGGGTTGACCCAGAAACGACTCGACGCCCGACAAGATGGCTCTGCACATGGACACGCTAATGAAGGTGTACTTGGATTGCCCTTCTTTCAGGAACCGCTCCAAGCATCGAGCAGTTCCTTGATGGCGATGACTAGCATCATCGCCTGATCCGGCTTCTTCCCTCGCGAGGAGCAGATCCCTTTCTCGCCCGCGAAGGTCATGTGGCCCAGGTCGAAGCCCGTTAGCGTCATTGCATCGTGGCCATCGGCCCATTCGCATCTGAAGCGAAACACTCGACTCCTTCACTGAAGATGCGGCTTCCGTCTAAGTCATCGGAGCTAAGTCTTTTCAGGGGCTTTGCGGAAGCCCGGTTTCTCGGCTTGGTGGCGACCTCCGCTGAAAGAACTTACGTCCTCAAGACGTCTTCCCGACTATCCTCTTGACGGCTCTTGCTCTGGAGGGAAATGCCCTTATGGACTGGAATATGGTCTCCGCAGTAGCAACCGCGTTTGCTGCGGTTGTGGCTGTCGTCGCATCTGTTGTTGCCGTCAAGAGTGCGAAGCAGTCCGAGAAGGCTGTGGTGGTTGCACAGCAAGCACTCCGTGATGACCACGACTACCAGCGCAGGCTATACGCAGCCGAACTTATTAGCCGCTGGGACGAGCGGACCATGCACGCCCGCTCTGCCATCATGAGGCGGTGGAGCGAGCGCTACCAGAACAATGAGGCTATCCCGCGTGCAGAGATCGATGCCGAATTCAAGAAGGAAGTGGATGCGAGTCGTCAGGGAACTGACCCCGTCATGGTGCATCACTTCGGCACTCTGCTGAACTACCTTGATGACGTAGCGATAGCTGCGATGTTCAAGGTTGGCGACGACAGCATGCTCAAGGCTGCCTTCGAGGCGACGTTCAAGCGATGGATGCGAGTGCTCGGCGAGTACCGTGAGCACGTCATCAGCCTCCGGAAGATAGACCCTTGGGCCAGGCTGGATGAACTCTCTCGTGAATGGAGCGATTCCGCACCTGCTGCCCAGCCTACTGGTGCGATCACGACGAAGCAGGTTGCGTAGTTGCCACCCCTGCAAAAGACTTAGCCTCGGAGAACTACCCTGGCGGACGAGGGGAGTAGCTTTTCTCCGGGTACAAGGGCGGATTCTTCTCGAAGTGGGCCGCGATCTGCTTCTTGATGCCGTCAATCCCCAGGGGGTTGGGCTTGTTCCCCTCCTCGTCCGCCCATGGACGACCCGGATGAAGGGTGTCCCACGGAGATCGCGTGTTGCCCCGGACCTTCGCGGAGTCGCCGTGTTTTCCGAACCCGAAGCAGACCTTCATCTCACTGTTCCAGACAGGCCGGAAGCGGTTGATGAGGTAGTCCTCGGCCGTGGACTCCCAGGCGGTCTTCACCACCAGGAAGCGGCAGTCGAAGTCGCGGATATCCAGGTTCTCGGCCCACGTGATGCTCCTCCTGTGGTCCTTGAGCCGACTCGAGAGACGCTCGCCCTGCTCTCGAACATCCTGGGCGTAGCGGTCCGCGGGATCAGCCTTGCCAACGTAGATGGGGGTATCGGTCCTGGAGATGGGCTCGTACGCATCGAAAGAGCCCAGGTAGTAGATCGCGTAGACCCCCGACCCGTAGAACTTGTCCACGGACTCAAGCGACACTCGCTCCTGTTGGAGCAGCGTATCCCCGATCAACCGTCCCACCACATGGGGGTCACTGGGATCAAAAACCGTCTTCGGCATCTTGAGCGGGTTGAGCAGGTAGTCGAGCCCCTCCAGGCGATCGACGCTGGTCTTCAGCTCATCGCGCAGGCGCTTCACCTTGGCGCTGGACAGCGGGGGCAAATCGACGTCTCCTGCGGGCACCAGTTTCTGGAGGGTAGCGAGGTGCTCCAGGAGCGCATTGATGTCGAGCTTGGCGGCCATTCCGTCGCGATGCTTTCACGTCACGCCGAGTGGACAACTTTTCAGGCTCCACCTCATGTCAGGGCGATGTGCTAGACGCTCGTTCAGGTATGGTTCCCCACCGTGGACACCCTGACGCCGAGCGAGCGCAGCGCGCGAATGAGCCGCGTCCGGTACAAGGACACCAAGCCCGAGCTCGCGGTGCGCCGCCTCGTCTTCAGCATGGGTTACCGATTCAGGCTGCACTCCAAGCTGCTTCCTGGGCGGCCCGATCTCGTCTTCCCGGGCTTGAAGAAGGTGATCTTCGTGCACGGCTGCTTCTGGCATCGGCATCCAGCGAAGACCTGCGCGCTCGCGCGACTGCCGAAGTCCAGGCTGGACTTCTGGCTCCCCAAGCTGGAAGCGAACCGGCGGCGTGATGTAGTTCAGCAGCGAAAGATACGGAGGATGGGATGGTCGGTGATGGTGGTGTGGGAGTGTCAGGTTCGGAAGCTGCCGGCATTGGGGCGGAGGCTTCGCGGGTTTCTGGAGGGCAGTCCATGAAGTCCCTCGAGCTGTTCACTGGGGCCGGTGGCCTCGCGCTGGGAACGCACCTCTCGGGCTTCGAGCATGTCGCCCTGGTGGAGTGGAACAAGGACGCCTGCGACACGCTGAGGCGCAACAGCCGAGAGGGCGCATTGCCGGGCGTCGACAGATGGAACGTGGTTCAGGCCGACATCCATGCGCTCGACTTCAACCAGTTCGGGCCGGTGGACCTGGTCGCGGGGGGCGTGCCCTGTCAGCCGTTCAGTCTCGGCGGCAAGCACAAGGGCATGAACGACGAGCGCGACATGTTCCCTGACTTCGTCCGAGCCGTGCGGGATCTACGGCCGAAGGCGTTCATCATCGAGAACGTCAAGGGGCTGTTGCGCCAGACCTTCCGCAACTACTTCTCGTACATCTTCTTGCAGTTGAGCTACCCGGATCTGCACCGCAAGAAGGGTGAAAGCTGGGAAGGCCACCTGCGCCGCCTGGAGGACGTCCGCACGCAGGGGCGCTACGCCGACCTTCAGTACAACGTCATCTTCCAACTCCTGAATGCCGCGAACTACGGCATCCCGCAAACCCGCGAGCGCGTGTTCATCGTCGGCTTCCGCTCCGACGTGGGGCATCCCTGGCACTTTCCGAAGCCGACGCACTCCTTCGAAGCCTTGATGCGGGAGCAGTGGGTCACGGGCAGCTACTGGGAACGACACGGGGTGCGCCGACCGAAGGTACCTCCCGCGCACGCCGCGCCATTCCTCGGCCGCACTGAGGAGTTGTTCGACGCGACCAAACCTTGGCGCACCATTCGCGACGCCATTCAGGATCTCCCCGAGCCACGCGCCGATGCCGAGCCCTCCGACGTCTTCAACCACCGATTGAATCCAGGAGCGAGAGCCTACCCAGGCCACACGGGGAGCAACTACGACCTGCCTTCCAAGACGCTGAAGGCGGGAGTGCATGGCGTGCCTGGCGGAGAGAACATGATCGCCTTCGCCGATGGCACCCTGCGCTATCTCACGGTGCGTGAGGCGGCGCGGATACAGACCTTCCCGGATCGCTGGCGGTTCGCGGGCTCATGGGGCGAGGCCATGCGCCAGTTGGGAAACGCTGTTCCCATGGACCTCGCGGCGGTTGTGGCCAGGAGCGTTTCCAGGAAGCTGAAGGAGCGCCCCCGCTAATCCTCGGAATCGTCCCCCGTCTCGTCCTCCATGTAGCGGTCGGCATCCGCGATGAGGGGCGGCAGTTCCGCCCCCGCGTAGTGCGTCTTCAGATAGGCACGGAGACGAGCCTTCACTCCCTTTGTAGTGCGCGTTGTCAGGAGCTTCTCGGCCCAGTCACGGCCAGGATGAAGGATGTCCCACAAACTCCGTTGGGTCTTCGCTCGCCCCTTGCCAGGGTGGTGGTTACCAAAGCCTTCGATACAGACGTTCCACGCCGGCTGGAACTTCTCGATCAGGAACCGCTCAGCCATCGTGATCCAAAGCGGCGTCACGACCAGGAACCTACAGCGGAAGTGATGCGGCTCGAGATTCCGGGTCTGGTTGATGGATTCGAGGTGCTGCCGAAGTCGGATATACAGCGCTCTCGACGTCTGGCCGCTCTTTCCGCCCTTCCGTGCCCCCGGAGGCACGGCCTTTCCAACGTAGATGGGCCAGGTCGCGTCCCGTGACTTGATGGGGCGGTACTCGGGTCGAGGCCCCACATAGAACAGGGCATAGACCCCAGCTCCCGCGAACGGCTTGTTGAACTCCAGGCGGTAAGGCCCCTGACGCATCAGTTCCTCGACGCAGTTCCTGGTGAGGTTGGCGTAGTCGAGGGGGTTGTACTCCTTGATGACGATGGTCTTACCTGGCATCGGCCTGGCTCAGCTTCTCCGCGACGCTCCGCGCGACCACGGCGGCGAGTTCCATCGGTACCGCATTCCCAAGCTGGCGCATCGCCTCCGACCAGGCCCCCTCGAACCTCCACGTATCCGGGAAGGTCTGGACACGGGCCGCCTCACGAACGGTGAGGTAGCGCACCGAGCCATCGGGAAAGGCGATCATGTTCTCACCGCCGGGCACTCCGTGGACTCCGGCCTTGAGCGTCTTCGACGGGAGGTCCAGCGGGCTCCCGGTATGGCCCGGGTAGACACGAGCACCGGGATTCAGCCGGTGGTTGAAGATGTGCGCGGGCGCGCGATCAACCCGGGGCTCGGGAAGACCACGGAGCGCGTCCCGAATGGTCCTCCAAGGCGCGGTCTTGAGTACCTCGTCCCGCTCGAGTTGCTGGAGCCTCTCGGAGGAAAAACTCGGTCGCTGCTTGGGAACTCGAATGCCGTGCCGCTTCCAATAGTCGCGGGTCACCCACTGGTCGCGCAGCAGTGCCTCCTCGGAGTGGGTTGGCTCGGGGAAGTGCCAATCCAGCTCGGTGTCCTCCCGGAAGCCCACGATGAAGACCCGCTCGCGGCACTGCGGCACGCCATAGTCCGCGGCGTTCAGGAGCTGGAAGATCACGTTGTACTTGAGCCCTCGGAAGCGCCCCTTGGTGTGGATGTCCTCCAAGCGCCTCAGGTGCTCGGTCCAGTCCTCCCTGCGCACCCGCGTGACGGTGGGGTAGTTCAACTGCAGGAAGATGTACGAGAAGTAGCTGCTGAAGCTCTGCCGCAGCAGCCCCTTCACGTTCTCCAGGATGAAGGCACGTGGCTGGAGTTCCCGCACCGCCCGCACGAACTCGGGGACCATGTTGCGGGGGTCCTCCATGCCCTTGTGCTTTCCCCCCAGGCTGAAGGGCTGGCACGGCGCACCTCCCGCGACCAGGTCCACCGGGCCGAAGATGTCGAAGGACAGCAGGCGCACGTCGGTCTCGTGGACCTTCCAGCTCTCGATACCTGGGAGGGCGCGCTCCTGGGAGTTCCGGCGGAGGGTCTCGCAGGCGTCGTGATCCAATTCGACCAGGGCGCGGTGGTGGAAGCCCGCCACATGCGTCCCGAGCGCCAGTCCGCCCGCTCCCGTGAATAGCTCGATGGACTCCATGGCGGTGGATCCATGCCCACACCGGGCCCGTTTGCAAGGCTCGATCTCGTCTCTTTCCGGTGCCCCCAAGCGAGGCCGAGGAAGTGACAGGAGCGGAAGCAGAGCGGGACCAGTCCACATTGGGGCATCCGGACTGGCGGCGTGACGCCTCTTCGCCCGCCTGCCCCTCCTCCTCACGCCCGAGCGCGTCCTTCTGCTAGGTTTCCAACCCAGGAGGTTCCGCCTTCTTGGCACTACTCATGAAGTGGCCGCCCCTCGCGCTCTGCCTGCTGGTGGCGAGCACCGCCGCCGCCCAAGCCCCCGCCCGGCAACGCCAGGATCGGCGCGCCGCGCTGCCCACCACGTCCGCCGAGCCCATCCCCGAGGTGTACGTGGCCGCGGGCAACCTCACCACGGTGGCCTTCAACGGCCCGCTGGACCGGGACAGCCTCGTGCTGGACCGCACCCGCTTCAAGTGGGTGGACGTCGGCGACCACATCCTCGTCCTGGAGCCCTTCACGAACCTGGGGCCGGGTGAGCGGCTCGTCCTGCAGGTCGGCTTCAAGGACAAGGCCCTGCCCTCGAAGGCCGTGCTTGTCGTCCTGACCAAGGCGGAGGTGATGGACGGGAAGCTGGAGGTGGACCGGCGGGCGAACTCCCCCGAAGCCCTGCTCGCGGCCCTCGCCCAGAAGGAGGCGGAGTTGGAGGAGCTCAAGGCCCGGTACGCAGGCGATGGCCCTATGGGGCTCGTCCTCTCGAAGTGGCTCACCGCCAACATGAATCCCATCAAGTTCTCGATGCCGCAGGTTCCGCCGGATGCCAGCGGCCTGGTCGCTACTCAGGCCATCGGCTACCCGGGCACGTTCTCGCCCCTGGTGGCCATTCAGCTGCGCAATCTCGCCGGTCAGTCACCGTGGCTCCCAGCCCAGGCCCACATCTTCGAACCGGGCGGTGCCCGGGTGAAGGTGCTCGCAATGCGGATGAAGCCCGAGCACCTGGCTCCGGGGGAGGAGGGATTGCTCGTCCTGGAAACGAAGGATACCCCCTGGAAGCCCGGCAAGCCGTTCAGCGTGGAGCTCGTGGACGCCAGCGGCAAGCGGCGCCTCCTGCTCAATCTGATGGACAGGTAGGAAACCCACCCCATGACGACGGATGCCATTCACCCCGACCACCTCAAGCCCGGGGATACCGTAGGCCCCTGGCACATCATCGAGTCGCTGGGCAGCGGCAGCTTCGGCCACGCCTTCAAGGCCGAGCGCGAGGGAGAATTCTTCACGTTGAAGATCGCCGTGCGCCCCGCCCCCGAGCTCTCCGAGGGCGCGCCCGAGAAGCTCCGAGAGGACGGGCACGTGGATGGACGCATGCGCCACGAAGGCGCCGTCCTACTGGCCAACACCAGCGGCGACGGCCTGCCGCATGTGCGGGCCATCGGCCGGTGGCCGCATCCCAAGAAGGGCTACCTCTTCATCGTCACCGACTACGTGCCCGGCGAGCCGTTCCATGACTGGCGTGAGCGCACCCGGCCCACCATCGCCCAGCTCGTGGACGTCTTCATCGCGGTGGTGCGCGTGGTGGCCCGACTGCACGGCCGTGGCATCCTCATTCGCGACTTCAAGAGCGCGCACGTCCTCGTGCCGAAGGACCACAAGCCGGTGCTGGTGGACCTGGGCAGCGCGTGGTTGCCAGGCGGCTCCACCCTCACCGTGGGGCTGGCCCCGGGCACGCCCCATGCGCTGCCTCCCGAGTGCATCACCTTCCTGCGAGAAGGGACGTGGAAGCAGGGCACCCGCTTCGACGCGACCGCGGCAGGGGACCTCTATCAGTTGGGCGTCTTCATGTACGAGGCGCTCTCGGACTGCTGGCCCTTCGATGCTCGAATGACGCAGGAGGAGCTGCTCACGGCCATTCAGAGCGTCGTCCCTCGGGCGCCCCACCGCCTCAATCCGGACGTTCCCGAGTCGCTCAGTCGCATCGTCATGCGGCTGCTCGAGAAGCGGCCAGAAGACCGGTACGAGAGCGCCAAGGCGCTGCTCCAGGCCCTATGGGATGCCAACAAGGAGCGCTCCTCGAGGGCCTGGAAGGTGTCGCCGAGACTGCCTCCCGGAGGCGCGGCCCCCATGAGCCAGGACGAAGTGGAGGAGCGTCGTCTCCACCAGCTGGAAGCGGAGCGCCGATCCCGGGAGGCTCGCAAACAGCAGTCGGAGAAGCTCTCGCAGGAAGAGGCCCTGAAGCAGTTCACCACCGCCATCCAGGAGATGGAGGAAGAGCTCCGCATCCTCGATGAGAAAGCCGCTCGCCGCCGGAAGAGATGGCGGAGAATCGCCCTGGTCAGCGGGGGGCTCCTGCTGATGATGGGCCTCCTGGTGGCATGGCAGGTGTGGCTGGCTCCCGCTCCGACTTCCCCCGCTTCATCCGAGAAAGGACGTTCGCTCGTGTCCACCTTCAGCAACTCTCGGCCTGTCAGGACCGCTGCCGCCTGGCTGTGCACCGCCTTCGGCGTCGGATGCACTGCGGCCCAGGTTCGGCCCCTGCCTGGGGACTGCCCCCAGGAGGCGGTCCAGAGCATGGAGGATTTGGGGCTTCTCAGGCAGGACTATCGGATCGTCATCGACATCAATCAGCCCGGTACCCAATACGATCAGGGCGTCTACCACGAGGGGAAGATCATCAGCCGGGTGGAGACGGCCTGGGGCAAGAGCCCACTGCCCGACGGTACCCTGCTCTACGGTCAGCTCTGGACGGAGGGGCTCATCAAGCGCGGACGGGAGGCGGTCCTGGGCCGCTACACCGAAGCCCTGCTTCCGGATGGACGCCGCGTTCCCATCTGCTTCGTGCTGGGGGACTCAACCGGGCTCACCATCAAGGATCCGGGCTCCACGCCTGGCCAGGCCCGCCTTCCCCGGGTGTGGAGCGCCATGTCCGTCGAATGGTGGCCGTAAACGGAGTTTGGTTGCTGGACGCCCACCTCTCGGTGCCAACCAGTTGGCAGTGGCCCCCTCCCCTCGACTGCCAACCAGTCGGCACTGGGCCTCCCCCCCTTGCCCGCTAACCCCTTGATATCAGGCCTCTGCTCCTACGGCTGTCCTCCCCACGGAGGGGGAGCGATGTGCGGTTGAGTGTGTGTATCAGGTACCAGGAAGGACTTTGTGAGCGCTACAGATAGAACCTACACCTTCTGCGCACACCCTCCGTCCCACAGTGACAAAGGCTGGGAACACATCCGACAGAAGATCCTGGACAAGGACAACCTGCGGCGCTGGATGCGGCGGCTCAGCCAGTGAGCCAGGGCGTGGAGAAGCTCCACCCCCCCGTTCACCCCTACAGCGGGCTCCTCCCCCCTCGACTGCCAACCAGTCGGCAGTGGACCCCTCCCCCAGCCACTTCTCCTTGATATGAGGCCTCTGCCTCCAAGGAGCGCCTCCGCTCGAAGCTGTGCTCCTCTGCGCACCTCCTCCAGGTTTCTCGCCCACGCTTCCCTGGGAGATGACGATGCCCGCTCACCGAGCCGTACGCTGCAAGTGCTCCCACCTGATGCTGGCCAGTGCGCTGCTGGTGGCGTGTGCCAGCGGCCCTCGGCCAACGGGAGGCAGGGACTTGCGCCTCGATACGGAGACGATGAGCCGCTTCCGGCATGCGGCCGCCGCGGGGGAGGGTACGAGTACGCTGGCGCCCGCTGTCACTCGGCCCGTGGCCTCCTACCTCGCTGAGGCCGCCCCTGCGCTGCTGACGTTGCTGGAGAGCGACAACGCCGTGGGGGAGCTCGAGGAGCGGCTGGTGGAGTGCGCCCGACAGGCAGAGCGACAAGTGAACTTTCCATTGTTCGGACACCGCTCGCCGACCCGCGAAGAGTGTGGCCAGGAGGTGGAGGTGGACGGCTGCGCGGAGCCCATCACCCGGGCCATGCTACTGGGCCAGCAGAAACACGCGCTTGCCTTGGAGTGCGTGCACCAGGTGCTCGAGGAGTTGTGGCCCTCGCCGTTCAGCCTCGAGCAGCGCTACCGCTACTATCCGAACGCCCGCTTCGTCGAGACCGTCAGCCGCCAGGAGGAGGCGCGGCTGATCGCTCAGGGCTGCACCCGAGAGCTGTGGCGCACCATCAAGCCCGACATCGTGCTGCACGCTGATCGCAACCTGATGAAGGCCGCGCTCATCCTGGAGTTGAAGTTCCCCTGCCCCGACACCAACACGCCGCGCTGGAGGGAATACGGAGAGAACAGCGCCTATGCAAATTCCAATCAGGGTGACATCTACAAGGAAGCGTTGGGGGGAGAGGCCCTGATCGTCTCTCCACGGATGGGGTTGGTTCCGTGAGGGAGAACATTCCTGTCCTCCGCCTCCGGAACAAATGGGGCGTTCTGCTGGCGCGCGACGGCATCGTTGTCTGCTTCTTCATGCGCCGCTCTCATGGAGAGGTGGCCCCTGCCGTGTGGCGGGCCCTGGAGACCTATCGCCGTGCCATTCCTCCCGAGGCGCTGGGCTGGTACGGCAGTCCGGACGGAGACACCCTCCCGCTCGATGACAAGGGCTGGGAGCACATCCGCCAGAAGATTCTCGATCGCCCCTCGGCAAACGCCTGCAATGTCGACTTGGAGGAGGGCGCGAGCGAAGCAGGAGGCTACAACTTCGAATACCGGGGCCGGCGGCTCGATGCCCCTCTGTTCGCTCACGATGAGGACGCCACCAGCGGGGTGGCCTTCTCCTTTCCCACCGAGTACCTCTTGGAGCACGGCCCGGCCCATCTGCGCGCGCTGGCCCTCGAGCTCGCTCGCGAGCTGCCCTTCAGCTTCGGCTATGCCAGCCTCGCCTTCGTCTCACCTCGAGGATTCTGGTACGCGGCTCGCCACGAGCTCATCGCGCCACTGTCTCGCTACCTGGGCTTGGATCTCTATCGGCTCGATGAGACAAGCCGGGTCATTGGCACCCACGCGCGAGGCGCCTACTGGCTCACCTTCCTGGGCCAGCCGCTGCTGGGACAACTGGGAGGCATCGAGGCACTGCGCGACAAGCTCTCCTTCCCGGAGGTGTCTCACCAACCGATGGAGGCGGAGCGATTGCTGCTCACCCTGGGCGAGTGGCCGGACGTCATCGACACACAGAAGGCGCCCTTGGTCCCCCACTACCGCGCGCTGGCGCATCTGCTCGAGCCCTTCCTCTATGAGGAGCGCACCGGGTGGTTCTCCCTGGACAAGGGCAACCTGCGGCGCTGGATGCGGCGGCTCTGCCAGTAAGGGCTGGCCTGCTCCTGCCTCGGCTCACTCCAGCAACCGCCGCAGGTACGCCTCCCGGTTCAGCAGGAAGTCCCGCGTGAGCGAGTAGTGCTCCGTCTGCTCGTAGGCCACCTCCGCCAGCCCCTGCTCCGACAGGTGGTAGATGCGCGCGTTCGGGTACGCCAGCAGCAGCGGCGAGTGCGTCGAAATCAGGAACTGGCACGAACTCCCCACCAGCTCATGAATCGATCGCAGCAGCGCCAGCTGACGCTGCGGCGAGAGCGCCGCCTCCGGCTCGTCCAGGATGTAGAGCCCCTCCGCCCAGAAGCGATTCTGCACCAGCGCCAGGAACGCCTCGCCGTGCGACACCTCGTGGTGGTGGATGCCTCCGTGGCTCAGCATCGCGTCCGGGTTGTTCTCGATCTCCGTCGCGACGTTGAAGAAGCTCTCCGCCCGCAGGAAGTACCCCGTCTTCGGCCGGCGCGTGCCTCGCGAGAGCCGCAGGTACTTGTGCAGCTCGGACTCCGAGCGCCGCGTGGCGAAGTTGAAGTTCCGGCTCCCGCCCTCCGCGTTGAAGCCCGCCGCCACCGCGATGCCTTCCACCAGCGTGGACTTCCCGCTCCCGTTCTCCCCCACGAAGAACGTCACCCGCGGGTGCAGCTCCAGCGTCTCCAGGCTCCGCACCGCCGGGATGCTGAACGGGTACTTCCCCAGCTCCGGCACGTCCTCTCGCAGGAACGTCACCGAGCGCAGGAACGTATCCATCCCGCCCGTGAAGCCACCCTCTGCTGACTGTCTCTTGCGTGCCATCGCCGCCGGCAGCCATACCACTGGTATGGCGTGCCGTGCAGCGGGCAGGGCCCCGGCTCAGGGCTTCTTGATGAACGTCATCGGCGGCCGGTCGTTCTTGCCCTTGCCCGCCGCGCGCAGCGCCACCGGATCCAGCCCCGTCAGGTGCAGGGCCGTCGAGTACACGTGCCCCGCGTCCGAGACGAAGCTGTTCGGGCTCTTCGTCCGCCCGGAGATCAGCAGGCCCGTGTCCGGATCGTACGCCGGATCCAACGAGCCATCCGGCATCATCGGGATGCCCTCCAGCGACACGCTGCCCACCCGCCCGAACTGCGTGTTCCCCTTCACCGTGCCACCCAGGAACGCCACGCTGCTCACCCGCCAGTGCTGGCAGCAGTCCTGGTTCATGATCTCGTCGTACTTCGCCGTGTCCGTCAGCCCCGAGTTCGCCAGGATGGCCGCCACGTCCCCGCTGATCGTCCGCCCCATCTCCGAGGCCAGGACGATGGTCGTGTAGTCGAAGTAGCTCTTGCCCGTGTTCCCGTACGGCGTGGCCTTCAGCTTCGCCACCAGCGTCTTGAGCGGGTTCCACAGGTTGCGCCGCATGTTGTTCGTCTGGTCCGTCTGCCCCTGGTTGCTCATGATCGAGCGACGATCCCGGTGCGAGTCGAACAGCCGCAGCCCGCGGTTCTCGATGAAGAAGCCGATCGACAGCCCCTTCGTCATCATCTCGTACGTCATCATCGCCTGCACGTTGGTGTGCGGCGTCTCCTTGGAGCGGGCGGGGTTGCCGTTGATGGACGAGGCCTCCGTCGTCTCGTCCGCCGCGGCGACGTTGAACTCCGCGCGCAGCGCCGAGTCCGAGAACATCGTCTGCGGGTTGATGTTGACGGTGTTGCCCCCGGTGAGCGCCTTGTGGATGGTGAGCGCGGAGGAGAAGGCGCGCACCGACTCGCCGTTCTTCTCGGCGAGCAGGTTCGCCTGCAGGTTGTCGGTGAACTGGCGGATGCGCTGGTTGCGCTGCCCCTGGGACACGCTGCCCAGCGACATGAGCCGGTTGCGCATGTCCGCCGGCGTCTTGCCGTACAGCGTGTGCGCGTGCACCGGCCCCAGCTTCTCGTAGTAGCCCGTGCCCTCCGGGTACGAGGGGATGGACAGCTCGCCGTCCGACAGCCAGCGGTGCCAGCTGATGTGCGGCAGCAGGTAGCCGTTGCCGTACGCCTCGCAGAAGGCCTGCAGCACCGTGCGCTCGGTCGGCTGGCGGTAGCCGGACAGCGACGCGCTGTAGCGGCCGTAGTGGTACTCCCACCGGCCGCCCGAGTGGAACGTGTTGCCGTTGTGGCTGGACACCACCGCCATGTTCGGGAACAGCGGCACCCCGTCCTCGGCCAGGTAGCCGTACTGGATGTTGCCCGAGGTGCGCGGCGGGTTGAGCGGGCTGGTGCCGTAGTTCTTCGGCCGGTAGCGGTGCTGGCTCCACGTGGGCGTGGGGTTCAGCGTGCCCGCGGGGATGACGCGCGTGGCGTCATTGGGCGTGTGGGCCGGGTTGAACATCGAGTACCCGTCCCAGCCTCCCTCCTGGAACCAGTAGATGAGGAAGCGAGGCTCGGCGGCGAGCTCGGCGGCAGCGGCCTCGGCGATGCCCAGCTCCTTCGCCGTGCCCGGCACGCCGAAGCTGCGGAAGAAGCGGAGCCAGTCCAAGGTGCTGATGGCGGTGCCGGCGAGCGCGCCGGCGAGGAATTGGCGGCGTTTCATGGTGCGCTTCCCTGTGAGGCCTCAGCGGTGGGTGTACTCGGGTGAGAGGGCGATCGTCTTCAACACCGACTTCAGGTTGCTGTCGTTGTCGTGCGCCACGTCCCACAGGCGCTTGTACATCACGCGCTCGTCCTGGGTGTGCCGCATCTCCCGTCCGAAGAAGAGCATGTACTGCGCGTTGAGCGTGCGGCGGATGAAGGCCTCCTTCTTCACCGCCTGCGACGCGAAGGCCTGCAGGCCCTGGCCCTTGAAGGCGTAGCTGCCCACCAGCCCGCGATCGCTGTCGTCCAGCGCTCGGCCCTGCTCGTCCGTGGTGCGGTAGTTGCCGTCGTCGTCCCAGCGCAGCCGCTGGTGCGCCAGCGGCGTGAGCGTCTGGTGGCACGAGAAGCAGAGGCTGGTGGGGTCCACCGTGGAGGCCGCCGTCGCCGCCCCGCGCATGTCGAACACCTCCGAGGGAATCTCGAAGATGGAGCCCATGAAGTCCGTCATGACGCGCGCCGCGTAGTTGTAGTGCGGCAGGCCGGGCTTGTTCTTGATGAAGCCCTTCATGGTCAGCACGCCCGTGTTGCCGTGCTGGGCCGGGCGCGACACCTTGGAGAAGCTCGCCGACACCGAGTAGTCCCCCGTGAGCAGTTCCTGGAAGGGCGTGCCCGTGGTGGCCAGGTACGTCCACAGCCGCGCGGGCTCGTCCGTGTCCGCCGTGCCCTCGCTCTCGGTGCGGATGCGCATCTTGTGGAAGTAGTACGAGCGGAAGTCCTGGGAGGCCAGGTACTGGTCCACCATCTGCTCCCAGCTCTTGCGGCCGCTCTCGTAGTCCGACAGCTCCGTGGCGTTGGGCGGCCGGCCCACCAGGTCCTGCGCCAGCTTCACCAGCAGCAGCCGCTCGCGGTCCACGCCCGTGCGAGCCTCGTAGGAGGGCGGCAGGGTGAAGAGGAAGTCCGGCGCGCGCATCAGCCCCTCGCACACCCCGCTCCACGCCTTGGGCAGGTCCGCCTCGTAGCTGGCCAGGTCCTTCACCAGCGCGTAGCCGTCGTTCTTCTCCTGCGTGCTGGACGGGCGGAACAGCATCCGGCGGTAGAGCGAGTCCACCTTCGCCTTGGCCGCGTCCGCGCGCGTGGTGCCCGTGGAGGCCTCCGTGGGGCCGTTCACCTTCACCCAGTCCACGTACAGGTTGCGGTCGCAGACGTTGGCCTCGCTGTAGTCGTTGGTGAAGGCCACCGAGACGGTGTGCGTGCCCGCCGTCACCGTGAGGGTGTGCGTGTACTCCGTGTAGGCGGTGGCCGTGACGGCGGCCGTGGAGACGGTGGTGCCGTCCACGCGCAGATCCATGGAGGGCGCGGCCGGGCCGCACTGGCTGCCGTAGGCGCGCGCCGTCAGCCGGTAGGTGCCGGTGACGGGGAAGTTGTAGGGCTGCGTCGAGGAGAGGGTGCCGTTGGTGTAGAGGTTCCACCCCGTGGAGGTGCGCGCCCCGGTGCTGGCCGTCAGGTCCGTGGTCGTCTCCGCCTCGTACTGCCGGGTGGCCGCCGGAGGCGTGTCGATGATGGGCGCCGAGGTGTCCAGGCCCGCGAAGGGGCCCGTCTTGTTGCGCGCCGCCTGCAGGCAGACGTCCGCCGCCAGAGCATCCAGGCCCAGCAGGAAGTCCGGAGACGCCACGCGCGCCTCGACGAAGTACTGCACGTAGTCCACGCCGCCGAACAGGCCCACGTGCTGGGCGAACCTGTCCACCCCGCCGCGGACCCAGTCGTCGTTGAACACCTGCTTCACCTTGCCCTTCAGCTGCACGTAGCTGAGGAAGGGGTTGTCGTAGGTGGCCACCTGCGGGCCCGAGTACGGCTGCAGCAGCGCCGGGGGGAACTCCTCGTCCGGAGGCGTCTGCGGCGAGCGAAGCTCCACCGCCGCCAGCTGGCAGGTGAGGCTGGCCATCGCGGCGATCTCCTGCGCGCTCCACGAGGGCTGCCCGCGCGGCATGCGCGCGCTCTCGTCCGTGGTGACCAGGCGCGACAGCAGGGAGCCCGACTGCGTGCTGAGGAAGCCCGCGGCGCGCGCCGCGTAGAACGTCTCCGTGGCGTTCGCGCTCACCTTGAAGAGCCGGCCGCTGGTGGTGCTGTGGCACGAGACGCAGCCCGAGTCCTGGCGCATCATCGCCGGGTACACCACCTCACCGAAGTCCTCGGAGATGGTCGCCAGCGTCACGCTGGCTGGCACGCTCGAGAGCTGGCAGGACAGCGTGCCCGAGGGGTCCACGGGCGGCGGCGGCGGGTTGGGGTTGTCGTAATCCGGCCGCCCGCCAATGGAGGGAACCTCCAGGCTGGCCTCGCCGTAGCAACCCATGGCGCTCGCGGCGAGCGCCGCCACGAGCAGGTGCAATCGATGGTGTCGGAACGCTTCCACCCTGATCCTCCGGACTCGGAGTTTTCGGGTGGACTCTCCAGGAGTTTCCTAGGAAACCAAGAAATTTCTTAAACCCTTGAGATTGCTCAGGGTGTTGGCGCGCTGACAGTGCAATGTTCCCGCAGGGCGAGCCACCTACAATGTCGGCGGACGAGCCACCGCGCCTCGTCGCGGTGGGGTGCCGAGGCGCTCAGAGCGCGGTGCGCATCCACACGGCGCGCACCAGCGGGGCCTCCAGAGCGCCCAGCCGCTGCCGGCCCATCACCACGCCCACCAGCTCCACCCGCGAGCCCTTCGGGAAGTCCTGGGCCCACAGCTTGTCTGGCGCGACGAACACCAGCACCCGCGTGCCGCCCACCTGCACCACGGCGATGTTCTGCTCCTCCCGCCGCTCCAGCACTCCGCGCAGCAGCACGGACTGGCCCACCAGCGCCGGCTCCTGCAGCTTGTCCAGGTCCGTGCTCTCCGCCGTGAGCGTCAGCGCCGGTGGGTGGGCCGCCAGCGCCTCCTCGAACGAGCTCACGCTCGGGGCGTCCGCGGGCTCCGCCTTCGCGCCCTTCGCGGCCAGCGCCTGGTCCACCGCCTTCAGCCGCTCCTCCACGGGCGCGCCTGGAATGGCCTGGCACCCCGCCACCCGCCTGCGCAGCACCTGGAGGTGCTCGGCCTCCTCCTGAGCGAGCGCGGCCGGGTCCATCAGCTCCGTCAGCGTCCGGCTGCAGATGCGGAACGTGGCCAGCAGCTCCTGGTCCTCCTCGCTGATCGCCGCCGGCTCGCCGCCCACGAGGAAGCCCGCGAAGCTCATGCCTCGCAGCTCGTCCGCGGTGAGCTCCAGCGTGCCGTCCGTCAGCGGCCGGGGCTCGGGCGGTGTGCCGGGGCCTCCGGCGAACTCCACCGTGCCGCTCGCCGGCTGGGGCCGGCACGGCTCCTCGCGCAGGCTCACCACGGCGTCCGCCTTGCGCGTCTTGGTCTCCTCGCCCGCGCGCAGCGTCTGGATGATGCCCGTGACGAGCGCCGGAGCGCCCAGCGACAGCAGCACCGTGCCCCACACCGTCGCGATGTTCCGGGAGGACGCGCCGTAGCGGCCCTCCCGGTCGATGACGTCGCGCCTGGGCTCTCCCGAGAAGAGCGGACGGGCCAGCAGCAGGCCCGCGCCCACGGCCGTGTTCGCCGCGCCCATGCTGATCGCCGGCCCGGCCGAGGGCTCGTAGCGCTCGGTGATGACGTTCTCCACGTACTCCTCGTGCTGCTCGGTGCGGCACACCTCTGAAGTAGCAAAGCGCACCCGCAGCGCCGGCCAGCGCGCCTCCACGTCCGCGGTCAGCGTCCGCGCCCCGAGCGTCACCTCCTTGGCGTAGGTGCGCAGCAGCGGGCCTCGCTCCACGCGCTGCTCCGACTGCATGGGCGCACACCCCACGGTGAGCGCCAGCGCTCCGGCGACCAGTCGCTTCCACCTCATGGCTGGCGTCCTCCGAGGAAGACGACGATGACGTCCGAGCAGTTCTGGAGCACCTCCGCCACGTCCTCGCACGCGGGCGCCCTGTTCAGGTCGGTGCTCTTGCGCACCAGCGGCAGGCGGCAGCTCAGGATGCGCTCGCGCGAGGGCGAGGAGAAGGCGAACTCCTCGGCGCCACAGCCGGTGCGCTCCAGCAGGGTGGCCTGGCAGTCCTGGTTCTCGAGGGCGAGCTGTTCGTTCACCCCCGTACACGTCCGAGCCAGGCACATGCGGGTGATGACGTCCTGACAGAGCGCCGCGTCCGGAGCGGGAGGGCCCGAGCAGGCCAACACCAGGGCCAGGGGCCCGAGGGCAAGGAGTCTCATGGCCCTTCCACCATAGCCATACCGGGGTTAAAGGGCGCGCATGTCCCAGACCTATCTGTCGCTCACCGTGGAGTTGCCGGAGGATCAGTCGGAGGCCGTACAGGACGTGCTCCACGAGTCGGGTGCCATGGGCCTCGAGGTGCGAGACCGGGAGGCTCCGCCCATGCCGGGCGTGCGAGGCCCCAACCCGGGCGAGGCCATCGTCATCGCCTACTTCGAGGACACGGACACCGCCGAGGCCGCTCGGGCCCAGGTGGCGGAGGACTTCCCGGGCGCCCGCGTGCTGCTGGAGGAGAAGCCCCAGCAGGACTGGAGCAACGAGTGGAAGGCGCTCATCAAGTCCGTGCAGGTGGGCGGGCTGTGGGTGGGGCCACCGTGGGAGGCGGACGCCGCGCCCAAGGACAAGGTGCGCATCGTCATCGAGCCGAAGATGGCGTTCGGCACGGGGGACCACCCCACGACGTCCCTGTGCCTGGCCGCCATCGACGCGTACATGGCCTCGCACCCCGGCGCGAGCGTGCTGGACGTGGGCACGGGGACGGGGGTGCTCGCCATCGCAGCGAGGAAGCTGGGCGCCGGCCGAGTGGTGGGCACCGACAACGACCCCATGTCCGTGGAGCTGGCCCACGAGAACGCCTCGGTGAACGGCACCCCGGAGCTGGAGCTGTCCGGCAAGGAGCTGACCCAGGTGCAGGGCACGTTCGACCTGGTGGTGGCCAACATCCTGGCCAACACGCTCATCGCCCTGGCGCCGCTGATTGCCCCCAAGGTGAAGGAGCGGCTGGTGCTGGCCGGAGTGCTCGCGCACCAGAAGGCGGAGGTGGAGGCGGCCTATCGCGCCCAGGGGCTCATCCCCGAGGCGGGCGCGGCGCAGGGCGAGTGGGTGCGGCTCGATTTCCACCGCTGAGCGGAAGGCGCTAGCGTCTGCCCCTCGCTTGGCGCCGATGATTTCCCAGAGCGGTGGACAGTCCTCCCAGGCCGTGCGGACCCAGCTCGTGGGCCCGTTCCTCGCCTGGCTGCGCGCGCATGGCCAGGAGCCGCGGGCGCTCGTCCAGGACTTCCAGCTGCCCGCCGACGCGGAGTCCGTCCCGGAGATCAGCCTCCCGCTGTCCACCCTGCGAGCCTTCCTGGAGGCCACGGAGCAGCGCTCGGGGGACGCGTTCATCGGCCTCCATGTCGCCCAGGCCTTCAAGCGCGGCACCTACGGCCTCGTCGAGTACATCGCCCGGGCGGCGCCCACCCTCCGGGACACCTTCCGCCGGCTCGCCCGGTACATGGCGCTCCTCAATGACCGGATGGTCGCCTCCTTCGAGGAGGACGCCGCCGCCGGCACCTTCACCTATGGCGTCCCGGGCGAGCCCCTCTCCTACGGCCGCCATGCCAACGAGTTCGGCCTGGCCCTCTTCGTCCACGTGGGCCGCCAGCTCGCCGGGCAGCCGTGGAGCCCGCTCGCCGTCACCTTCGCCCACCCGGCGCCGCGGGACTTCTCGCCCCTCACCGCCCACTTTGGCGTCGTGCCCTCCTTCGGGGGGGGGATGAACGTCCTCACGCTGGCCGCCACCACGCTGGACCTGCCCGTCGTCTCCGCGGACCCTGTCCTGCTCTCCGTCCTCGAGCGCGCCGCCGGTACCCCACCGCCCCGGGAGGCCGCTCCGCCCGACTTCGTCCAGCGGGTGCACGAGGCCATCCGGGCCACGCTGCGCGACGGCGCGCCCAAGATGGAGACCGTCGCCAGGCAGCTCCACGTCAGCGCGCGCACCCTCCAGCGCCGCCTCGCCGAGCACCACACCACCTTCCAGGATGCCGCTGACGCGGTGCGTAGCGAGCTGGCCCGCCAGTACCTCAAGGATCCGCACCTGGGGGTCAGCGAGGTGGCCTTCCGCCTGGGCTACTCGGACCTGAGCACCTTCGACCGGGCCTTCAAGCGGTGGACGGGGATGACTCCGCGCGAGTTCCGCGGCTGAGGCTGGCGCCTTCCGCCAGGAAATTGGCGCATCCGGCCAGGACATCCCGCGAGGAATACCCTACCTTCCACATAGCCCTACCCTCGGAGGACTCCCGCCATGCTCAATGCCCGTATTGTCGCCCTGTTCGACGACTACGCCTCCTCGCACCAGCACCCCACCAACCGCCTCACCCACAAGATCGCCATCCCGGTCATCGTCCTGCACATCGTGGCGATGCTGGACTGGGTGAAGCTGGTGGCCATTCCCGTCCTGCCCGGCGGAGTGCTCACCCTGGGCATGGTGGCCTGGGCGCTCGCCACGCTGTGGTACCTGCGCGCGGACGTGAAGCTGGGCCTCATCGTCTCGGCCGGCATGGCCCTGTGCTTCCCCCTGGGCCGCCTGCTGCCCGTCTGGGCCGTCATCGCCATCGCCGTCTTCGGCTGGCTGATCCAGCTGGCCGGCCACGCCGTCTGGGAGAAGAAGTCTCCCTCCTTCTTCACCAACCTGGTCCACGCGCTCGTGGGGCCCATGTTCTTCGTCGCCATGCTCACCGGCGACTACTCCATGAAGTCCACGCCGGTGGACGCCTCCTCCGCGTCGCGCGCGTGAGCCGCGGCTCGGAACCTCGCCCATGAGCTTCGCCCACAAGCTGCGCGCCTGGATGCCGCTCCACGAGAACGGCGTCAGCCGCGCCGTCCACCTCCTCGGCGGCTACCTCTTCACCTTCTCCCTGCTCGTGCCCCTGTCGTGGGCGAGGCTCGATGCGGGAGGCCTGTCGCTCACCGGAGCCCATGCCCTGGTGCTCGCCGTCGCCGTCTACTGCCTCACCCTGGAGTGGACGGCCGGGCTGCTGGCCTCGCTGCTGCTCGTGCCCACGCTCGCCGCCGCGGAGGCCGTCTCGCGCCTGCCCACCGGCACCGCGCTCGGGGTGGCCTTCGGCGTCATGGCCTTCCGCTTCGCCATCGTCGTCGGCGGCCATGTCCTCTTCGAGAAGAAGACGCATGGCCTGTCCCTGGGCGGCCCCATCCTCTTTTTCGTCGAGCCCGTCTACCTGTTCACCCTGGGGCTGTTCGCCATGGGCCTCAAGAGAGAGCTGCTGCGCGAGGTGGGCCTGGCTCAGGTGCCCGTGCGCCCCACGGGGAACACCGCGGCGGGCGCCGCGTCCCGGCCCTTCAGCGAGTAGAGCTCCACCGCATGCGGTGGGTCATCGTCTCGCTCCCGCCTGCTTCACTTCAGTGGAACTCCAGCGCGCCCGTGGCGCGCAGGGAGCCAATGGCTTCGCCTCGGGTGTTGCGGAGCACCGGCTCCACATGGTGCGAGAGCTGCTCCAGCGGCAGCGTCAGCCCCACCTGCGGCCCCAGGCGCGCGACCACCTGCCGTAGCACCGCCAGCAGCGCGGGGGGCGAGCAGCGTCCGTCGCCATCCTCCACCTTGAGCGTCACGCCCATGCCCAGGCCGGGGAGGGCTGCGCTGTAGACGCCCTCAGCGCCCACCTTGGCCAGCACCGAGCCCCGGCACGCCGTCATCAGCTCCGTGCACAGCCGGCCGGTGCCCGCCACCAGCTCCGGGTGCGCCCACATGGCCTCGCGCAGCCGCTTCGGCGCGGCCTCTGGCGAGCAGCCCAGCAACGCGTACGCCCGGGCCATGGCTCCGAGCGGCAGGGCGAAGCACACCGCCGTGCACCCGTCCACGCCCAGGAGCACCTCGTCTCGCGGCAGGCCCGTCCACCGGCTCACTTCCTGGAGGAGGCGCTCCTGCACGGGGTGGCCCGCGCGCGCATAGCCCTCCGTGGGCCAGCCGTGGTGCCGCGCCAGCGCAAGCATCCCCGTGTGCTTGCCCGAGCAATTGCTCCACTTCGGCGTCAGCTTCACCCCGCCGCGCGCCGCCTCCTCCGCCACGGCCGCGCTGATCGGGGGGTGTGGCCCGCAAGCGAGTTGCTCCTCCTGGCATCCGCAGGCGCGCAGCATGGCCTCCACCCGCTCGCGGTGGACGGGCTCGCTCGAGTGGGACGCGCATGCCAGGGCCAGTTCCTGGGGGCCGAAGCCCCAGCGGTCCGCCGCTCCGTCCAGCACCAGCGGCAGCGCCTGGAAGGGCTTGGCCGCCGAGCGCCAGAAGGTGACGAGGCCTGGATCCCCGGAGGAGGCCACCAGCCGCCCCGTCGCATCCACCACGGCCACCGAGACGCGGTGGACGGACTCGACGAGACCGGAGCGGGTGGATTCGATGGTGAGCGGGGCCATGGCGCGCAGGGCTTCAACCTGGTTCACGGCAGCCCGGTAAAGCACGAGCGTGTAGGAAGGAAAAGGCGGCACTCCGCCTTGGCCTTTTCGTTGCTGCTCCCTGAGATGAACGCAGTCCCGTTGTCAGAGGCCTCTGCTTGGATGGGAGCGGCTTGCAACACGAAGGGTGGCGGGGATGGAACACAAGGGGCTGGTGTCGAGAGTGGCGGAGCAGTTGGAGCGAACGATTGCCCTGGGGCAGTGGCCCAAAGGCAGGCTGCCTTCAGAGCGGCAGATGGCCCAGCGCTATGGGGTGTCGCGCACCACCATCCGAGGAGCCCTCCAGGGGCTGGCCGCCAGAGGACTCATCCGTCAACACCCCGGGAGACAGAGCCGCACGGTGCCCCTCGGTGAAGCGCTGTCGCTGGAGAGCCTGAAGCTGCTGCTGCCCGAGGGCCGCCAAGACATGGACCGCCGGCCGCTGCTCGAGGGGTACTTCGCCCTCAAGCGGGAGGTGACGGTGGAGCTACTGGCCGCCTGCTGCGAGCACGCCAGCCAGCCCGCTGTGGAGCAGCTGCTCAATGCCAGCTTCGCGTTGAGAGATGAGGCCCGCTGGCAGGAGAAGCGCAGCCGGTGGGTGGAGCGAGAGTTCGACTTGCTGCGGCTGGCGGCCCAAGGCGCGGACCGTCCCGGCCACCTGCTGCTCCTGATGTCGTTGGAGAAGGCCTTCCGAGGGCTGGCAGACGCGCTACTCCCCGCGCTGCACTCCGAGGCCTTCCAGCAGTGGGCCCAGTGCGTGTTCAACGCCTTGGCCGACCGTGACGCTCAGGCCCTTCGCCAACAGCTGCCGGCGCTGCTGAAGGCCGCTGACGAGCCGTTGCTCGACCGGCTGGCCCCGGTGCGCGACACACATACCGCGCCCAAGCCCCCACCGCCTGCCGGGGAGGTGCCCGTGTCGGGCGAGAACGCCAGCAACTGGTATGCTTGTCATACCAGTTCGCAACAAGTCCGGCCGGCAGGGGCGGGCCCGGTCCAGGCGGAGGTGAGCGCCAGCGCGTGTGCCACTTCGAGCCGGAACGCACCCTCGGCCCCACCCGCTCCGCTCTCCGCTGGCGAGTGGCAGGGAGATTCTTGCGGCCCCTGCCCCACGGCGGGCCCACCCGCCCCGCGCTCCTCCAGAACGGATCCTGGCAGGCCCTGTTATCCGCCCACCCTGATGCTGGCCTGGCCGCATCCTTCCTCCTCGGAGTTCCCGGACGTGGACGTCGCAGACCCACCTGCCCCGAGGCCACAAGCTTCTGCCTCCGTGGAAGCGGAGGCGGAGATGCTGGTGGGAGCGGTGGCTTCCTGCTGAACTCCGGTGGCAGCCCGCCCACTCCCATGGAAGGAACCCTCGCGTGGTCCGCCTCTTCGCCCCCGTCCCGGAGACACCTCCCGCCGAGCTGGTGCTCACCGGCGATCGCCGCCACTACCTGCTCCATGTCCTGCGGCTCGGCGAGGGCGCCACGCTGGAGGTGTTCGACGGCACGGGCCGCGCCTTCGATGCGCGCGTCACCCGCGTGGACGCTCAGGAGGTCCACCTCTCGCTCGGGCCGACCCGGAGCGCGCCGCCCCGCCGCGCGGTGAGCGTGGTGCAGGGGCTGCCCAAGGGCGACAAGCTCGAATGGGTCCTCCAGAAGGGCACCGAGCTCGGCGCCGCCGCCTTCTACCCCGTGGCCACCGCCCGCAGCGTGGTGAAGCTGGAGCCCAGGCGCGCCGAGGAGCGCACCGCTCGGTGGACGAAGATCGTCGAGGAGGCGGCGCGCCAGTGCCGGCGCAACGACGTGCCCCGGGTGCACACGCCCCAGCCGCTGCTGGAGGCCGCGCGAGCGCTCACGCCCGGCACGGCGCTGCTGGTGCTGGACGAGGAGGAGACGGCAGTGCCGCTCGGCGAGGCCTTCCGCGCCTGCGCGCCCGGAGCTCCGGTGGCGCTGGTGGTCGGCCCGGAGGGAGGGCTCGCGCGGGAGGAGGTGGCCGCGCTCGTGGCGCTGGGAGCTCGAGGCGTCAGCCTGGGCGCGCGCATCCTCCGCACGGAGACGGCGGCGCTGGCCGCACTCGCGGTAATGGCCCACCTGGATGGGGAACTCGGGTAGCAGCCAGGGAGGCAGGCGCTCGTCCTACCCCGGCTGCCGCCCCCATCTCGGCATTCCTACGTTTCCTGCGTCCGGGGCCACTACGGCCCCACCGAACAGGAGAACCTTTCCATGGGTATCATTGCGTTCATCATCATTGGTCTCATCGCGGGTCTCATTGCTCGCGCCATCCTGCCGGGTCGTCAGAGCATGGGGCTGCTGGCCACCACCCTGATGGGCATGGTCGGCTCGCTCGTCGGCGGCCTCATCGGCTCGCTCTTCGCTCGGGATGGCCGCCTCTTCGATCTGCACCCGACCGGGATCCTGATGTCCGTGGTGGGCTCCATCGTCGTGCTCCTGTTGGTGGGAGCCGCGGGTCGACGCCGCATCCATGCCTGAGTGTGAGGTACCCCACACGTCGTGTCCCGAACGAACGGAGTGACGGAGGGGGGCGAGCCCCTGACGGTTCCTCAACCAAGGAGCCGGCGGGGGCTCGCGCTTTTCTTGCCCCAGGCGCGGGGACGTCCTTTCATGTAGCACCTGCCGCCGCTGCCTGGAGGAACCGTTGTCCAAGTGCCTGAAATGCGGAGCCGCCCTGCCGCCCGTGGGCGAGTGCCCCGCTTGCGCCGCCGCTGCCGCCGCCGACACGCTGCCGGGCCATACCGCCGTGCCCAGCCTGCTCGACAAGGACATCCACATCGACAGGCGGAAGACTCCGGAGCGCACCCCGGCCGTCACCGAGCCCGCCGTCCCCAGCTTCGCGGACCTGGCGCGCGGCCCGATGACGCCCCCGGGGATGACACCCGCCCGTCCCGCCGCGGCTCCGGCGCCTCGCACCCAGACGCCGCCGCTCGGCTCCCAGGCCCAGGTGGCGCCGCAGCCTCCCGCCCAGCGGCTCCCGGTGCCACCGCCGATGCCGGCGGCCCAGGCCATGCCTCCGCCGCAGCGGCTCCCCGTGCCTTCCCCGGCGCCTCAGGCCGCCGCGGCCCCGCCACCCGTGCCGCGCCCCGGAGTCCAGGCCTCGGCGCCCCCGGCGCAGCCGGTGTCCGATGATCCGGATTCGACCGCTCCCGGGCATCCGCCCTTCGCGCCCCCGCCGGCCTCGGAGTCCCGCTCGGCCATGGCGAGCCCGGCGCAGCGGGCGGAGCTGCCCACGCCCTCCGAGCCCTCGCACGCTCCACCCCTGGCGGCCGAGCCCGGCACGGGCTCCCGTCAGCACCCCGCTCCCGTCTCGGTGGTGACGTTCTCGCCGCCCTCGCGGCTGCCCGTGCCTCCCGCTCCGGGAGCGCTCTCCGGAGACGAGCAGCTGACGCCGCGCCTTCCCCACCCCACCGTCGCTCCGGAGGCGCAGCCGCGCGCCCGGACCAGCGGCGTGGCCAAGGCCGACTCGGGAGTGCAGGAGCTCCACGCGCGCCCGGCCTCGCTCTGGCGCCGGCTGCTCTCCTTCACCATCGACACGGCCGCCCTGGTGGGCGTGGCCTTCCTCTACATCACCCTGGCCTCGTCCATCGCGGGGGTGAAGGCCCCGTCCTCCCAGGGGCTCACCGAGCTGGACTCGGTGGCCGCGTGGCTGCACGCGCTGAAGTCGGTGCTGCTGCCCGGTATCATCCTGTTGCTGGTGCTGGCGACGGTGTATTGCGCCGTGGCGGCCTTTCTGTGGAACGGACGGACGCTCGGCCGGCTCCTGCTGGGGCTGCGGCTCGTGGACACCCACGGCGTGGCTCCCGCGCCTACACGCGCCATCATCCGGGCGCTGCTCTCCGTCCTCTCCTTCGGGCTGTTCCTGGGGGGGTTCTGGATGGCGCTGTTCGACAGGCGCGGCCAGACGCTTCATGACAAGCTGACGTCCACCTTCGTCATTCAACCGAGCTGATCCACACCGTCATTGTGCCTTGCGGCCGTGGCCGTAAGATGCCGCGGCTCCCATGCCTGCCCGACTCGCCCAGCTCCTGGTTGCGCGCGGCCTCCTCCCCCAGGAGACGGTGGATGCCGCCTTGCGCCAGCAGCAGGCGCGCGGCGGGCTGATCGACACCGCGCTGCTGGAGACGGGGAAGCTGCATGAGGCCGACCTGCTCGCGCTGCTGGGCGAGGCCTCCGGCTTCCGTCCGGTGAACCTGGCGGACTTCGAGCCCAACGCCGAGGTCGCCACCTTCATCCCTCCGAAGATCGCCGAGCGGCTGTGCGTGGTGCCGCTGTCGCTCGACGGCAACACGCTCCATGTGGCGTGCGGCTTCCCGGTGCCGCGCAAGGAGCTGGACGAGGTGGGGTTCCTCCTCGGAAAGCCCCTGGAGCTCTGGGTGGCCACCGAGGCGCGAGTCCGCGAGTGGGTGGCCGCCGTCTACAAGCAGCCGCTGCCCGAGCGCTTCGCCAACCTCATCGCCATCCTCAACGGAAAGCCCGCGGCGCCGGCTCCAGCGCCCGCACCCGCCGCGGCGGCCGCGCCCTCGGGTCCTCCACCGCCTCCGCCCGAGGCCCTGGAGGACGACGAAGGCTCGCTCACGCCCGCCATGGTGGAGAGGCTGGCGCGCTCGGTGGCCGCGGAGCCGCTTCCCATCGATGGGAAGAAGAACGAGAGCGCCCCGGCCGCCGCCGCGCCTGCGCCCGCGCCGCCCGCGGCCAGCTCGGTTCCGCCCCCGGCCTATACCCGGGCGCCGCTGCGCCTCAACATGCCGGCCAGTGCCCCGGCGAGCGCCGCGCCCCAGGCTCCCGCCCCGCCTCAGGCTCCCGCCCAGGCCAAGGCTCCACAGGCTCCTTCGCAGGCGCAGGCGAACACGCGCCCGGCCGCGCAGCCCCCTGCTGCCGCCTCCGTACCGCCTCCGGCCTACACACGGGAGCCGCTGCGCCTCAACATGCCGGCCCCCCAGGCTCCGGTCGCTCAGCGGCCTCCGGCTCCGCCCGCCGGGGCCGCCACGCCGCCCACGCCCCCGGTGCAACCCGGCGCCTCGAATCCGCCGCAGCGCTCCGCGCCCACGCCCGCGCCCGCTCCCGTCATTCCCAAGGAGCCGCAGTTCCTCGTCTTCAGCAATCCCGCGCCGGCCGTTCCTCCCGCGCGCCGGACGCCGACCCAGCCGGACTTCCCCCTCCCCGCTCCGACGGCGCCCACGGCCTCCGCGGCGCAAGGGCCCAGGCCCGCCGCGGCCCAGGCTCGCGCGGGGACTCCCACGGCTCCCTCGGCTCCAGCGGCACCGGCGGGTGGGCCTCCGGTGGCCACGCCCGTCCCCATCACCTCGCTGGCTCCCGGGGCGCCTCAGGCTCAGCCTCCGAAGCCCGCCGCGCCGGCCCCTGGCCAGGACGTGCCGGACTGGACGCTGGCCCAGGCGCGCGCCGCGCTGAAGGACGCGACCCGGGACAGGGATCGCCTCATCGACGTGGCCCTGCGCTTCGGCCGCCGCACGTTCGACTATGTGGCCGCGTTCGCCATCCTCCGCGGCGCGGCGGGAGGCTGGGAGGCGCGCGGCGATGGCATGACGGGCGAGCCGCTCTCGCAGGTGTCCATCCCGCTCGACGCCAGCAGCGTCTTCCGCACCGTGGCCGTCACCCGTGGCAGCTATGCCGGTCCGCTGCCGCCGGACGCGCTCAGCAAGCACTACGTGGAGCTGTTCGGCCGGCAGGTGCCGCGCACCGTCTTCCTCTACCCGGTGGAGGTGCGCGGCCGGCTCGTGGCGCTGGTGTACGGCGACTGCGGCCAGAAGCCCATCAGCCAGCGCCGCCTGTCGGACTTCATCCTCTTCTGCCAGGACCTGCCGAGCGCCTTCCAGGAGCTCATCCTCTTCCGCAAGCAGCGCGTGACGGAGCTGCGCGGCACCACGGAGCCCCCCGAGGCCACGCCCACGTTCGGCACGGCGGTGCCCTCGCCCGCGGCGGTGGCGGGCCTGGGGTGGAGCCCGTTCTTCGGCCGCGCCAGTGGCACGCTGGGCCGCGCCGCGACGATGCCGCCGCAGGTGATGAGCGAGGAGCGCCCGCCTCCGGACTTCGCGCCGCTCATCAAGCGCCTCACGGGCCCGGACGCCGCCCAGCGCGCCAGCGCGATGGCGGAGCTGGCCCGCACGCCCGAGGCCAGCGCGCGAGTGCTCGCCGCGAACTTCCCCGGCCCCACGGCCTGGAGCCGCCTGCCCGTGGTGGAGCTGCCCGAGGCGGACGAGCTGGGTCCCATCCCCGCGGCGCTGTCCCGGCTGGGTCGTCCCGCGGCGCAGATGCTGGCGCCCCTGCTGGACTCGGGCGATCCGGACACGCGCTACTTCGCGCTGCTGACCGCCGGCAACCTGCCCTACGTGGAGCTGGTGGACGGGGTGCTGCGCGGCCTGTTCGATCTCGAGCCGGACATCTCCAGCGCGGCGCGCGTGACGGCCTCGGCGCTCAAGCACCTGCCCCGCTTCGACGCGGCGATGCGCGACTTGCGCCAGGAGCTGGCCAACCGCGACCCGCTGCGGCGCTCGCTGGCGGCGCGTGCGCTGGGCGCGCTGCATGACCGGGAGGCCATCGAGGGCCTCATCAACCTGACCGGCAGCGACGACGAGATGTGCGCCCAGGCCGCGGCCGAGGCGCTGCGGGAGATCACCCGCGCCACCTTCGGCCTGCAGCCGCGCCAGTGGACGGCGTGGTGGGCGGAGAACCGCACGCGCCGGCGGGCGGACTGGCTCGTGGCGGCGCTGCGGCACAAGGAGCTGGACGTGCGCCTGGCGGCCATCGAGGAGCTCAGCCGCGCCCTCAACGACACCCTGGGCTACTACGCGGATGCGGCCGAGGCCGAGCGCGAGGCCGCCGTGCGCCGCTGGGAAGCCGCCGCCGTGGATCCGGCCCGGGCTCGCAGGCTCGGCGCACTCTGACGTGCGACGGGTAGGTCCGAAGAAGGCGTTTCACGACTCGCGAAGAGGCTTCGCCACCTGAAACGGGCCCAGGGCCCGGGTCCGTACCCGCGCCCGGCCCGCCCTCCCGCCGGACACTGGCCGAACTGGTCTGCCTGTCATACCAGTTCGGCTCCGCTCCGCCGCACAGGGCACCTCCCTGGCCAGGCAGTCCCCCTGGCACGGGCGCCTGCCTCCAGGGTGCAAGAGCCTCCTCGGAATGACTCAGGCGGAGATGGCGGCCTCGAGAGCCTGGCGGGCCTCGGCATACGCCCGCTCCGCGGACTCCTGCAGGTGCGTCACCTGTTCCGACACTCCCAGGGGAGCCAGCCGCTCCAGCTCCTCGCACAGGAACGACAGCCGACGGGCGCCAAAGAGCGCCGAGCTCGAGCGAAGGCTGTGGGCGTGCTCCGCCAACGTCTGCAGGGCCCCTTCCGAGAGGGCCTGGCGCATCGCCTCCACGTGGCGGAGGGAGTTGCTCAGGAAGGAGCCGACCAGCATGCCGAGCTTGGCCCGGTCATCGCTGACCAGCTGCCCCAACCGCTGGAGGGCCACCGCCTCGAAGGCAGGGAGAGCGGCCGCGTCTCGAGGGCGCTCCTCTGCCAGGGGCTCCGACTCCGCCATCGGCTCGGAAGGACCGCCCACCTTGGCGGCATGAGCCTTCTCCAGGGCCGCGACGAGCCGCACCGGCTCCACGGGCTTGGTCAGGTAGTCATCCATCCCCGCCCGGATGCAGCGCTCCCTATCACCGCGCAGGGCGCTCGCCGTCATGGCGATGATGCGCGGTCGCCCGTAGCGCCGTGGATCGGCGCGCACCAACTCCGAGGCCTTCAGCCCATCCATGTGAGGCATGTGCAGGTCCATGAAGACGACGTCGTACGCGGCGGCCTCCAGCGCCGCGAGCGCCTCCTGCCCGCTGCCCACCACCTGGGCCTCGTAGCCGAGGCGCTGGAACAGGTGCTGGGTGACCTTCTGGTTGATGGGATTGTCCTCCGCCAGCAGGACGCGCAGGGGGTTGCGGACGCCCAGGGAGGAGTCCAGCGCCTCATGCGCCTCGACGGCGGCCTCCTCGCTGCGCTCCAGTGAGACATCGAGCGTGAACGTCGAGCCCTTGCCCACGGTGCTCTCCACGCGGATGGAGCCGCCCATCAACCCGGCGAGCCGCTGGCTGATGGCGAGCCCCAGGCCCGTGCCGCCGTAGTGGCGGCTCGTGGAGGCGTCCACCTGGCTGAACGAGCGGAAGAGCCGGTCCATGCGCTCGGGGGAGATGCCGATGCCCGTGTCCCGCACGGTGATGCGCAGGCGCACGGCGGAGGGCGACTCCCCACCGCCTTCGTCCACGCGGGAAATCTGGACGTCGACGCCACCGCTCTGGGTGAACTTGACGGCGTTGCCCAGCAGGTTGACGAGGATCTGCCGCAGCCGCGCCTTGTCTCCCATGAGGGATGAGGGGACGCGGGGATCCACCTCGTGACGCAGGGACAGCCCCTTCTCCGAGGCCTGGAGGGCCAGGAGGCTGACGCACTCGTCGACGAGCTGGTGCAGGGAGAACGGGTGGACCTCGAGCTCCAGCGCCCCGGCCTCGATCTTCGAGAAGTCGAGGATGTCGTTGATGATCGTCAGGAGCGAGTCGCCGCTGGTGTGGATCAGCTCCGCGTACTCCCGCTGGTGCTCCGTCAGGGGAGTCTCCTTCAGCAGCCGGGCGGCGCCGAGCACGCCATTCATGGGCGTGCGTATCTCATGGCTCATGTTGGCCAGGAACTGGGACTTGGCCGTGTTGGCCGCATCCGCCTCGCTGCGGGCCGCCTCGAGGGCCAGGTTCTTCTCCGCCAGCGAGGCGAGCATGTGCTGGGACTCGGTGACGTCCAGGAAGACCCAGAGCCGCCCCCGCGCCGGCCCCAGGTTCGCGCGCACGCACGAGACGGAGAAGACACGGCCGGGAGACGGGAAGCGCCAGAGGATGTCCCGTATTTCCTGCTGGCCGCCACGGAACAGCTGAGCCAGCTGCGCGTCGATCTCCTCGCGGTTCGAGGTGCGCTCGCGGAGCGCGGCCATGGAGAGGGCCACCTCGTGGGGAGGCACCTGTCCCTCGGAGAGGCCGAGCAGCGCCGCGGCCAGGCCGTTGATCCAGGCCTCGGCGTGGTTCTGGTCCAGGAAGATGAGCCCGCAGGGCAGCGCATGGGTGATGGCATCCACGCGGACGCGCAGCGTGGCCGTCGCGCGCTCCAGGTCACACTCGCGGGCCACGGTGCTGAGCAGCGCCGCCAGGGCCTCGAGGACCTGTCGCTCCGAAGCGGAGAAGGCCCGGGTGCCCGCGCGGACGATGAGGATGGCCCCCTGCCGGGCTTCCACTGACTCCCAGGGCACGAGGGCGGTGGCGCCCTGGAGGGCCTCGGGGACGCTCTCGGCCGTCTGCCCGGGCTCGAAGAAGAAGCAGCCGGTGGCGCCCAGCGTGCCGCGGAAGATGGACTCGTCCAGGGCAGGCAGGCGCGGATGGGGAGTGCCCGCGAGCTCGAAGACGGTGACGGCATCGATGCGGCGCAAGGCCAGGACCATGTCCGCGCCGCAGACGCCTCGGGCCACCTCGAGGAGCCGCTCCAGGTGCTTGCCATCGCGGGGCGCCAGGGCCGCCACGGCGGCCACCATCACGTCACCCACGGACGAGGCGGGCGGCAGCGAGCCCAGGCTCGCGTCCACGACCGGGAGCGCGGGAGGTTTGGGTCTCATACGGCGGCCAGGACGGCGGCGAGGAGGGCGTTGATCTCGCCGGGAGCGCTCATGTGAGGCAGGTGCCCCTGGTTGGGCACGAGCTCGAGGTGGCCTCGGGGCAGGTGCTCGGCGAGGTAGTGCCCCACGGCGACAGGGACGGCGAAGTCATTCTGGGGCTGGAGCACCCAGGTGGGCAGCGAGAGCCGGGGCACCTGGGCGCGCAGGTCCGTCTCGAAGGCGAGGCGGGCTATGCCGATGGCGATGTCGGGACGGAGCGACAGGAGCCCTCGAGCGAATGTCTCGGCCACCTCGGGCAGGGCCGAGGGGCCGGCGACCATGCGAGAGAAGCCGCTGGCCCAGACCTCGAAGTGACTCTCCATGGCCTCATAGAGGGCGTCGATGTCCGCGCGCTCGAACCCGCCGACGTAGCCCGGAGAGTTGAAGTAGCACGGGGAGGCGCCGATGAAGACCATGGCGCGGAACAGCGAGGGGCGAGCCAGCCCCGCGAGCAGGCCCACCATGCAGCCCATGGAGTGCCCGACGTAGAAGATGTCCCGGGCGTTCACCGCGTCGAGCACCTCGAGCAGATCCGACGCGTAGCTCTCCATGCCCGAGTAGCGGTAGGAGCTATACGCGCGGATGTCGGAGCCGCCGGCGCCCACATGGTCGAACAGGACGATGCGATGGGTCTCCTCGAAGGCCCGGACCTGATGCTTCCAAGCGGTCTGGTCGGTCCCGAAGCCATGGGCGAACACGAGAACGTCCTGGCCGCGCCCCAGCACCTGGACGTTGTTGCGTTGGATTGCCGCCTTGGACACGGAGCGCGCCCCCAGAGGCTTGGAAGCTACCACGACCTCCCACACGCCGCCCAGCCACCTACCCCGCTTGCGAAAGTTCGGGCTGCGGAAGGAGCAAGAGAGGTCCGGCAGGCTCCTGTGGAAGGGCTCTGGGGGGCCTGATTGGGTTCTTGGTCAATCCGGTTGTAGGGGCCACCGCGGCTATCCTGGGGTGGCTCATTGGGCATGACGTTGCCCTCAAGCGCAGGCGCCTGCGCGCCATTGCAGACATCAAGAAGCGATACCTCGATGCGCAGCAACCCGCCTATGGACATATCTTGACGCAAGCGTGCGAGCGTGTGCTCTCAGCCGGTCAATCGCTTCTCGCAGAGGTCCATGGCAGGCTTGAGACTTTTATCACGGAGAGAGTTGAATGCTCGGAAGGGCGGTCGACCTGGGCTCTCCTTCGTACGAACCGACAACTGAGCAGCGGGAGCGACGCAGAATGGTCGTCGCATCGCTTCTGCGAACTGGATGGCGGCAGACGGACCTCGCCACGGAGGTTGAAGCCTTCACCTTTAGCCAATTTCCCGAAGCTGTTTCCTCTCCACTGAGCGCATGAAGACGTAGCTCGCAGGCAGAGCAGCCAACAGCCCCACGGTGGCAGGACACCCACCGCGCGAAGTAGGGTGCTCCTCGCCCTACTCGTCAGGAGGTCCGCCATGCTGCCTCGCACTTCGTCAGCCCCTCACTCCCCTGCCCATGGCGCGCTGATTGGCCCATGGAGAGTGCTGGAGACAGCCGCGAGCGGCTCCTTTGGCACCGTCTTCCGCAGTGTCCTCGCGGCCGAGCCTCACCGCAGTGGCGACTGCGCCCTGATCTACGAGTGGGCGCGCAGGCACACGCCCAACTCCTGCCAGGTGCTGAACGTGCTGGCTCAGCTTGCCCTGGCGCTGGCTGAGCTTCACAGGCACGGAGCACTCCACCGGGACGTGAAGGGGGACAATGTGTTGGTGGGGGCGCAGGGCAACGCAACCCTTCTCGATCTGGGCTGCTGCACCTATCCAGGTGCCAGGACGCTCACCGACAGCGCCCTTCCTCCTGGCACTTCAATCTACCGCAGCCCAGAAGCCCTGCGGTGGGCATGGGCTCACCGAAGGGACGGCGCCACCTATGAAGCAAGACCTGCCGACGACATCTACGCCCTTGGAGTGACCGCCTACAGGCTGAGCACCAGAACCTATCCGCCACAGCCCACGGAGAACAGTGGACCTTCGCGTCGGGTCCTCCCGCCAAGCGATCTCGCAACGGTTTCCCCGGGGCTCGAGCAACTTCTGATGACCATGCTCAGCGAAGTTCCAGCGGAGCGTCCCCCCGCCGCTTCACTGGCCCATGCACTCTCCGCCGCTGCCGAGGAGCCCGCGGCAACGAAGCTCATCACCCCGTCGCCAGCCGCCGCACCCACGGAGAAGGCTCGCAACCCAGGCCCTCCTCGTTGGCGGGAAGTCCCCGGTTGGCTCTCTGCGTCCGCTACGGTCGTGGTGGGTGGACTGCTGGTGGTGGCCGCATCGAAGCTCTGGGACGGGACGCCAGGCCCTGCGGTCTCCCCGGAGAGCCCTCCTCTCCTCACGGAGCATGTTCGTGAGTCTCCATCTCCCGAGGCTCCTGACGCAGGCGTGGGAGAGGAGGCACTGGCATCCGCGGTAGACGTGCCGCACATCGGCATGCCGGTGTCCGCTATCGGGCTTGCCGTGCCCAGGACCCCGCGCCCCGGGCAGAGGAAACCTCCTTGTGACCTCACGTCCGAGGTGGCTGTGCACGGGGCCTGTTGGGCCGTGCTCGCCAAGAAGCCCCCGTGCGATGCGTCTGGCTACGAGTACGACGGCAAGTGTGTCGTCCCTTCGTTCACCAACCCTCGCGCACCCGCTTCGGAGGAGCCGCGATGAACCTGGTGTCGCACGCCAACCTCCTGAGCGCCTCTGCCAGCGCGATGGAAGACACCGTCAATCCGGGTCGATGGAGGCGCGCTGGACTCCCGGGAGGTGGGAGCGCAGCCCCTCCAGCAACGCCAATCCGTCCGTCCGGGCCGGCACCGCGAGCTCCACCACCGCCGTACCTCCGGATGAGTCCGAGGACTGCTCCAGCGAGACGAAGCGGGCCGCCGGGTGCAGCGCCTTCAAGGGAGCCAGGGCCGCGCTCAGGTTCTCGAGCCCCAGCGACAGCCTCACCACCTCCATGCGCCCCTTGCTGGTCGCGTCCAGCACCAGCAGCACGCAGCCGAAGAACGCGGCCGCGCACAGCGCCACGGAGGCGGCTCCCAGCCCGCAACCCATCCCCACGCCGATCATCACGAACATGGCCGCCGCGTCTCGCGGGTCCTTGATGCCCGAGCGGAAGCGGATGAAGCCTCCAAGCCCCACCAGGCTGAAGGCGCGGGACACGCTGTCGCCGATGACCGTCGTCATCAGCGCCCCGGCCACGGCGACCAGCACCTGCGTCTGGGCCGTCTCGGAGATGAGCGGCGGAGCGTTGGGCATCAGCTTGCGCCACGGGCGGTAGGCCAGGATTGCTCCGAGCACCAGGGCCAGGGTGAAGCGCATCAGGAGCGACACGACGTCGAGCCTGGAGTCGCCGACATTGAGGTCCTGCAGCACGGACTCAAGCGGTGGCATGGAGGGCTCCTCGGGAGGTATCGGGTGCGCCGCGCGCCGCCTGGCGCAGCAGGGCGAAGTCTCGAGGGTGGCTCGCCAGCAGCCGCTCGGCCAGGGCGCGCCCGCGAGGCGTCTGGAGCAGCGGGCCCAGGCTCCTCACGGTGGCCGAGGGCCAGGAGTCCGCCAGTGCCGTGCGCAGCCCCCACGCGGCGGCTCCCTCCAGGCCCCACATGGAGTCCAGCACCTCCTCGCACTGCGCGCCGAAGGACTCGCGCAGTGCCCAGGCCCGGGGCTCGTCCAGCCCATCGAGGGTGCTCAGGACGGCCCGGGGAGCGCGTGCCACATGCTGCTCGCGAAGCTCCCAGGCCCGGGGGCTCGTGAGCCCCGCCACCGAGCGGAGCACCGCGTCCGGAGCGATGGCCCACGCCCGCTGACGCCACGCCCAGGCCTGCTCGCTGTCGAGCCCGCGGATGGAGCGGCAGGCCGTGCGCGCCACCGGCTCCAGGCCCAGCGCCTCTTCTCCTCCGGCGTCCGTGAGCCAGCGCCATCGCTCGGTCCAGGCGCGCTCACTGTCGATCCCTGTCAGGGAGGCAATCACGCTCTCCGAGGCGGCGAAGTAGAGGCGCTCGCGCATCCGCCACGCCTGCTCCGAGTCCAACAGCTCCAGGGACTCGGCGACGGCCTTGGGGGCCTGGGCGATCAGCCGCTCTCGCAGCTCCCATGCCTCAGGCGTGTCCGCCGCCGCGTTCCGCAGGGAGCCCAGGACATGGCTCGGGGCCCCATCCGCGAGCTGCCGCCGGAGCTCCCAGGAGGCCGCATCCGCGAGGCTGGCGAGGCTGTACGCCGCCAGCTCCGGGCAGCGCGGGGCGAGGGCCTTCCTACGCTCCGCCATGTCCCCCCCCTCCATCCCCGACAGGAAGTACGCGGCCAGCGTGGGCTCCTCCTCCCTCCAGAGATCGATCTGGCGAAGGAAGCTGGCGCGGGCTTCTCCCACGGACCGCGCGGGCGGCGGAGCGGGACGCGCAGTCTGGACCGAGAGCGCGGCTCCCGCCTGGGCCTGGAGGATCTCCTGGGTCACCTGGCGGACGAGCGTCTCCAGGGGGACTCCGGAGTTCTCCAGGAGGCGCCACCGCTCGGGGGACTCGGCGGCCAGCGCCCGATAGCCCGAGCGCAGCCGCACCTGCAGCCCTGCTCCCGCCAGCCCCTTCCGCGAGGGTGAGCCGGTCTTCGGCGTGAGAATCTTCGAGATGCGGCGGCGAGCCCGAGCCAGCGCCGGATCCACATCCATGAGGAACACACGGTCAGGGACCAGGCCGCGCGCGCATGCGTCGAGCACCGGGCGCACCACCTGCTCGGACAGGCCTCGGCCCCACCGCGCGAGCACCTCGGCGGTGTAGAAGAAGCGATCGGTGATGACGACCTCGAACTCCGCCAGGGCCGGGCGCGTCACCTCTTCCAGGAGCTGGGCCTCACGCGCGGCATAGAGCAGCAGCTCCGCCGTGGGCGTGAGCGCCAGGTTGGCGGGATCCCTCGTGAAGCGCCGCAGCCCCTCCGAGACGGGGGAAGCGAGCGTCCCACCCTCGCGGACGTGGCGGACCCGGAGGCCCGCCTGACGCAGCTCCTGGGCCACCCGGTTGGAGAGCGTCGTCTTGCCCGAGCCATCGATTCCTTCGAAAACGATCAACATCAGAAGCCCACCTCCAGCTGCACCAACAGGGCCCGCCGCGAGGCGAGACTGTCTTCCAGGGACTCGAGCGCCGCGGAGACACCCGTGCCCACCTTGCGAACCTCGAACTGCGTCTGCAGGCGCCACCGCTGCCACTGCCCGACGTTGAGGCCCAGCGCGCTCTCCCACATCAGGTCCGCGTCCTGGTCCCGGTCCGGATCCATCGCCGAGAGCATCACGAAGGGCTCGAGGTACATCCCGCCCGCCTCCGTTCCACCCAGGCGCCACGCGCTCACCACCCTGCCCGTAAGCAGGTTCCCGGTTCCGCCCGTGAGAGGCGCACGCCCCGTGATCACCTCGGCCCAGGTGCGCAGCCCGCCCGAGGCCAGCGCGAGCGAGTGCCTCACGTCCAGCGCGGCGAGCCAGCTGCTCTGGTCTCCTCCGGAGCTGGCACCCTGGGGCTGAAACAGCGCGGAGGCCCCCACCACCACGGGACCGAGCTCCCACGTGCCCCGGAGCGCCGGCATCAGCCCGAGTCCTCGCTCGAGCGCGACCTTGCCGTCCGGCTCCCGCGTCTGCCACACCCCCGCCTGGAACCGCAGCTCGTGCGTGCAGCGCGCGCACTTCCACTCGAGCTGGGCTCCTGGGCTGCGGCCGCTGAGCCCCAGGGCGTCATCCAGCACGTCGCGGACCAGTCCGCGCCGGACGACCGGGAGCCGCGTGGCCGACTCGAGCTCCACCAGCGAGAGGGGCATCTTGAAGCGCCCGGCCCGAGTGGAGAAGCCGTTGGCGATCTTCAGCCAGACGAAGACATCCTTCAGCTCGGCTCGGACATCGAACTCCACCACGGCGCGCAGGCGCTTCTTCCAGCGGTAGGTGACCTCGACGCGCGAGGTGGGGACGGTGAGCTCCCCCGCCCAGATGCCGTCCTCGGGGTGCTCGAGGTTCTCCCGCACATCGAGACGGCCTCCCACCACCACCGTACCGGCCGGAGTGGCGATCACGATCGCCTCCCCGCCCGCGTCGGACGAGGAGGAGTCGTCGGAGTCGGTCGAGGCCTCGGGCGTGCTCGCGGGCGCTGACGCCGCGGACGGCTCGGGGGCCGGAGCCTGGGCGGAGGCGGAGCGGCCCACGAGGAGCAACGCGACCAGGAGCAGGCACCCGCTCGCCAGCGTCCGCGGAGGCTCACGGTGGGGGGACACAAAGGAACAGTCAGGCACGATGCGGAGTCCTTGATGAGGCCGCGCGAGGAGCGTCGCGGCGGATCAGCGTGCTCGGGACAGAGGCACGGGGAGCACGCCTCCGAAGAGCGCGCGCATCCCCTGCTCGAACTTCGAGCCCTGGGTCTCGGAGGGCTCCAGCCGCCGGAGCGCGTGCTCCAGCCAGAACGGCGAGCGTCCATGCCACTTCACTTCGAGCAGGGCCGAAGGAGCGCGCTGGAGCAGCCGCGTCGGCGCCGCGGGGCTTCCCGGCATGGGCGGCAGCGCGAAGGTGAGCTCCTCGTCGAGGGTGATGCGGACCCGGCCATCGGAGGTCTCGTGCGTCGTGCGCCGATACCAGGCCGTCACCCACGGCTTCACCGGCGCCTGGACGAACTGGCCGAGCAGCGCGCCCGCGGCGCTCGCCTCGGAGAGCGGCGCGCCCGACAGCAGGGCCTCCGCCTCCTCGGCCGACACCGGACAGCGGGACTTCATCCGCCGCTCCCCGGAGGTCACCTTCAGCTCGAGGAACCGCAGGCCGGTGAGGACGGGAGCCTGACCGAGCTCCGCGGCTCCGGCGTACTCGCGCAGCCGCAGGCGCTGCGCGCGGCCCGAGCCCCGGGAGTGGAGCAGGGCCAGCTCCTGGGTATCGAAGTACGTCGTGCGCGTGAAGGCATACGGATAGTCGCTCGCGTACAGGCGGGGCTCGGTGAAGGGCCCCGTGGCTCGCAGGAAGGCCTCCGCCGCCTCGCGAGGAGGCTGGAAGCGCCTCTCGTGATCCAGCACCGGTGACTGGCACTCCATCGGGGAATCCATCCGAGCCAGGGCGCTCATGGGGCGGTGCCGAAGGTGGTGCGCACCGCCGCCTCGCGCTGCTCGGCGAACTGGAGCAGGCCCGACGTGCCGGTGAGGGAGTCCTGGAACTGCTGCGCGCTGGTATAGGTGAAGCCCTGCACCTCGGCGTTCTCTCCCGCCACCCAGGGGGCGATGAGCTCATGCGCCTGCCGCATGCGCTCCTGCATCGCCGCCGCCGAGAGGGGGCCGGTGATCGACTCGCGCGCGAACTGCTCGTACCTGGCCCGGTACGTCGGATCGTCCAGGAGGTAGCGGATGAGCGGCCAGTCCGCCGTCACATTGGAGTGCGTCAGCGAGCTCGTCCGGCCGGCCGACAGGGACAGGTTGTGGTCCCAGGTGATCCAGTGCAGCCGGTTCCCGTTCTCGGGGTTCGCGTAGAGGTAGTAGTTGTGCGGCATGGAGCCGTAGCTGTCCCAGTTGGCCAGCACCGTGTTGATGGCGAGCCATTGGAGGAAGCCGTCCACGTCCATGCGGGCCTCGAGGCCCGCGCGCCAGGCCGCCGCGTCGCCGCGGTCGGCGTTCAGCGCGGCGATGGCGGCCTCCACGCTCTCCCAGCCCAGCTCGGCGGCATCCGACTGCGCCTCGAAGGAGGCCTGGTCGAACGTCTTGAACCGGGCGCCGACGCCGTCCGCCTCGTAGAGCGCGCCATCGTGGTTGCCGAAGTGGGTGTCGAGCAGCGAGTCCTGGGGATCCTCGGCGACCGTGTAGAGGCCGAAGTACTCGGGCCCGTTGCCGTGGTCCACGTACACGGCCATGAAGCCCGTGTGCGCCGCCGGCACTCCGGCCGCGCGGAAGGTGCTCGAGGCCACGTGGTCCCGGATGTACGAGGCATCCCCCTGGTTGCTGGAGAGGGACAGCTTGCTGAAGCCGTGGAAGTGCTGGCCGTCGATCTCGGGGTGCTCGTCCTCGAACTTGTCGAAGTTGAGCCGGAAGGGCAGCTTGCCCACGCCGGAGCGCCAGCCGCTCGACAGCGTGGAGTTGCCCTTGTAGCGGACGCCCACGTGCCACCACGTCTTGCCGTTGAACCGCACCGTCGAGCGCACATACACGGGGGTGCGAGGCACGAGGTCCACGCCACCGCCGCCGCCGCCACCGCCGATGGCGCCCCCCTGAGGCGCGCACAGGAGCGCCGCCCCATCCGGGGACCTGGTGCAGGTGGAGCTGAAGGTGTTGCCGTTCAACGTGGCGCTGCAGGTGGCGCCCTCCGCCTTGTCCTGGCAGACCGCTGTCAGCTCTGGCGGGAGCGGACCCCCACCACCACCGCCACCACCTCCTCCGCCGCGAGGAGTGCACACGAGCGCCGCCCCATCCGGGGACTTGCCGCAAGTGGAGGTGAAGGTGTTTCCGTTGAAGGTGGCGCTGCAGGTGGCACCCTCCGCCTTGTCCTGGCAGGCCGCTGCCAGCTCGGGCGGGAGCGGACCGCCACCCCCACCGCCGCCAGGGCCGCCACCGCCGGGGCCTCCGCCCACGCCGAACGCGCCCAGCATGTCCGTCATGTCGTCCTGCATCGCCTGCCAGTCCTCGGCGGAGATGGCGATGTCGAGCCGCTGGACCTGCTCCGAAGGAAAGACGACGTCGTAGGCAGGCTTGGCTTTCTTGCCGTGCGTCTCGTCAGTCCAACCCTCTGGCCGACCATCACCGCAGGCGGCAGTGAGGCACACGAGCGCGGCCAGCGCGCTCAGTCGCGAAACTCCGTGCATACGACTCTCCCTGAAGGGCAATGCGGCCCTCGGACCCGGTCGGCTCCCTGCCGACGCTGGTGCTGCGAGGGGACACCCTGCCTGGGAGTCGTGACACGCTTGTTTCGTGATTGTGACGAAGTATTTCCGGGCTCGCCCGGTTCTCCCGGTCTCCTCCACAGAGCTCCCACCCTGGCCACGACGGACGCGCCGAGGTGCGGATTGAGCGCCGCGGCCAGGGAGTCCAGGGCCTCATCTCGCGCGAGGCGGGACTCCGGCGCGTGGAGCCTCGAGAAGGCCCGGCGGATGACGGCGGCCAGCCGAGGCTCATCGTTGAGCGTGGCACGGAAGCCTGCCTGGTGGTGTGGGAAGGCACCGTCCGCCGCCCGGGTGCAGGCCTTAGCGAGCCAGGAGGCATCCAGGTAGAGCATCAAGTACGTGAAGCCCGCCTCGTCCGGGGCGTTGCCGTCGTGGGTCTCTCCCGGCTCGATGAGGATGACCCGCCCGGGTGTGCTGCGATGGAGCGCCCGGCGGCAGGAGAACTCCTGGAGCCCCTGCTCCGTCACTCCGACGAGGGACGCGTCATGGAAGTGGGGATCGTACGCATGGCCGGTGAAGTGGGCGCGGATGGTCTCGATGCCCGTGGCCGAGTCGCGGGAGACGTCGACCCAGTCCTCGCCGGGCCGAAGCTCGCTTGCACTTCCTTGGGAGTGCAAGCGTGTCCCGGACATCCCGGGTCGAGACTCTACCATCGGCGTGAACCGGGCAGAGGCCCGAGTCCGGTCCGCCCTCCTGCCGGGCGCAGTCTGTGCGAACTGGTCTGCTTGTCATACCAGTTCGCTACCGGTCCGCGCACAGGGCGCCTCCCTTGCCAGGCCGTTCCCCTGGCGCAGGCGCCGCCGCCACCGGGGCCGAGGTGGGCGCGGCGGCGACCGCGGCAGCCCTGGGCAAAGAGCCACGACCGTTTCCTATTAGGATGGCGCGGAAGGGAGCAGGGCTTGTCCGCCAACCGCAGGAGCAGGAGATGAGTGAGCTGGCCTGGCTGAGCCTCGCCGCCTGCGCGGGGCAGCTCGCGCTGGCGGGGCTGGCGCTGGCGCGCGTGGGCAGGAGCCCCCTGGCCCTGCCCCTGTCCCTGCTGTCCATCGCGCTGTCCACGTGGAACTTCGCCCACTTCGCCTACGGCGTCTCCGGCGAGGAGGGCTGGCGGCTCGTCGCCCTCAGCACCACGGTGATGACGGCGCCGTGCGCGCTCCACTTCATCCTCGCCTTCACCGGGCAGCGCCGCCGCTTCGCCGTGGTCATCTACGCCACCTACGGCATCTTCGGCCTGTTCGCCGCCGTGGCCCTGTCCGCGCTGGGCTCTCCGTGGATGGCGGTGCGCGCCACCTCGCTCACGTTTGCTCGGCTCACGCTGGCGCTCGTCACCCTGCTGCTGGGCGTGGGATGGGGGCTGCTGCTGCTGCACCTGCGCCGCGCGCTCCGGCTCGAGGAGCGCATCCGCACGGCCCTGCTCCTGCTGGGCCTGGTGCTCCTGGTGGCGCTGCCCGGCACGGACCTGATGGCCGACCTGGGCCTCAACGCGCCCCGGCTGGGCACCCTGGGCACCCTGCTCGGGCTGCCGGTGATGGCCACCGTGGCCCTGCGCTTCCACCTCTTCGGCAAGGACCTGTCCAGCGGCTCGGCGCTGTACGCGGTGACGCTGACGGTGGTGGGCGTGCTGGCCTACCTCGTCGTCTTCCGCCTCTTCGCCGCCGAGCAGGGCGCGCTCGTGGTGGGCACCGCCGCCATCACCTTCGCCCTGCTGGCCGCCGCGCGCCGAGGCGTGAGCGCCTTCGTCACCCAGCGCGAGCGCCTGGAGCGCCTGGCCACCCTGGGCCGCTTCTCGGCGCAGATGGCGCATGACTTGAAGAACCCCATCGCCGCGCTCAAGGGCGCCGCGCAGTTCCTCAAGGAGGAGCACGCGCAGAAGCGCCCCTGGGACGACAAGGGCGAGTTCCTGGACCTGCTGCTGGAGCAGGTGGAGCGACTGGACCGGGTGGTGAGCACCTACCAGCGCCTGGGGCGGGTGGAGCCCCTGCCCCGCCCCCTGGACATGAACCGGCTGGTGGAGGACGTGCTGTCGCTCCAGGCCTTCGCCGGGTACGCCAACGTGAAGTTCGAGCGCGCGCTGGAGGAGCCGCTGCCCCGGTGCGCCGGAGACTATGACTTGCTGGCCAACGCCCTGGAGAACCTGGTGCGCAACGCCTGCGAGGCCATGCCTCAGGGCGGCACGGTGACGGTGCGCACCCAGCGTGAAGCCCAGGAGGGAGCCGGGGTGCTGGTGCGGGTGGAGGACACGGGCGAGGGCATGGACGCTCGCACGCGCGAGCGGGCCTTCGACGAGTTCTTCACGACGAAGGCCTCGGGCAGCGGGCTGGGGCTGGCGTTCGTGCGACGGGTGGTGGAGGCGCACGGCGGCGAGGTGTCGCTGACGAGCCGGGAGGGCCGGGGTACCATCGTGAGCCTGCGCCTGCCCGCCCCGGGGGCGCCCGAGGGCGCACCCGCCCCAGGAGAAGGAGCACCGTGGCCGAGCCGCTGAAGGGAAGCGTGTTGCTGGTGGACGATGACCCCGCCGTGGCCAAGGTGCTCGGCGCGTTGCTGGCGCAGGCGGGGCTCACGGTGCACACCACGAAGAGCGGGGCGGAGGCGCTCGCCGTGCTGGGGCAGAAGCCCATCGACGTGGTGGTGAGCGACGTGCGGATGCCCGGCATGAGCGGCCTGGAATTGCTGGCCGAGGTGACGCGCGCGTACGCGGACGTGCCGGTGGTGCTCATCACCGCGCACGGCACGGTGCCCATGGCCGTGGAGGCCATGAAGGCGGGCGCGGCGGACTTCATCCTCAAGCCGTTCGACCGCGAGGAGATCCTCTTCACCATCCGCAAGGCGCTCCTGCGCGCGCAGGGAGACGCGGAGCGCTCGCCGCTGAAGACGAGCGCCTTCGTGGGCCGCGGCACCGCGATGGCGGAGGTGGAGGCGCTGCTGACGCGCGCGGCGGCGGGCACGGCCACGGTGCTGCTGCGCGGCGAGTCCGGCACGGGCAAGGAGCTGGCCGCCAAGGTGGTGCACGACGCGAGCCCGCGCCGGAGCGGCCCCTTCGTGAAGCTGCACTGCGCGGCGCTGCCGGAGACGCTGCTGGAGAGCGAGCTGTTCGGCTACGAGAAGGGCGCCTTCACCGGAGCGGCCACGCGCAAGCCGGGCCGGGTGGAGCTGGCGAACGGCGGCACGCTCTTCCTGGACGAGATTGGCGACATCACCCCGCACGTGCAGGTGAAGCTGCTGCGGCTGATACAGGAGAAGGAGTTCGAGCGGCTAGGCGGCACGCAGACGCTGAAGGTGGACGTGCGCTTCGTGGCGGCCACGCACCGGCCGCTCGAGGAGATGGTGAAGAAGGGAGAGTTCCGAGAGGACCTCTTCTACCGGCTCAACGTGGTGCCGGTGTGGCTGCCGCCGCTGAGGGCCCGCCCGGAGGACACCGAGCCCCTGGCCCGACACTTCCTGGAGGTGCACGCCAAGGCCAACGGGCGGCAGCCCTTCACCCTCTCAGCCGATGCGCTCCAGGCGCTGCAGGCCCAGCCCTGGCCGGGCAACGTGCGCCAGCTCCAGAACTTCATGGAGCGGCTGGTGGTGCTCTCGGACGGTCCAACCCTCACGGGGGAGGACGTGGCACGCGAGCTGGCACGGCAGCCCGGGTTGATGCCCACCGCCACGCAGGCGGCGCCTCCGAGTGCCTCGGCTCCGGTGGCCTCCTCTTCGGGCAGCGAGCCCAAGACGCTGGAGTCTCAACGCCGGGACACCGAGCGGCAGGCCCTGTTGGATGCCCTGAAGCGGGCCGGCGACAACCGGACGCTCGCGGCGCGGCTGCTCGGCATCAGCCGCCGCACCCTCTACAACAAGCTCGAAGAGCACGGGCTGGTGTGACACGCTCGAGGCCATGCTCGAGCTGCGCGTCTGTATCGATGTCGATGACCTGGAGAAGGGGATCGCGTTCTACACGCAGGGACTCGGGCTGAAGCTCGGGCGCCGCTTCGGAGACAAGGCGGCGGAGCTGCTCGGCGCCACCTCTCCCATCGACATCCTCGCCAAGCCCGCGGGGAGCCAGGCCACCGCAGCCGCACCCTCCCCCCGGGACTATCGTCGGCACTGGACGCCGGTCCACCTGGACTTCGTCGTCACCGGGCTCGACGCCGCGGTCCAGCGAGCCCAGGCGCACGGCGCCACCGTGGAGCAAGGCATCAAGGAGCAGGAGTGGGGCCGCATCGCCCTGCTGGCCGACCCCTTCGGCCACGGCCTCTGCCTCCTCGAGTTCAAGGGCCGTGGCTATGACGAGCTCGCCGGGAGCTGACGCGCCTCAGTAGTGGTAGGGCGTCTTCTTCGCCCACTCCGTCTTCGCGTACTTGCGCTGCAAGAGCTGGAAGGCCTGCTTCGACAGGCCAGTGCGCGCCTTGTCCTCCTCCTCCGAATTGCCGCAGTAGTTGCGCGCGAAGCGCGTCTGCCGCACCGACTCGTGCAGCGCCTCCGGCACCAGCGCGTCGTTCGGATGCCGCTTCGCGTAGTCCAGCGTGAAGCGGATCAGCAGCTCCGGGGCCTTGCCCAGCTTCGCCAGCGCCTCGCGCTCGGCGAGCACCTGCCGGCGCTCCGCTGGAGGGATGTAGCGCGTTCCGCACGCGCCCTTCGACGCGTCGCAGCCCTGGTAGAAGTCGGTGGCCTCCTCCGCGCACCAGCCGTTCCCTCCGCACGAGTCGTACTCTCGGAGATACGCCGTCCGGGAGAGCCCCGGCGCCGACAGCCCTGGAGACTTCAGCATCAGCAGCACCGCCGCCATCTTCCGCTCGTCCGGATCCTTCCGGGCCTTCACCTTCGCCAGATCCGCCACCAGCTCCGGCACTGCCTTCTCCACGAAAGGTTCCAGCGCCTTCTCCTCGTCCCAGCGATCCAGCAGCACCGCGCGAACCCACCCTGTCAGCACCACCGCCGCGCGAGAGTGCGGATTCAGCGCCTCCAGCATCTTCGGATCCGTGAAACGGGCCAGCGGCACTCCTCTGCTGAAGAAGCCTCCCATGGCCCCCGAGAGGTGCGCGTACTTCGCCCATTCGTCGAACGTCAGCGCCGACTCACGCAGGATGTCCGACAGCGGCTGAGCCGTCGACCAGGGCAGCGCATCCCCGCCGGCAGCCAGCAAGGGGAGGACCTCCGCGCGGGCCGCGTCCCATTTCCCCGCCGCGAGCGCCAGCCGCCCTCGCTGCGCATGCACGGCGACATATGCGGGCGAGGCCTTCGGAACGGCCTCGCTCTGAGCCAGCAGCTCCGGCAGCTCCGGCTCCGTGCCTCGCGCCAGGCTCAGCGCCGCCACCAGCCACGGCAGCGAGCGCGACTTCTTCCACTGCGCAACGGCCCGAGGATAGGCGTCCTCCTTCTTCTCGAACACCTCCAGGAAGGTGGACAGCTCATCCGTCGCCGGCAGTCCCTGCCTCCGGAGCTGGAGGTAGTCGCGCAGCGCATAGCCGAAGTTGGCGTCCGGCTTCTCCAGCAGCACCCGGCCCAGCAGGCTGAGCTGCTTGTCCGGGCGCAGCCGGTAGTCGATGAACCACGTGAGCTGGCGCGTCTGCCGGTGGAGGTCCTTCAGGCTCGCATCCTTCACGATGGCCACGCACCGCTCGCGAGCTTTCTCCAGCAGCCCCCGCTTCTCCTCCTCGCTCCTGGCGCTCAACGTGGACTTGCGGATGACCGCTCGCACCGCCACCAGCCGCGCCCAGCCCTTCCAGGGCGAGGCCGCGTCCGTGGCGATCCGGTCCAGCTCCTGGATCGCCTCATCGAACTTCCCCGAGTAGAAGAGGGCCGCCGCCAGCTGGTAGGCGCGGTCGGCTCGAATGAGCGGCGGAGCACTGGAGGAGGCCGGCTCGGGCATCGCCGCGCTGGGGTCGGCGCAGTGCGCGAACACCGCGTCCTGGGCCCTCGTCCAATCGGCCACCTCGGGACTCTCCGCGCCGAACTTCGCGATGCGCTCGTTCAGGGTCTTCGCCGCCTGCTGGAAAGCGCCGGTCAGGCAGTTGGCGAAGTAGATGTCGCCGATCGAGGCCTCCGTGGAGGTCACCTCGGCGGCGGGCACCGCCACGGAGGTGCGAGCCTCCGTCCACGCCGTGGTGTCCGCGGAGGGATAAGGCTCGTTGGGGATGATCGAGCTGGCGATGAGCTGCTGATCCGCGGGCGTCATCCCACGCATCCAGAGGAAGCCCAGCACCCGGCACCCGGGCCCCTCGGACGCCAGATTCCCCCAACGTCCCTCCACGCAAGGGGTGAGGTTCTCTCTCCAACTCGATGACTCCTCCGCCCCGCAGTCAGGACCGCAGGCCTCGCTCGGCGTGGCGAGCAGCAGGGATACGGCCAGGGCGACGGCGAGAACCGCCCGCTGGATGAGGAACCTCATGGCGACTGCTCCCGAATGTGTTGCAGCTCCTGGGCGCTCCAGGACCGAGGGTTGAACCAGTACGTGCGGCGCCCGCCAGGCAGCGAGGGCAGAGGCTCGTCCGTCACGAAGCCCACGCTGTCATGACATCGCGCTCCGGTGAAGTCTCCGCGCCGCCCCAGCTCCGCGCGCACCCGCTTCGTGTCCGCGCCCATGCGGAACACCATCGGCACCACCTCGTCCACCGGCAGCTCCGACAGCCAGCCATCGTCCAGGCACCACGACGCCAGCGCCGTCATCGACAGGCGCATGCCCTCGGGCAGCGCGGCCCGGAGCTCCTGGAGCAGCGCGCGGTAGAACGGGCGCTCGGACGCGCGCGCGTCGAAGTCCACCTGCACCGCGTCGGGCGACTGCCGCCGCACCTGCTCGGTGATGAGCCGCACCAGCCGCGCGCGCTGCGCCTCTCCGAGCGTCGTTCCCCGAGCCACCTCGATGCGCATCACCGCCATCCGGTACGTGCCCGCCGGCATCACCAGCGGCTGCCGGCGGCGATAGGGCACCACCGCCTCCCCGGAGAGCTGGAACGTCACCGCATGAAAGGCGACGCCCTCCCGAGTGGGATCGATGAAGTCGAGCTGCTCGGGGCGCTCCCACGCCCACAGGAACACGCGTGGAGGCTCCGCCGCCCCCGCCGGCAGCGCCATGAGCAGCAGCCCCAGCGCCAGGGCGCGAAGCATCCGGACTCGAGGTGAGGGGGAGCACATCCCCCCGATCGATGACACGTCTTCCCTCGGGTGTCAGCCAGGGAACGACGAAGTCGCCGAAGCCGAAGCCGCGGAGGCCAGCGCTCGGAGCTCATCCTGGAAGTCGATCACCAGCCGGTGCGGATCCGGCACCAGCCCGGCATCCACGGAGACGCCCACCGTCACCTTGCCGGCGTAGCTGAAGATGCTCACGCCCAGCCCCACCTTGCCGGACTGGGGCACCCAGAACATCAGCCCCGCCAGCTTCGTGCCCGCCAGGTACATGGGGTGCCGAGGGCCGGGGACGTTCGTCATGAGGAGCGTCCCCTTCGAGGCCAGCACCTCCACCGCCGCCCGCTCCACCGCCAGCGGCGCGAACCCCACCATGCCCAGCATCCCGAACGTCAGCGCCGCCTCCGGCGAGCGCTTCAGCTCGTCCATGCGCTGCTTGAGCAGCCGGAGCCTCCTGCGCGGCTCCACCTCCCTCACCGGCAGGTCCAGGAACAGCAGCCCGAAGCGATTGCCCAGCTCGCGGGGGATGGGCTCGTCCATCGGCCGCAGGTTCACCGGGATGAAGGCCCGCAGGTCCTCCACCGTCCCGCCCCGCTCCTCCTGGTACCGGCGCAGCGCGCCCGCGAGCGCCGCGAGCAGCACGTCGTTGAGCGTGCTCTCCATGGCGCGGCCCATCGCCTTCACCTCCTCGAGCGGGATGGGGTCCGACCAGGCGGCGCGCTTCACCGTCCCCAGCTCGCCCCGGAACACCGAGGGAGGGTCCGACGGCATCAGCGCCAGCCGGCTCAGCGCCGCCGCTCCCCGAGCGCCGCCTCGCACCAGGTCTCCCACCTGGATGGGCTCGGCGATCAGCTCCGCCCCGCGCTTCCACACCGCGCGAGTGCCCGACGCCACCGCGCGAGCCCCGCGCAGCAGCTTCACCCACCCCGGCGTCGAGGGGCTCTCGAGCGGCTGAGGCTCCGGCGTGAAGTGTTCCTCCGCGCTCTCGTCCATGAGCGACAGCAGCACCCGGGCCAGGGCAATGCCGTCCGCGATGGTGTGGTGGATGCGCACCAGCAGCGCGCCACCCTGGCCGAAGCCGTCCACCAGGTGGAACTGCCAGAGCGGACGCGAGCGCTCCAGCGGCGTGCTCATCCACTGGCTCACCAGCTGCTCGAGCGCATCGCGGTCCCCCGGCGGCGGCACCACGGCATGTCCCAGGTGCGCCTCCAGATCGAACGCCGGGTCCTCCTCCCAGCAGGGCACCGCGAGCAGCCCCTCGGGCACCACCAGCCGCTGCCGGAAGCGGGGGAAGCGCTCCACCAGCCGCTCCCGCAGTACCTCCTTCAGCCTCTCCCAGTCCGGGTGCTCGTCGAACCAGAGCACCGCGGTGATCATCATCAGGTTGGTGGGCTCCTCCATCCGGAGCCACGCCGCGTCGACACTCGCCATCCGTTCCATCGTCGGGCCCTGTAGTACCTCAACGACACGGACGTCGTCCTCCCATCGAGGCGGGCATGGCTACTTCTTCGCCGGGGCCTCGCCACCCTCCCCCTTCACCCGCTGGAACTGGAAGGTGCGCTGGGTGGGGTCATCCGCGACGAGGGTGAGGGTGTCCTCCTCCACGCTGAAGGTGTAGCGCGGCCCCAGGAACTTGCCCTTCGACAGTCCGAACACACGAGGCTTGCCGCACACCTGCCCCACGGCCTGCCCGTCCTTCGGCCGGAGGACCACCTTGTCGTCCCCCGTCACCGCGAACGTGCCCCAGGCGCGCACATCCAGGGCGTTGCCCTGCCCGAGCGTGCCGTCCTCCAGCTTCGTCGACAGCAGGAAACAACCCTCGGGCGTCACCTCCAGCGTCCTCGCGTAGTCGGAGCGGGGCTTTGGATCCAGCGGGGCCGGCTCCTCCTTGGGCTCGGCGGTGAGGGTCGCCGCGGACAGCTCCCAGCGGCCCACCACCTTCTCCAGCCCCTTGCGATGGCCCTCGACCTGGAAGCCCGAGCACGGCCGCGGCCGCTCCTTCTCGGGGCTCCGGGGGGCCGGCTCGAAGGCCCGCTGACACGTGCCTCCACAGGTGCGCGCCGAGCAGGTGGTGTCATCTGGCGCACAGCCCGCCTTCTGGGTGCAGGCCCGGAGCCGCGCCATCGCATCCTCACACCCCTCGCGCATGCACTGCTCCACGCACTCCGAGTCGATGCACTCGGCGACGCAGACCCAGTTGGTGGTTCCACACACCCCTCCGGAGAGGGTGCGAGGCGTACGAGCGGGAGTCTGGGCAATGGCGGACAGCGCCCAGCCCAGGGCCATGAGGACGAGGAGTGCGCGTGACATCGGCCTGACGAAGGTAATCCTCGTCAGTCGAAGTGCCAGCGCCAGGTGGCCACATCCTCCAGCTCGGGCCACTCCAGCTCGAAGCTCAGCTCCTGGTGGAGCGAGAAGGCGCGGGAGTCGACGCGCAGCAGCATCATCGGCGCGGGGTTGTGCGCCCGCAGCGGCGAGGAGGCGAAGGAGGTGTCCTCGTCGAAGGCCGCCCGGTAGAAGACACAGAGGCCATCCAACCGCCCCTCGTGCCGCACCGTCCGGGTGATGCGGAAGACGCGAGGCAGGTCCCCGGGCTTCACCGTCTCCAGATCGAAGCGGAGCACGGGCTCCGGCTCGCACAGCAGGTGCGACACCTCATAGGAGCGGATGAGCCGCGTGAAGTACGAGGGGCTCATCGCCTCGCGCAGCGTCTGCAGGCAGCTGAAGTCCACGCTGGGCAGGCGCTGGCTCCAGATGAAGGGCAGGCAGGCCTCGTCCCGGAGCTGGACGGGCTCGACGAACAGCTCGAAGCGGTGGGGGAGGATGCGCCCGCCGGGCCGCAGCAGCCGCTCCCGCAGGCCCACCAGCCCGGACACCAGCCCCGCGTCGAAGAGCGCCGGTCCCAGCTGCTCGTGGAGCAGCACGTCCACCTTCTTCTCGGTGGGCGTGAAGCGCCGGCTGTCCTCCCGCACGAAGTCGATGACGTCCGACAGGCCGTGGCGGCGAGCCACCCACCGGGCCGTGTCCAGGTGGCGCGACGGGTCCACCGCGTACAACCGGCGAGGACCGCGGTGGGCGGCCAGGAGCGTCCTCAGCCCCGTCCCCGTGCCCACGTCCATCACCACCTGGCCGGGCCGCACGTACCGCCCGATGGCCTTGCGGTACGCCTCCACGCGCTCCGGGTCCGCCAGCGTCGGGTCATGCGGCGCGGGGCTCGACAGCGTCAGGCTGTCGGGCAGCACGTGCCGCAGCGTGTTGACGACCGGGTGGTTGCGCAGCCGCGCCTGCAAGTCGAACAGCGCCTGACGCGGCAGGTCGAGAAGGTTCACCATGGAACGAAGCCCCCCCGGGCCCAGGGCCCGTCCCGGACGGGGAGCGCTTGGTACGCCCCCTCGGTCGGGGCTCGCATCCTCTGCATCGCCTCACGAAGCGGCCATGGGACTCGAGGACGAGCCGACCATCCACCCCTGGACACTGTCAGCTCAGGGAGGCAGGCGCGTGTCTCCGCGCGGGTTGCGGAGGGACTCGCGCTGGAGCCAGTTGTGGAGGAAGGACTTCACCGCCGGGTGGCGGGACTGGCGGAACTCCTCCGGCGGCGCGTGCTCGACGATGCGCCCCTCGTGGAGGAAGGCCATGAAGTCCGCCACGTGAAAGGCCATGGACACGTCCGGCGTGACGATGAACGAGGTGGCCCCCACCCGCTTCTTGCCGGTGACGATGACGTCGATGACGGACTCGGTGGTCAGCGGATCCAGCCCCGCCGTCGGATCATCGTAGAGGAGCACCTTGGGCTGGAGCACCACGGCGCGCGAGAACGCCACGCGCTTCTGCATGCCGCCGGAGAGCTCGCTCGGGTAGAGGCTCTCGGCGCCCTGCAGGCCCACCAGGGACAGCGTGTGGCGCACCTGCCGGGCCACCTCGGGCTCCTGCAGGTGGGCGCGCTCGCGCAGCGGGAAGGCCACGTTGTCGAAGACGGTGAGCGAGTCGAACAGCGCCCCGGCCTGGAAGAGGATGCCCAGCTTGCGGCGCACGTTCTCCAGCTCCCGGGCCGACAGCTGCATGAGCGCCTCGCCATCCACGCGCACCGTGCCCTGGTCCGGCTTGAGCAGCCCGTCGATGTGCTTCATCAGCACCGTCTTGCCCGAGCCCGACACGCCCAGCAGCACGCACGTGGTCCCCTCTGCCACCACCAGATCCACTCCGCGCAGCACCTGCTGCTCGCCAAAGGCCTTGTGCACGCCTACCAGCTCGATCATCGGTCTCGACACGAAACACTCCCATGCAGCGCGGCGACGGTATCCCCTGCCGGACCGTGGGAGTACTTCCCCAGGGGACATGCCGGTTGCTCCACGCTCCGTTGGCACTTCTCTGGTGGGAGAACCGGCGTGGCGCTCGTGAGATGATATCCGAGCATGGGCCGAACTGTGGCGAAGAGCGAGGAGCGCGAGCTGAGGGACCTGCTCGAGAGGACCCAGGCGGAGGTGAAGCGGCTCCAGGCGGAATTGGAGGCGCGCGAGCGCACCGGGCACACAGCGGCCCGGCAAGCGGTGGAGCAGGAGATGCAAGGGCTGCGCGAGCGGGTGCGCACCCTGGAGCAGCAGAACGCGGCGCTCCGCGAGGACCACTCGAAGGCCGTCGCGGAGCAGCTCGCCGGGCTCGAGGCGGAGGTGGCCCTGGCCCGGAAGGAGGCCGGGCGGGCCCGGGACGAGACGCAGCGGCTGAAGAAGCAGCTGGAGGCCACCTCCTTCGAGCTGCGGAAGGCCCAGGCGCGGCGCGGCGCCCACGATGGCTCGCTGCTGAGCAGGCTACGGGCGCTCTTCAGCTTCGGGAACAAGGCGGCGCTCGCGGAGCTCGGTCGGGGATACGAGCAGGAGCTCGAGCGCGCGCAGCGGGAGATCACCCGGCTTCAACAGCAGGTCAGCCTCCACGGTATCCAGCGCAAGCGACGGAGCCGTTGAGGCGCAGGGCGTGTAACCGGGGCTGGATGGACCCAGGTCTCCGCCCACCATGGGTTCAGGGAGACCCGGGCACGCGCACGAGGCGGAAGCCCACGTTGGGCGTGCTCCCATGCGTGCTGGCCGAGCGGAAGCTCACCCGAAGCGCGTCGCCACAGTCGGCCCAGGAGCCACCGCGCAGCACGTGGGCGCGCTCGCGGACTTCCTTGCCCAGCACGCACAGCGGCGAGGCGCGCGGGCTTCGGGAGTAGAAGGTCGCGTCGTAGTGGTCCGCGCACCACTCCCAGATGCCGCCGGCCATGGAGAAGAGGTGATAGTCGTTCGGCGGGAAGGCGCGCAGGGGACGCAGGGAGAAGTCCTTGAAGCGGTCGAAGTCCGCCCGGGTGCTGTCGGGCGGCGCATCGCCCCAGGGGTAGGCGGCGCCTCGGAAGCAGCCTCGGGCCGCGCGCTCCCACTCCGCCTCCGTGGGCAGCCGGTACTGCACGGCCTTCGTGCTCATGCGGCGGCCCATCAGCTCGGCGAGCGGCCAGTCGACGGCGACCATCGGCTTCTGATCGAAGCGGAGGGGAGCCGTGCTCGAGCGCTCGGGCGTGCCGAAGAGCTCCTGCGAGGTCAGCACGCTGCCGTCCTCCTTCTCCCAGCGCCCCTCGGTGTCGTGGGCGTGCCAGTCCCTGGCTTGCAGGGTGTCGTTCTCGCAGTACTGCAGCCGGATCTTCGAGTCGTTGTAATAGAGGAAGCGTACGTCCGATTGCTGCCCCTCGAAGGCCTCCGCGACGGACGCGAGCTGCTCCTGCGAGGGCGACGTGGGCGGGGACGGCCAGCCGAGGATGCGGGTGAAGGCATCCCACGAGAGCGGCACCTCGCTGATCCAGAACGCCGGCAGCGTCACCTTGTGGGCCGGGCGCTCGTCCGGGTCGCCCGAGTCACTGCCCATGACGAACGTCCCTGCTGGGATGTAGCGGAACACCAGGCCGTGCTCCCTGACGGCGAGCGCATCGAGGAGCTCTCGCAGCAGCGGCAGCACGCGCTCGCGGTCCTGCGGCGCCACCGCGTCGAGCGTGTCGGCGGCAGTCGTGAGGTCTCCGCTCGCTCGCAGCTCCTGGGCCCGAGCGATGGCGTCATCGATCAGCGACATGAGCCCTCCTGCGTGCCGTTGAGGACGGGCAGGCTCCAGCGCTCGGGGCGCGGGCCGCGAGCCTGGGCCTGCCAGGGGTCCTCCGCATAGGCCGAGCCGGCGAAGAACTGCGCCCGGGCCCGGCAGCCTCCCGTGAAGCGGTCTCCCTCCGCGCTGGCGCGCATGCGCCGGAAGGCATGGCCCTCGCGCCAGATGGCCTCGAAGGGCCGCTGCCGCACGTTCCCGGACTCGAAGTCGCGGCCCAGGAAGCTGCAGGGGTTCACGTCTCCCTGCACGGAGATGGAGGCCACCGTGTTCGCGGCGCCGCAGCCGGGGCCCTGCGTCACCACGCCTCGGAGCTCCTCTCGCGCCGAGGGGCTGAAGGGATCGATGGCGAAGAGGTCATTGTCGGCCTCGACGCGCTCGAGGCGGGCGAGCGCGTCCACGTAGCCCTCGAAGGAGGGCATCAGGTCCGGCGTACGGGCCGCGATCCCCACGGGGTACAGGGGACGGAACACGGCGGTGTGCGCACCGACACGTCGCGCGAGCTCGACGCACGCCTCCACCTCGGAGAGGTTGTTCCGGGTGAGCGTGAAGGCGAGCGTGAAGCGGGCGTGGCGGCCCAGCAGCTCCAGCTTCTCGATGACGCGGGCGAAGACGCCCTGGCCTCGGACGGCGTCGTTCGTCTCCGCGGTGGCGCCCTCGAGCGAGACGTTCAGCCACACCAGCTCCCGCTTCCCCAGCTCGCGGGCGATGCGCTCGTTGAGCAGGAGCGCATTGGTCGTGAGGCAGGGGTGCAGCCCATGCCCCGTCGCCGAGTCGAGGATGTCCAGGAGGTCCTTGCGCAGCAGCGGCTCGCCGCCCGTGAGCCCGAGCCGGAAGCTGCCGAGCTCCGCGAGCTGCGAGAAGAGCGAGTCCATCTCGGCCAGGGTCAGCGGGTGGTGGTTGCGCGGCAGCTCGCCGGCGAAGCAGTGGGTGCAGGTCAGGTTGCAGGCACCGACCACCTCGAGGTGCACCGCCAGCGGGCCCAGGAGGTGCTCCGAGGGCGGCTCCCGATCGATGCGCGCGGCCGCGAGCCGTCCGTCCAGCCGGAGATAGCCCCGGCCGGCGAGGTCCACGGCGAGCCCCTCGACGGCGTCCCGGTCCTCCGGGGCCGAGGCCTCGATGACGTCGCCCGCGGGACGCTCGGTCATGGCATGGAGCACGGCGGCGGCGGACCGATCGAACGGCAGATATCGGGACGAGCGCCGGTCGAAGAGGAGCGCTCCGAAGTGCTGCGGGATGAGGACGAGCGAGGGGCGGTTCATGAGAAGCCCTCCACGTCGAGACGGAAGGTCCAGCGCACCCAGGCGCGCGGCGCGGGCGACGGCAGGCCCAGGCCCTTCGCGTTACGCTGCATCATGCCCCACAGCCAGCGATCGCTGCCCTTCGGCTCGGACACGGGCTTCTCCACGAGGGGTACGAAGGAGGAGTCGTCGAACCCCGGGAGCTGCCAGCCTTCCGGAGGCTGCCGCGTGGCCGCGCGCCATCGTCCGTCGGCGCGAGAGGTGACCTGCGACTGCTTCGCGGAGGCAATGTGGGGCCGGAGGCTGATCTCCATCAGAAGGAAGCCCTGCTTGCCGGGCTCGTCGACGACGAACGAGAGCACGTGCTCGCCGGGCGAAACCAGGGTTCGCTGTTCCTGGATGGGCTTGCCGTCCAGGAAGAAGCCCTCGGACGCAACGCCCAGGTAGCTGGACAGGGTGATGCCCAGATCCGCGTCGGGCTTTCGCCAGCGCAGGACGGCGCCTCCACACCCGGCGGGCACCTCGCAGTGGCTGTGCACCTCGAGCGCCAGCCGGCTCGAGGTCTTCCGGTAGCGCTGCAGCTCGTTCAGACGCAGGTCGTCAGAGTCGGCCATGGCCCCCAGGTTAGCTGGAAACACCAGGGGAGATGGAACGACGGCGCGCGAAGCACGACTGGCGGCGCGAGGGCGTGACTGCCCTCGCGCTCACTGGAGCCTGGCGGCGAAGGCCAGGAGCCGCTCGCGCGCCCGCTCCAGCCTGTCGCGAGGAATCGAGAACACCGCGCGCACCCGCTCCGGGTCCCCGCACCAGTCGCCGCCGTTGAGCACCACGTGCGTGTGCGCGTACACCACGCGCGGCAGGTTCTCCGGCGTGAGGCGCTCTCCGTCCACCTCCTTGCCCAGCCAGGCGCTCATGCGGGGCGCCAGGAAGAGGCCTCCCAGCTCGGCGGTGTCGGAGCGCCCCTGCCCGGGCAGCGCCTCGGCGATGAGCGCCCGCTTCTCGGCCAGCTCCCGTCGCATCCGCACGAGGAACTCACGCAGGGCCCGGTGGCGCGCCGGGTAGAGCAGCCGCCCCTCCGGACTGCGAGCATGCGCCGCGTAGAGCCACGCCGCCGCCCGAGCCGTCGCCAGCGTGGGTGGCACCAGCCCGCTGTCGCGCAGCGCCGTGGCGAGCGCCCTATCCCGCGTCGCCAGCCAGCCCATGCGCAGGCCTCCGGCGGCGAACTCCTTGGAGAGCCCTCCCAGCAGCACCGTGCGCGCGCCCACGCCGGGCACCACCTGCTCCAGCGTCACCGGGCTGTGCACCGTCTCCGCCGTGGGGTTGGTCAGGTTCACCAGCCCGAAGATTTCATCCGACACCAGCAGCGCGCGCTGCTCCACCGCCCACGTGGCCAGCGCCACCAGCTCCTCGTGCGAGAGGTAGCAGCCCTCGGGGTTCGACGGCTGCGAGATGACCGCCACGTCCGGGCCTCCCGGCCCTCGCCGCTCCTGGAGCTTCGCCAGCGGCCCCTGCTCCACCTCGCATCCGGCCGCAACCCACGTGGGCGGCAGGACGCCGTAACAGGGCGTGGCGATGAACACGCGCGGCGCCCGCCCCAGCCGCTGACGCAAGGCCACGCCCAGGTGATGCACCAGCGGCCAGACACCCTGGCCGAGCACGATGTCCTCCGGTGCATACCGCGCCGCCCGTGTCTCCAGCAGGAAGCCCGCCACCGCCTCCGCCAGCCCGTGCTGCTTGCCAGCCTCTCGCGGCGCCGCGAGCGCGGCGATGAGCCCCTCGATGAGCGGCTGGGGCATGGCGCCCTCGTTCTCGCCGTAGTCCAGGCGCACCAGCTCGGGGTCGCCCTCTCGGAACACCTTGGGCGCGAAGGCTGGAAAGCCCGCCAGGCGCTCGATGCGCTCCGAGCGCGGAAGGGCCACCGCCGGAGCCCGGCCCGCCAGGGGGCGTTCCTGCTCCGCGAACGAGATGCGGAACGTCAGCAGCTCCGCGAAGGTGCGCTCGTAGAACCACTGCGCCAGCGTGCCGATGCGCGAGTACGTCACCTCCGCCGCCACCTCCAGGTCCCCTCGCAGCGGCTCGGGTACCGGCAGCAGCAGCGTCAGCTCCAGGTCCGGCCACACCGCGTTCTTGATGAGGCCATAGAGCACCACCAGGTTGGGCGGCAGCGGCTCGCGGGCCAGGAACTCGAAGAGCGTGAGCGGCTCCACCTCGCTGGTGATGTGGAAGAAGGCGCTCTCGTCCAGCACCACCCAGATGCCCCGCCGCGCCGCCTCCGCGACGATCTCCCGCAGCACCGCCAGGTTGGTGCGCTCGCCCCTCTCCACCGAGAGGAACACCACCTTCACGTCGAAGGCGCCCAGCAGCTGGTGGATCTCCGCCAGCGTGCTGTGCGTCACCGTCGTCCGCACCCCGGCTCGCTCCAGCGCCCGCGCGTACACCGGCAGCAGCTGGCGCGACACCAGCACCCCATCTCCCGGATCGCACAGCGCCAGCAGCAGCGAGTAGACGGCCTGCTCGCGCTCGGGGGCCACGAAGATCGCCTCCTCGGGCAGCCGCAGCTCGAAGAAGCGCTCCAGGTACCGGGCCACGAGCTGGCGGAAGGACGCATCCCCCGCCTCGTGCGTGTAGGGCATCGTCGACGCATGCGCCAGCCGCTCGGCCAGCGCGGCCACGAAGCCGAGTTGCTCCTGCGACACCATGCCCAGGTCCAGCTCCTCCGTCAGCTTCATCAGGCCCAGGGACCGGAGCGCGGCGCGCAGGGCCAGCGTCTCTCGCGGCAGCGCCAGCCGCGCCTCCCACACCGCCACCTCGTGCCAGATGGGGTGCCCGGCCTGCAGCCACCCGAGCGCGGTGGCCGCCCGCAGTGGCTCGGCGCTGTGCGCCTCCATGAAGAACTCGAACTCGCGCTGCGTGCGCTGCTCCAGCGCCACCAGCGGCCGGATGTCCGTGTCCGCCGCCTGCATGACTCGCCGAGCCACCCGCACCTGCGTGGTGAGCCCCCGCCGGGTGAACATGCGCTCGATGATGGGCCGCCCCGGACGGCCCGCCAGGTTCAGCAGCAGCCGTCCTCCCGGCGCCAGGTGCTCGGGCACTTCGTCCAGCAGCCGGGCGATGAGCCCCAGGCCGAAGTGGTCCTCGTAGACGTTCTGCAGCACGGTGTAGTTGGACAGGTCATACAGCTCCTGCGTGTCGGCCTCCGCGGGCGCCTCGGGCAGGCCGTCCGTGCGCAGCACCTGCGGGATGCAGCCCACCACGAAGTCCCAGACGGCGCCCTCGGGCAGGCCTCGCAGCAGGTCGCTCTCCCCGAAGGACAGCCGCGCCACCATCCGCTCGTCCCCGTTGAGCCACGCGTTGCAGATGGCCACCCAGGGCGAGTGCGGGTTCAGGTCCACCCCGTGGATGCGCGAGAGGCGCGTGAACTTCGCCAGCGCGATGCAGATCCACCCCGAGCCCGTGCCCACCTCCACCAGCCGCTTCCCGTCGTACTCGTCCAGGGGGACCTTCAGCATCCCCTCCAGGAACGTGTACGCCCACGCCTCGGGAGCGAAGATGGACGGCGGCAGCAGCAGTTCCAGCCGCTCCTGCTTCGAGCCCACCGCCGCCGTCACCGTGACGAGCCGCAGCGGAGCGCCCTCCGGCTTGCCCCGGCACAGCAGCGCCAGCGCGCGAAGCTCGGTCAGCGCCGCGGCCCTTCGTTCGGGAACAGCCAGGGACTCGGCGAGCCCACGAAGCTGCTGCACCGCCTCACGAGCCGACTCGGGGTAGGTGACCATACGCAGCGCGGATGGTGGCACGCCGCCCCCGGGCCCGCGCGGCTTCCGATGGCGCCCGAGTCCTCTCTCGAACGTTTGGTATCAGCTCGCCGCCCCTGTGCGCGGACCGGTTGCGAACTGGTATGACAAGCAGACCAGTTCGCCCAGAGTGCGCCCGGCAGGAGGGAGGACCAGGCGGGGGGCGGGCTCGGGCCTCTGTCTCGGTGGGAAGTGGATCCACCTCACTCCGGCAGCGTGGTGGTGACGTAGTCCGTCCCCGCCTCGTGGCACCCATGGCACGTGTCGTGCCCGCGGCCGTAATAGTTGTCCTGGTAGTCGGGCAGGACGCCCTCGAAGAAGACCCAGGTGTCCTTGCCCGCGCCGGACTTCACCTTCACGTCCAGCGCATGGCCGATGAGGCGCTCCCCATCGGGTGAGTAGAGCTCCTTGACGAGGATGGTCCCTACCGGATGCAGCTCCTTGCCCGCCCGCAGCGAGTCCACGGCGCTGCCATTGAAGAAGACTCGCACCTTGCCGTGGGGCCCCGTCGAGTCACGCACCGAGGGCTCGGCCAGCCACCCCTGGTAGCGCCGGTCCTTCACGAAGGCGACGATGCCCGCCTCGGAGGTGTCGAGCCCTCCCACGGTGGGCGAGTCCCCCTCCTCCGAGCCGCCACAGGCGCAGGCCAGCACGAGGAGGACGAGCAGGGATGGACGGGAAGGTTTCACGCGGGGCCTCCAGGGCACACGTCGAGGTGATGGCCGTACGCGCCACTCCCAAGGAGGGTTACACCCGATGGTTCGTCGCCCTTCGGGAGGCTCACGCTGATAGCTTCGCCCCCCTCACACCTTCCGAGGAGCGAACCATGCCGACCCTCATCCCCGCCCCGACCCGCGTCGCCGCCGCCGGCAACAAGCCGAAGCTCATCGACGAGTACGTCGGCCGGGTGAACTCGAAGACCTCCGAGCTCAGCGTGGCCCACATGCGCAGCCCGAGCGGCTGGGTGGAGCCCGGGCAGACGCCCGAGTTCCGGGAGATCACCGTGGTGATCAAGGGCCGCCTGCACGTCGAGCACAAGGGGGGAGCGCTCGATGTGAGCGCCGGCCAGGCCGTGGTGTGCGAGCCGGGCGAGTGGGTCCGCTACAGCACCCCCGACGCCGAGGGCGCCGAGTACATCGCCATCTGCCTGCCGGCCTTCTCCATGGACACGGTCCACCGGGACCCGTAGCAGGCTCCAGCCCTGGAGAGCAGGCACCCGGGGGAGCGGTCCTCCGTAGGGGCGAGGCCGGCCGACAGCCTTCCTCCAGAGGGTCGTCGCCTTTACAAGCGGCACATCCCCCCTGAGACTTCCGCTCCATGACAGCCACCGAGCGGAACTCCCCGCCCCCGGGATCCTGGAGCTGGCTCCTCGCGCCCCTGGCCGGGCTGGGGACCGGCGCTTGCGTCCTGCTCAACCGGCTCGCCGAGCAGATCACCCATCCGCCCTCCCGTCAGGCGCTGTGGCTGTGGCTGGCGCTGTCGGCCGTCGCGGGCGCCGTCCTCTTCACCGTCGGGCAGCGGCTGGCCCTGCGCCTGCTGGACCGCTTCATCGTGGAGCCCTCCGCGCGAGCGGTGGTGCGCGCCCGGCACCCGGCCACGTGGCTCGTCTTCCTCCTCACCGCCGTGGGAGCCACGGGCCTGCGTCTGCCCGGCCCGGTGATGCCGCTGGCGCTCAGCGCGCTGTTCCTCGGGCTCAACCTCACGCTGGTGCTGCGCGCGGAGGAGGCGGCACGCCCGCGCCTGATGGGCTCCACCGGGTGGCTGGGCTTCCTCTTCTTCCTCTCGGGGATGGCCGCCCTCGTCTACCAGGTCACCTGGCAGCGCGTCCTGTTCGCCTCCTTCGGCGTCAACATCGAGTCGGTCACCCTCATCGTCACCATCTTCATGTTCGGGCTCGGGGTGGGCTCGATGCTGGGCGGAGCGCTGTCGAAGCGCTACCCCCATGCCCTGCCCCGCCTGTTCCTCCTGTGCGAGGTGGTGGTGGGCGCCTTCGGCATCATCAGCCTCCCGCTCATCCGCACGGTGGGCGCCGCCGTGGTGAACAGCTCCCTGCCCGTCGCCGCGCTCGTCATCTCCGCGGTGCTCGCGGTGCCCACGCTGATGATGGGGGCCACGCTGCCCATCCTCGTGGCGCACCTGCACCAGCACTTCCAGCACGTGGGGCGCACCGTGGGACTGCTCTACTTCGTCAACACGCTGGGCTCGGCCGCCTCCAGCTACCTCACCTCGTCCGTCCTCTTCGTGCTCGGGGGACAGCAGGCCGCCGTGCTGTGCGCCGGCGTGCTCAACCTCGTGGTGGGCGCGCTCGCCTGGCGCTACATGAAGGCGCTCGCGTCACGCGGCAGCGGCTCCTCCGAGGGCCCCCACGTGGAGCTGCCCGCCCCCGAGAGCCGGAGGGCCAGCGCGTGAAGCCCATCGTCGCCCTGCTGCTGTCCCTGGTCGCCGGCTACATCGCCCTGAGCCAGGAGATCCTCTGGTACCGCATCATCTCCTACGGCACCGGCGGCGCGCCGAGCGCCTTCGCGTACCTGCTGGCGTGCTTCCTCACGGGGCTGGCCATCGGCTCGCTGTGCGCGGAGCGCGTCATCAAGAGCCAGCGCCTGCCCGCGCCGGTGGTGCTGGGCTCGCTGTTCCTCGCCTCGGCCATCCTCGGCTACTTCACCCTGCCCGCCACCGCCCGCATGTTCCAGCTCGGCGAGGCGACGGGCACCGCCTACGCGTACTTCTCCGTGGCGCTGGTGGGCTTCCCGGGCGGGCTGCTCTTCCCCCTGCTCTGCCACTTCGGCATCCGCGCCGGCAATGAGGTGGGCGTCTCCCTGTCGCGCCTCTACCTCTTCAACGTGCTGGGCTGCATCCTCGGCCCGCTGTTCACCACCTTCGTGCTGATGGACCTGTACCCGCTGCCCACCATCGTCCTGATGGTGACGGCGGTGGCGCTGGTGGCGGCGGCGGTGACGGTGTTCACCCTGCCGGCCCCGGGCCGCAGCCGCGCGGGCTTCCTCGCCGCGGTGGTGGGCACGGCCGCCGTGGTGGCTGTCTCTCACCACGACCAGTACCAGTTCCTGCTGGAGCGGCTGCACTTCAAGGAGGAGTTCACCGCCGCCAAGCCCTACCGCTTCCTCGTGGAGACGCGCAGCGGCATCGTCGCGGTGGGCGGCCCCAACGGGGATGACACCATCTTCGGGGGAGGCGTCTACGACGGCGCCTTCAACCTGGACCCGGTGCGCAACATCAACGGCATCCAGCGCGCCTACATGGTGCCGGCGCTCCACCCCGCTCCCAAGCGCGTGCTGGTCATCGGGCTGGCCAGCGGCTCGTGGGCCCAGGTGCTCGCGGAGCACCCCGCCATCGAGCGCCTCGAGGCGGTGGAGATCAACCCGGGCTACCTGGAGACCATCCGCCGCTTCCCGGAGCACGCCCCGCTGCTGGACATCCCGCGGGTGAAGATCCACATCGACGATGGGCGCCGGTGGCTCGTGCGCAACCCGGACGAGCGCTTCGACTTCATCGTGATGAACACCACCTTCAACTGGCGCAGCCACAGCACCAACCTGCTGTCCGAGGAGTTCTTCCGGCTCTGCCAGAAGCACCTGCTGCCGGGCGGCTCGGTGCTGGTGAACACCACCGGCTCGCCAGAGGTGAAGGTGACGCTCGCCCACGTGTTCCGGCACGTGGTGATGGTGCACAACAGCGCCGTGGGCAGCGACACGCCCTTCACCCGCTCCGAGGAGGAGAAGGAGCAGGCCCTGCGCGCCTTCACCCACCGCGGCAAGCCCGTCTTCCCCTTCCCTCCGGAGGACCCGAAGCGGGAGGCCTCCCTTCAGGCCATGGTGCGGATGCCGCTGCCGGACGAGGGAGAAGCCTCCCGGGCCCGCACGGACCTGCCCGTCATCACCGACGACAACATGGCCACCGAGTACAAGGCGGGCCTGCGCTTCCATGACTCCGCCCGAAGCTGGGGGAGCCTGTGGGGGCGGGTGAAATGAAGCCGCTGCCCATCACCCTGGGCCCCCGACCGGCCGGGGCTCGTGGCCTGGGCTCCGGAGGGGTGCTGCTGCTGGTGGCGCTCTTCCTGCTGGCCCTGCGCGGCGTGGTGTTCGCCTCGGATGGTGTGGGCTTCTCGGTGAAGGAGCTGCTGGGGGCGTGGCGGCGCGACCCGACCGGCGCGATCGGCGTGGTGCAGCTCTTCGTCTCCTCGCTGTGCTTCGAGCTGCTCGCGCTGCTGCTGCTGTGCCGGCTCGCCCGAGGCGGAAGAGCGGCGCGCTGGGTGGCGCGCGGAGGCCTGCTCGCGCTGCTGTGGCTGAACCTGGTGGGCACCCAGGTGTTCATGGTCATCAACACCTACGCCAAGGGCTTCCAGCTCTCGGGACTGTCGCTGCCCGAGCTGGGCCGCATGGCGCGGGGCTACCTGGGGCCGGCCACGCTCGCGGCGCTGGTGCTGCCGGTAGGCGTCTCGCTCCTCTTCGGGCGGGAGGGCTCGGTGGAGCGCCAGCGCCCGGCGCTGCGCATGCGTCTGCTGCTGCTGGTGCTCGCGCTGGCGGCTGGCGGCGCCGTCTACCGGCTGGTGCGCTACCCGCTGGCCTTCCCCGCGGCGGCCCACTCTCCGCTCACACTGCTGCTGGTGAACAGCTTGCCCGAGCGGCTGGGCCAGATGCCCCGGGGCCAGCCGTCCCCCGAGGACTGGGCGCCTGCCACGAAGCTGGATGCGCGCTGGCAGGCGCTGGCCGCCGCGCCGCGAGACTTCAACGTGGTGGTGGTGGTGCTGGAGTCGGTGCGCGCGAGCATCTTCTGGCCCTCGCCCGAGGCTCCGCCCATGCCTCGGATGGAGGCGCTCGCGCCCCACTCGGCCGTCTTCACCCGCGCCTACGCGCACGAGCCGCTCAGTACCAAGGGGCTGGAGTCGCTGCTCTTCGGCATCTACCCGTCACCCTACTGGGAGACCGCGGGCGGCAGGTTCCCGGATATCCCGCTGGACTCGGTGGGCGAGCGCTGGGCGGCGCTCGGCATGCGCAACGCCTTCATCAGCCACAACGAGGTGCCCTTCATGGGCGAGTCCGGCTTCATCACGAAGCGGGGCTTCTCGTACTACACGATGAGGGAGGACCTGGCCGCGCTGGACACGCCCATCACGGACCGCACGCTGGTGAAGGCGCTGGATCGCTTCATCGAGGGCGCCCCCACCCAGCGCTTCGGAGCCATCCTCTGGCCGCACCATCCCCACCTGCCCTACCAGTTCCCCGCGCCGATGAAGAACGCGCACCCGCCCAACTCCTTCGCGGCGTACCGGGACGCGGTGGCGTACCAGGATCTCGTCATTGGAGACCTGGTGGAGCTGCTGAAGCGGCGGGGGCTCTTCGAGAACACGGTGATCGTCCTGGTGGCCGACCACGGCGAGGCCTTCCGCGAGCACCCCGAGGCGGGCTCGGCGCATGGGGACAGGCTCTTCGATATGTCCGTCCACATCCCGCTGGTGTTCATCAACCCGCGCCTCTTCCACGGCGAGCGCGATGACCGGGTGGTGCAGCAGAAGGACGTGGCGGCCACGCTGACGTGGCTTGCGGGAGACGCGCGGCCCGTGCTGAACGCGGGCAGCACGGTGTTCCACGAGCGCGCCTCGTCGACGGCGTACCTCATCAGCCACCTGGACGTGGCCAGCATGCGTGGGGCCATCGTGCACGGACGCCTCAAGTACATGTACGTGGCCCCGCTGGGCATGAAGCCCCCAGACGAGCGCCTCTATGACGTGGTAGCGGACCCTGGCGAGCGGCACGACTTGTGGGCCGAGCGGCAGGAGGAGGGGCGTGCGCTCAAGGCGCGGTACTTCGGCTGGCTCCAATACTGGGGCGAGCGTTGGGGCGCCGTGGAGCACAGCGGCGCCGTGAAGGATCGGGAGGCGTTGTACCAGCAACTCTTCGGAGTCTCCCCGCCTCGCGTGGCCTCTCCCGCGGAGTAGCGCGCCTCGGCTCGTGCTACCCCCTTCAGGGAAGTTGGGTAAAGGAGTAGGACGCGAAGCCAGGCGCCAGAGAAGACCTGAGCCAACGAGCAGGCCAGTGGTGTCGCGGACAAGACGGCACTGTCGCCTCGGGCCCGAGGCTCCCACCTGAGCGCTGGAGAGCGCCCACCCCTGGCGCGGCGCTGGGACCAGCTACGCAGGCGCCTCCCCAGCGTCCAACAGCAGAGCGGCCTGATCCTCGCTGGGGACAAGCCCTCTTTCCTCAGCAGTGGAAGCGTCCGGGCACGGGGCAGGTGGACCTTCGGCATCTGCCGCCGGGAGTGCCGAGGAGGAAGGATGCGGCCAGGCCAGCATCAGTGTGGGCGGATAACAGGGCGTTCCAGGAACACCTCCAGTGGAGAAGGAAGGGGCAGGTGGGGCCGGAATGGCTTCGGGCTCGCCGGAATCCCCCTGCCACTCGACAGCGGAGAACGGGGCTGGTGGAGCTGAGGGTGCGTTCCGGCTCGAAGTGGCACACGCGCTGGCGCTCACCTCCGCCTGGACCGGGCCCGCCCCTGCCGGCCGGACTTGTTGCGAACTGGTATGACAAGCATACCAGTTGCTGGCGTTCTCGCCCGACACGGGCACCTCCCCGGCAGGCGGTGGGGGCTTGGGCGCGGTATGTGCGTCGCGCACCGGGGCCAGGCGGTCGAGCAGCGGCTCGTCAGCGGCCTTCAGCAGCGCCGGCAGCTGTTGGCGAAGGGCCTGAGCGTCACGGTCGGCCAGGGCGTTGAACACGCACTGGGCCCACTGCTGGAGGGCCGCGGGTTGCAGCGCGGGGAGCAGCGCGTCCGCCAAGCCTCGGAAGGCCTTCTCCAACGACATCAGGAGCAGCAGGTGGCCGGGACGGTCCGCGCCTTGGGCCGCCAGCCTCAGCAGGTCGAACTCTCGCTCCACCCACCGGGTGCGCTTCTCCTGCCAGCGGGCCTCATCTCTCAACGCGAAGCTGGCATTGAGCAGCTGCTCCACAGCGGGCTGGCTGGCGTGCTCGCAGCAGGCGGCCAGTAGCTCCACCGTCACCTCCCGCTTGAGGGCGAAGTACCCCTCGAGCAGCGGCCGGCGGTCCATGTCTTGGCGGCCCTCGGGCAGCAGCAGCTTCAGGCTCTCCAGCGACAGCGCTTCACCCAGGGGCACCGTACGGCTCTGTCGCCCGGGGTGTTGAACGATGAGTCCTCTGGCGGCCAGCCCCTGGAGGGCGCCTCGGATGGTGGTGCGCGACACCCCATAGCGCTGGGCCATCTGCCGCTCGGAAGGCAGCCTGCCTTTAGGCCACTGCCCCAGGGCAATCGTTCGCTCCAACTGCTCCGCCACTCTCGACACCAGCCCCTTGTGTTCCATCCCCGCCACCCTTCGCGTTGCAAGCCGCTCCCATCCAAGCAGAGGCCTCTGACAACGCGTGCGGCAGTCCGAGGGAAGGGCTGCGTTCATCTCCGCGAGCAGCAACGATGGGGTGATGGCGGAATGCTGCCTTTTGCCTACTCACACGCTTGTGCCTTACCGGCCTTCCCTGAAACAGGTTAGAGAGCCCGTCATGCCATGGGTACTGCTGATCATCGCGGGGGTGCTGGAAGTCTGCTGGGCCATCGGTCTGAAGTACACCGAGGGCTTCACCCGTCCGGTGCCCACCATCCTTACGGTGCTGGCCATCATCGCCAGCATGGTCCTGCTGTCGATGGCCGCCCGGAGCCTGCCCATCGGCACCGCCTATGCCGTATGGGTCGGCATCGGCGCGCTGGGCGCGGCGATCCTGGGCATCGTGCTCTTCCATGAGGCCGTGACGGCACCACGGCTCTTCTTCCTCGCGCTGCTGCTCACGTCGATCATCGGCCTGAAGCTCACCTCGGGCGGCTCGCACTGAAGCGCGGGCTTCACCTCCGCCACGCTACGCCCGGCGGCGGAGATCGTGACGCCGTGCCATCGCCCGCGCGGCCAGGACCGCCACAGCCACGCCAATCGCGAAGGCCGCGAGCCCGACCAGGACGATGGGAGCCATCGCCGCCACCGCGCCCCCGAGCGCAGACCGGCTGAGCTGGGAAACCACCCGAGGCGCGCACGGGCCGTCCTTGCACGCGGGCACCGTCTGGCCCAGCTCGGCCATGGCGCCTCGCACGCCCGCGGCCGCCGCCCCAGCCGCCACACCCTCGACGGCCCGAGCCAGCGCCGGATCCGGCGGAGCGTCCAGCTGCTGCCGCAACTCGGCCCGGAGCTGCTCGGCCATGGCCCGCGCCATGGAGCGGCCCACCTCGTCGGCAATCTCTCCCATGAGGGTGGCAAGCTCCTCGCGGCACGAGGAGAGCCCGTCCACGAGCCCTCGCCCGCTCTCCGCGAAGAGCAGCCGCGTCGCGGGCGCCATCCCCCGCACCTCCGCGGACAGCACCGGGCCCATCTCGTGGAAGGAGCTCGCCCCGGCCTGGCCGAGCTGCTCGCCCTGCCCTTCCTGGGCGAGGTAGCCCTCCAGGCCCTCCAGCATGCCGGCCGCTGGCTCGCGGGCAATCTCACGCGGGCTCGGCTTCGGGTTCTGGAGCGCGTCGTCCACGAGGTGGTCCGCCAGGCGGCCCACCTTGCGCCGGAACTCCTCCTCCTCTCCGGGCGCTCCCAGCGACTCGATGGCGCCCGAGGCCGCCGTCCGGGACATCTTCCGCAGCGAGCCCCCCCTGTCACCCCGAGCACCGCCGCCCACGGCATCACGAATGCGAGACGCCTCACCCCGTCTCCCCCGCCAGGAATCCTTCGCGGGAGGATCAGGTCCTACACCTGCCAGAATAACTGGATGGAGGCGCAGTCCCCGCGTCAGGCAGGAGCCGAATGCGGCTGGCAGGGGAGCTCCAGCCGGAAGGTGGCACCGAGCCCTTCCCCATCGCTGTACGCCCTCAGGGAACCGCCCAGCTCCTGGGCCGCGATGGCGCTGGAGTGCAGGCCGAAGCCGTGCCCCTCCGCCCGGGTGGTGAAGCCGGCCTCGAAGATGCGCGTGAGCAGCTCCGACGGGATTCCGATGCCGTTGTCGCTCACCTCGAGGAGGGCCCGCCCGCCAGCGAGCGGCTCGAGCCTCAACGTCAGGCGCCGCTCCCCCGGGCTGTTGGCCTCCAGGGCGTACCTGGCATTGCTGATCAGGTTCATCAGGATCCTGAGCACCGTGTGCTTCTCCGTCAGCACCGGGGGCAGCTCGGCCAGGTGCCGCTCCACCTTCACCTCATGGCGGCTGAGCGCCGCCGAGTCGAGCCGCAGGACTTCCTCGATGAGCTCTCCCAGGGCGACCGGCTCGAGCGAGCGCGGGACCTTGGCGACGTACGGCTGGAAGTTGACGATGGCGCTGATGTGCTCGGTGTGGCGGCGGACCTCCTCGAGCGCCTCGTGCAGCCGACGGCGCTCCTCCTCCAGGCTCCGCCCGAGCCGGCTCAAGAAGGCGGGGATGATGTGCCCCCGCTCGTCCTGGGCGAGGAAGGTCGGCAGGTCGGCCTGGTGCGCCTCGAGCAGCTCCCCCAGCTTGCCCACGCGGTCCAGCTTCATCGCATCCATCCGCTCCTTCGCCATCAGCACCGAGGTCTGCACGCTGTTGAGCACGTTGCCGACGGTGTGCAGCACGTTGGTGGCGATCTCCGCCATGCCAGCCTGGCGCGCGCTGTCCACCAGCCGGCGGTGGATCTCCTTCAGCTCGCGCGTGCGCTCCCGCACCCGCTGCTCCAGCTCGTCGTTGGCCTGCCGCAGCGCCTCCTCGCGCCGCTGGACGCCGTCCGCCATCACCTGGAAGGCGCGCGCCAGGTGCCCCAGCTCATCCTCGCGCGAGGTGTCCATCTGGACCTTGAAGTCCCCGTTGGCCACCTGATCCGCCGCCCGCGTGAAGCCCTGCAGCGGGCGGGTGATCTGCCCCCGCATCACCCCGTACATGATGCCCAGCACCATGAGCAGGGCCAGCCCGCCGAGCACCAGGACATAGCGGGCCGCGAGCGCCGCGGGCCTCGTCACCTCGCTCCTGGGCAGCACGGTGACGAAGTTCCACTCCGGCCCCCTCAGCCGAGCCACCGCCAGGAACACGTCGCCCTCCTCGAGCACCGTCTGCTCCGGCCGGCGGTTCCTCACCCGCTCGAAGATGCGCTTCAGCAGCTCGCCAGACTCCAGGCGCGAGTCGGCCTCCCGGATGTTGTAGGTGCCGACGGCATCCTCCTTCATCAGCTCGGGGTGGGCGATGAGCAGGCCATCGTCCCGGAAGATCATGTTGTACGAGCCCGGCAGCCGCTCGTTGAGCGTGCGACCCATCAAATCCTTGAGGAGGATGTCGTGGCTGAACGTCGCCACGTGGCGGCCATCCAGGTCCAGCGGCGTGGAGACCGAGACCATCCAGCTGCCGATGACCGTGTCCGCGAAGATGCCGCACCAGGCCGTCCGCCGGCTCGGGTTGTGCTCGGGCAGGCTGATCGTGAAGAGCTCCAGGCTGGTGACTGGCGAGTCCGTCTGCGCCTCCTGGACCCAGGCGGGGCTCTCCGGCCAGTAGATGGCGAGGAGCTTCTCCGGCAGGGTGACGTAGGTGTTGGTGAAGCGCGTGTGGAACGCCGGCCCGTACTGGTGGAGCACGTCGTAGGTGGCCAGGAGCCGGCGGCGCAGCTCCTCGTCGAGCGGCGTCCCGCTGGAGACGAAGACGCCAGGCATGCGCCGGCCATCGAAGCGCTCCGGGCGGCTGCGGATCGTCCCGTCGGGCATCCGCGTGAAGAGGCTCTCGAAGCGGGGGTTCGGATCCTCCTGGCGCAGGGCGCGGATGCGCTCCTCCAGCGCCCGCTTCAGGAGGGCATGGTTGTCCTCCGCCAGCAGGAAGAGGGCCTGCTCGCGCTGCGCGCGCTCCGAGACGTACTTCTCCAGGTACCCCAGGGCCTCGGCCCGCAGGGAGCGGACCATGTGGCGGTAGCTGAAGAAGGTCGTCAGGGCGATGATGCCAGCGACTCCCACCCCCATCTTGACCAGTGTCGAGCGGGCCAGGGAGGCTCTGAGGCGGGGAGTGGAAGTGGCGGTCATGGCGCAGGCTCCCGGCTCGGCCCCGGGCCCCCGAGAGCCGCTCTATCACGTGGGGCCCTGGAATACGCGCTCCTGCTCCCGCTCCTGGAATGGGCGATCCCACATGCGGACAGCCAGGCTGGCTCCCTCCGGGGCGTGGCACCCCTGCTCCCTCGGCCGCGCTCCTTGCCACTTCAACCCGCTTGGAGGCATATGCGTTGCACGTCCTTGCCGCCGCCAGGGCGAGTCCAGGCGGAGGAGGGTTCCGTCCGGGCGTCCCCGTGGCCTTGGGTGAATGTGCATGTGGCAAGACCTTCGCTTCGGCTTCCGGGTGTGGGCCCGGCAACCCGGTCTGACCCTGGTCGTCGTTCTCACGCTGGCGCTCGGTGTCGGCGCGAACACGTCCATCTTCAGCGTCATCAACGCCGTGCTCCTGCGGCCGTTCCCCTTCGCCGAGCCCGAGCGCCTGGTGCGCGTGTGGGGCGTGGATGAGGAGCGGGCCAGGCAGGCCGGCGACGCGGGCCGGACGGACTACGGCGTGTCGAGCAACGACTTCCTCGACTGGAAGGCGGAGAGCCGTGCGTTCGAGACTCTGGTGGCCTACGGCAGCGGCGCCGCCACCCTGGTGGACTCGACGGGCTCGGTGCAGGTGCGCTCCGGCTCCGTCTCTCCGGAGTTCTTCCCGCTGCTCGGCGTCACGCCGGTCCTCGGCCGATTCTTCGAGACGGGCGCCGACGGCAAGCCCGAGGACAAGGTCATCGTCCTCAGCGAGCCCCTGTGGCGGCGGCACTTCGGCGCGGACCCGTCCGTGCTCGGCCGCACCGTCTTCCTGGCGGGCGCTCCGAACACCATCATCGGCGTGGCACCGGCGGGCCTCGAGCCCCCCATCGTGGAGAAGCGAGGCGTGCCGGACCTGTGGCACCCCCGCTCGCTGAGCGCTCCGCCCGTGATGCGCGGCGTGCGGTGGATCTCCGTGCTGGGCCGGCTGCGCCCGGGCGTCACCGTCGCTCAGGCCCAGGAGGAGCTCGACGCCATCAACCAGCGGCTGGCGAAGGACTTCCCCGCCACCAACACCGGCCAGCGCGCCCTGGTGATGCCGCTGGCCGACTCCGTCGTGCAGGAGGTCCGTCCGGCGCTGCTCCTGCTGCTGGGGGCGGTGGGCTTCGTGCTGCTCATCGCCACCGCCAACGTGGCCAACCTCCTCGTCGCCCGCTCCGTCATGCGGCAGCGCGAGCTGGCCATCCGCTCCGCGCTCGGGGCCAGCCGGGGACGGCTGCTGCGCCAGCTCCTGGTGGAGAGCCTCATGGTGGCGCTCCTGGGTGGAGCCCTGGGGCTGCTGCTCTCGCTGTGGCTCACTGACCTGCTCGTGGCGCTGAGCGGGGGCGCCGTTCCCCGAGTGCAGCACGTGCAGGTGGACGCGCGGGTGCTCACCTTCGCGCTCGCGGTGTCGCTGTCGACGGGCGTGCTCTTCGGAGTGCTCCCCGCGCTGCAGGGCTCACGGCTCGCGTTGCAGGCCACCTCCGGCGCGGCGGGACGCACGACGTCCGCGGGGCGCTCGCAGAAGTGGACCCGCCAGTCCCTGGTCGCGGGCGAGGTGGCGCTCTCGCTCATCCTCCTGGTGGGCGCGGGGCTGCTGCTGAAGAGCTTCTGGCGGCTCCACCAGGTGGATCCCGGCTTCCAGCCCGAGCAGGTGCTGATGGTGGAGCTCACCACGCCCAGGCCCAACACCACGCGGCCCGATCAGGTGCTGACGAACTCCCACCGGCTGCTGGACGAGGTGCGCGCGCTGCCGGGCGTGGTCGAGGCGGGCACCATCAACCTGCTGCCGCTGAGCGGGGTGGACTCGTGCCAGCCGGTGCTCGTCGAGGGGCGTCCCCTGGGCTCGGGGCCGCCACCCTGCGCGGAGGCGCGCACGAGCAGCCCCGGCTACTTCCGCGCCCTGGGCATCCCGCTGCTGTCCGGGCGGGTGTTCGACGCGCGCGACACGGAGAGCGCCCCACGCGTGGCGGTCATCAACAGCGCCATGGCGCGCCGCTTCTTCCCTCAGGAGGATCCGGTCGGCCGGAAGGTCAGCGTGGGCAACCCGGCGAGCCCCACCTGGCTGGAGGTGATTGGCGTGGTGGGAGATGTCCGGCAGCTCGGGCTCGAGAAGGAGTCCTCGCCGGAGCTCTACCAGTCCCAGCTCCAGGTGCCGGCGTGGCAGTACACGCTGGTGGTCCGCGCGGAGCGCGACGCGGGCACGCTGCTGGCCGCCGTCCGCGGAGTGGCGCGGCGCATCGATCCGGAGATGCCGCTGTTCAACATCCGCACCGCGGAGGCGCTCCTGTCCGGGGCGATGGCGCAGCCGCGCTTCCGGGCGCTCCTGCTGGGCCTGTTCGCCGCGCTGGCGGTGGGGTTGGCCGCGGTGGGCATCGCGGGCGTCGTCTCCTGGTCGGTGGCGCAGCGGACGCGGGAGATCGGCATCCGCGTGGCGCTCGGCGCCCGGCCGAGGGACGTGCTGCGCCTGGTCATGGGCCAGGGCATGGCGGCGGTGCTGGTCGGCATCGGGCTGGGACTGGCCGGGGCCGCCGTGCTCACCCGGGTGCTGGAGGGGCTGCTCTTCGGCCTGAGCGCCACGGACCCTGTCTCCTTCGCCGCGGGAGTGGTGGCGCTGATGGGCACCTCGCTGCTGGCCAGCTACCTGCCCACGCGCCGCGCGCTCCGGGTGGACCCCGTCGTGGCGCTGCGCGCCGAGTGAGGACCATCCGTCCCTATATAAGGATGCGGGGCCTTCAGCCGAAGCGGTGGTGCCGCCGCGTGTCCCGCATGAAGGTGTAGACGAGCAGCGAGCAGAGGATGCAGCCCGTCACGTACCAGAAGAACCAGGGCTCGTGGCCGGCCAGCTTGAGCCACGTGCCCACGTACTCGGCCGTCCCGCCGAACAGGGACACGGTCAGCGCATAGGGCAGCCCCACGCCCAGGGCGCGGATGCTCGCGGGGAACAGCTCCGCCTTCACCACGGCGTTGATGGAGGTGTAGCCCGAGACGATGACCAGCGCCGCCATGACGAGCAGGAAGGCCGTGAACGCATCCCGGGTTTGCGTCAGCGCCGTCAGCAGCGGCACCGTGCACAGCGTGCCCAGCAGGCCGAACCCCATCAGCACGGGCCTTCGGCCCACCTTGTCCGAGAGCAGGCCGAACACCGGCTGCAGCAGCATGTAGAGGAACAGGGACGCCACGGAGATGAGCGTGGCCTTATCCCTCGTCAGCCCCACCGTGTTCACCAGGAACTTCGGCATGTAGACGGTGTACGTGTAGAAGGCGAGCGTGCCGCCCATCGTCAGCCCGACGACGAGCGCCAGCTCCTTCGGGTGACGCAAGAGCTCGCGCATGGGCCGGTGCTCCGTCTTCCGCGTCGCCTCCGCCTGGAAGGCCTCCGTCTCCACCATGTTGCGGCGCAGGTAGAAGCCCACCACCGCGAGCGCCGCGCCGGCCAGGAACGGGATGCGCCAGCCCCACGCCTCCAGCTGCGCGTGGGTGAGCACCAGGCGCTGCAGCACCAGCAGCGTCACCGTCGCCAGCAGCTGGCCCATGATGAGCGTCACGTACTGGAAGGAGCTGTAGAAGCCCCGGTGCTTCGAGGTGGCCACCTCACTCAGGTACGTGGCGCTGGTGCCGTACTCCCCGCCCAGCGAGAGCCCCTGGAGCAGCCGGGCCATCAGCAGCACCGCCGGCGCCAGCACTCCAACCTGCGCGTACGTGGGGCACACGGCGATGACGAACGAGCCCAGGCACATCAGGAAGACGGACAGCGACAGCGCGGAGCGGCGCCCCCGCAGGTCCGCGTACAGGCCCATCACCCACCCGCCAATGGGGCGCACCAGGAAGCCGAGCGCGAACACTCCAGCGGAGTTCAGCTGCTCGACGAGGGGGTTGTCGCTCGGGAAGAACGCCTTCGCGAAGTACAGCGAGAAGGCCGAGTAGATGTAGAAGTCGTACCACTCGATGAGGTTGCCGACCGAGCCGCCGAAGATGGAGAGCAGCCGCTGACGCACGTCGGTATCTGACATCAACGCACCCCGTTTGAACAGGCCACGGCCCTCCGCCTCGGGGGCCGCTGGACGCCGGCAGGGCTCCGCCTGCCAGGTGGGTTGATTGTTCCCGGTGAGAAGAGTGTGGTGGACTGTCCACACCAACTGGAGTGTCCAGGCGCATGTGGGTTCCCTCCAGGGCAGCCCCAAATCACTGAGATCATGAGTTTCTGGATTTGGCCCGGGCCTTGCCTAGGTGTTTTGCACCCCACCTCCTCATCCCCTGAGGAAACCCCCTTGAGCTCACCCCTGCGTACATTTGGACTCACCTGGCTGATCGCGGCGGCGCTCCCGCTGGGCGGCTGCTTCGGGCAGGCCGACATGGAGCTGCCGAGCGGGCCCGAGGTGCCCTCCCCCGAGCAGCCCACAGGCCCGGAGGCCACGTCCTGCCCGGCCACCGCCGTGCAGCCGGGGCCCTCGCCGCTGCGCCGGCTCAACCGCTTCGAGTACGACAACACGGTGCGGGATCTGCTGGGAACCACCCTGCAGCCGGCCAAGGCGTTCGCTCCCGAGGAGGAGTCGCTCGGCTTCAAGAACAACGCCTACGCGCTCAACGTCACCCTGCTGCACGTGGAGCAGTGGATGACGGCCTCGGAGACCCTGGCGGCGGCCGCGGATCTCTCCAAGATTCTGCCCTGCCAGCCCACCGCCGCGACCGAGGCCACCTGCGCCCGGCAGTTCATCGAGCAGTTCGGAAAGCGCGCCTGGCGCCGTCCGCTGGAGGCCGAGGAGGTGGCTCGGCTGGGCAGCGTGTACCAGGCCGGCAGGACGCGGAAGGACTTCGCCACCGGCATCCGGATGGTCATCGAGTCGCTGCTCCAGTCGCCCTTCTTCCTCTACCGTGTCGAGTCCGGCCGGCCGAGCACGCAGGGCGGCCCGGTGCAGACGACGTCCCATGAGATGGCGTCCCGGCTCTCGTACTTCCTCTGGGGCACGATGCCGGACCCGGCGCTGTTCCAGGCGGCGGACGCGGACCAGCTCTCCACCCGCGAGCAGGTGGAGGCCCAGGTGCGGCGGATGCTGAATGATCCGAAGGCGCACCGCATGGTGGCCGAGTTCCACAAGCAGTGGCTGATGCTGGACGAGCTGGAGCACGTCACCAAGGACAACACGCTCTACCCGAGCTTCGAGCCGCTGAAGGCGGCCATGCGCACGGAGACGGAGAAGTTCCTCGACTACGTCTTCTTCGAGGGGGACGCCTCGCAGCTGTTCAACGCGAACTTCACCTTCGCGAACAAGGAGCTGGCGGCCTTCTACGGCATCAACGGCCCGACGGGGACGGCCTTCGAGAAGGTGGCCGTCAACCCGCTGCAGCGCGCCGGCTTCCTGACGCAGGCCAGCTTCCTGGCGAGCCACGCCAAGCCGAACCAGAGCTCGCCCATCCACCGCGGCGTCTTCGTGCGCAAGCAGATCCTCTGCCAGACGCTGCCCACGCCGCCGGACGACGTGGGCATGCCGCCGGACCCCACCCCGGACTCCACCACGCGCGAGCGCTTCGCCGAGCACACGTCCAACCCGGCGTGCTCGGGCTGCCACGCGCTCATCGACCCCATCGGGTTCACCTTCGAGAACTACGACGGGGTGGGCGGCTACCGGACGCACGAGGGGGCCCTGCCCGTGGACGCCAGCGGCGGCGTCTCCAAGGCGGAGGACGCCAACGGCAACTTCGTGGGCGCGGTGGAGATGTCTCGCCGCTTCGCCGAGAGCACCTACGTGAAGGACTGCATCGCCACGCAGTGGTTCCGCTTCGCCAACGGCCGCGCCGAGGTGGAAGCGGAGAAGTGCGAGCTGCAGGAGCTCCAGCGCCAGTTCGCCGCCACCGGCTACAACCTCCGCGAGCTGATGGTGCAGCTCGCCCTGTCCGACGCCTTCCGCTACCGCCAGCCGGCTCTCGCCGCTCAGTGAGGACCCCCATGATCCGCAAACCCTTGAGCCGTCGTACCCTGCTGCGGGGCCTGGCCGGAGTGGGCATCGCGCTGCCGTTCCTGGAGGCGATGGAGGCCCAAGCCGCCACGGCGGCCGCGCCCAAGCGCTTCGTGTTCGTCTTCAGCGCCAACGGGACGATTCCCCCCAACTGGACGCCCACCGGCACGGAGACCGCCTTCACGCTGGGGTCCATCCTCGCGCCGCTGAACGAGTTCAAGTCGAAGCTGCTCATCCTCGACAACCTGAACATGCAGTCGGCTGGGTTCGGCCCGGGCGATGCGCACCAGAAGGGCATGGCCCAGCTGCTCACCGGCACGGAGCTCCAGTCGGGCACCCTGTTCCCCGGCGGAGACTCGTCGACGGTGGGCTGGGGCGGCGGCATCTCCGTGGATCAGGAGATCGCCAACAAGGTGGGGCAGAACGACCGGTTCCCGTCCCTGCTGTTCGGGGTGCAGACGGGCGGCGCCAACATCTGGTCGCGCATGTCCTACTCGGGGCCGGGCACGCCGCTGCCGCCGGAGGACAACCCGCGCGGCATGTTCGACCGCATCTTCGCCAACTTCAACACGGACCCGCAGGGGCTGGCCGAGCTGCGCTTCCGGCGTCAGTCGGTGCTCGACAGCACGAAGGATGACTTCCTGCGGCTGAAGACGCGGCTGGGAGGAACGGACCTGCAGAAGGTGGACGCGCACCTGGAGTCCATCCGGGACATCGAGCGGCGGTTGGATCTCGAGGCGACGGCGCCCGGCGCGGCCTGCGTGAAGCCGGCGCAGCCCGCGTCGATGGACCACATGAAGAACGAGAACTACCCGGCGGTGGGCAGGCTGCAGATGGACCTGCTGGCCATGGCGCTCACGTGCAACCTGACGAAGGTGGCCACGCTCCAGTGGAGCAGGAGCGTCAGCCAGGTGTCGCACCCCTGGGCGGGCGTGGCCGACAGGCACCATGACCTGTCGCACTTCGGCGACAGCGATACGGTGGTCCAGGACAAGCTGACGAAGATCAACACCTGGTACGCGCAGCAGTTCGCCTACCTGCTCGGGAAGCTGAACTCGATCACCGAGGGGGACAAGAAGCTGCTGGACAACACGGCGGTGCTCTGGGGCAACGAGCTGGGCAAGGGCAACAGCCACACCCGCAACGACGTGCCTTTCGTGCTGGCGGGCAGCTGCGGCGGCTATTTCCGGACGGGCCGGTACCTCAAGTACAACAACGCCTGGCACAACGATCTGCTCGTCTCGGTGCTCAACGCGATGGGCGTGCCGGCGACGAAGTTCGGCAACCCGGCGCACTGCAAGGGCCCGCTGCCGAACCTCGTCTGAGGCATGGGCTGACGAGGGCGGGCTGTCTCGGTGTGTGGCGCACGAGACAGTTGCCCCGGGGACACGTGCACCGGCTGACGCACGTGCCCCCTGTCCTCTCCGGGAGGACACAGTTGGGTGGAAGGTGGATTGCTCGGGGCCTCGGTGGCGATGAGGCTCCCGCGTCACGCACCTGCGTGCGCACCACCGGAGATCGCGCCCATGAACCGAAGAGAGTTCCTCGAAGCCACGCTCGCGCTGATGGTGTCCCAGACGGCCTTCGCCGAGACAGGCGCGTCTTCGGCCCAGCCGATCGCGCGGCGGAAGCTGGGCCGGACGGGAGAGCAGATCTCCTGCATCGGGGTGGGCGGCTTCCACATCGGCACGCAGAAGGACGAGAACGAGAGCATCCAGCTCATCCGGCGCGCGCTCGACAACGGGCTGAACTTCCTCGACAACTGCTGGGACTACAACGAGGGGCAGAGCGAGATCCGGATGGGCAAGGCGCTGAGGGACGGCTACCGGTCCAAGGCGTTCCTGATGACGAAGATCGACGGCCGGGACCGGAAGACGGCCGAGGCGCAGATCGACGAGTCGCTCGAGCGCCTGCAGACCGATCACCTGGACCTGCTGCAGCTGCACGAGGTCATCTACGAGAAGGACCCGGAGCTGGCCTTCGCCAAGGGTAACGTGATGGAGGCGATGATTGCCGCGCGCAAGGCGGGCAAGGCGCGCTTCCTGGGCTTCACGGGGCACAAGTCTCCGGCGATGCACCTGAAGATGCTGGAGACGGCGAAGAAGAACGGGTTCCGGTTCGACGCGGTGCAGATGCCGCTCAACGTGATGGACGCGCACTTCGACAGCTTCGAGAAGCGGGTGCTGCCCGTGCTGGTGCGTGAGGAGATCGGCGTGCTGGGGATGAAGCCGATGGGCGGCAAGATCATCCTGGACAGCAAGACTGTCACCGCGCCCGAGTGCCTGCGCTACAGCCTGTCGCTGCCGGTGAGCGTGGTGATCACCGGAATCGACACGATGGAGCGGTTGGACCAGGCGCTCCAAGTGGCGCGAGGGTTCAAGCCCCTGTCGGAGAAGGAGGTGGCGGCGCTGCTCGCCAAGACCGAGAAGGCGGCGAAGGATGGCTCCTTCGAGAAGTACAAGACGAGCCAGCGGTTCGACGGCACGACCAAGAACCCGGAGTGGCTGGGTCCGCTGGCGGCGCAGGTCAACCCGCAGCCTCAGAAGAACTGAACCTCAGACCTCCTCGTCGGGAAGAAGCGTGAGGAGCAGCTCGTCGTCGGGGCCGAGCGGGCGCCAGCCTGGCGGCGGAGGCGTGGCGAGGAGCGCATCGCCAACCTGGTCGACGCGCTCCTGATGAGTCTCGGGGGTATAGGTACTTGCCCGCGCACCAGACGTGTGACTCGACGGCTCCGTTCCGCCTCCGCGACCAACCCGCTGAACACCTGCACTGCGGCGATGTCATCCGCCCCGAGTTCCTCGACCAGCGCCACCAGCGAGGCCGTGGGGCGTGCTTCGGCAAAAGCGGTGAGCGAATCGTAGCCGCGCTCATGGACCCGCTCATAATCTCCCATTGCAGGGCTGCTCGACTCTCAGTAGCGCGTCACATCCATGGACCTCCGAGGCTGGAACGTCATCGATGAGGAGCGCGCCGTGCTCTGGCGCGAGTACCAGTTCAACAAGGGCGCCTATGCGACCACGCTGGTCTTCCGGGGCACGGACGGGCTGGTGGTGTCGTGAAAGACCGGCGCGCACTCAAGGAGCGCTTGAACGCGCTGCTCGCGGAGGATCCGCCCACCCTCATCGTCCCTGGTCACGGGCCGGTGGTGACGACCGCCAACCTCGCGGCCGAGACCCCGGCCCAGATCGCCAGGCTGTGAGCAGAGCGGAACGCGTCGGCATGAGCTTGGACTCAGTGAAGAGGACTCTCCCCACAGTCGAGCATGGGGCCCGGGTGGATGCGGATCACCCGCTCATCCGCTACACCGGCCGCTTCGACTTCTCCGACGCGAAGGCGCCGGCCTTCGACTGGCCGGGCGTCACGATCGAGGCAGCCTTCGAAGGCACCACCTGCGCCGTCCTGCTCGAGGATGGAAACAACGACTACAATGTGTCCGTGGACGGCCAGCCTTCCACCGTGCTCCGCACCACCTCGGAGCAGGTGTACGTGCTGGCGCGGAAGCTTCCGGCGGGCCGGCACACGGTGCGGCTGACGCGGCGCACGGAGTCCGAGTGGGGCCAGGCTGTCTTCCACGGCTTCCTTCTCGATCCAGGGCGTGGCCTCGTGGAGCTGCCACCGAGGCCGGAGCGGAGGCTGCTCTTCATCGGGGACTCGTTCACCGCGGGCTATGGGAACGAGGGGCAGCTCGGAGACGCGTTCTCACGCGAGACGCAGAACGTCGAGCAGACCTACGCGGCCATGGTCTCCCAGCGGCTCGGTGCCGAGTACGAGATCCTCGCGAAGTCCGGGCGCGGCGTGGTGCGCAACTACGGAGAGCTGACGCCGACCTCCCCCAAGCCGATGCCCCGCTACTTCGCCCAGGCCCTGGCGGAGAAGGCGCAGCCGGACTGGGACTTCCGCTACCCGGCTCCCCATGCCGTGATCATCAACCTGGGGACGAACGACTTCTCCACCCGGCCGCACCCTCCCTGGGAGGTGTTCGCGAAGTGCTACGAGGTGTTCATCGCCGACGTGAGGCGGTCCTGGCCGGAGGTGCCCATCTTCAGCGTTGCGGGTCCGCGCATGATGGACCCGGCGACCGACTGGCTCCGAACCATCGTGGAGCGCCAGCGCGCGAGGGATGGCGGGCGGACGCATCTGGCGCTCATCGAGGACACCCTGGAGATGCCAGGAGACTTCGGCTGTGACTCGCACCCGAGCGTCACGGGCCACCGGAAGATGGCGGAGCAGCTCGAGCCTGTTCTCTCATCGGTGCTGAGCTGGAGCCGCGGGGTGTGAGTCGGACAGCCAGCGGGTCGGTTGCCACTCGTCCCTGAGCATGGTGCGGTTGAGACAAGCACTGATTCGGCGCGACAAGGTGCATGCCACCACGCGGGCCAGGGCCTCGCTGTCGGCGGAGGGAGCGTGCCGGGCCCCCGCGCAACTGGAGACCGCGAGCAGCATGAGGGCGGCAAGGAGGCGGGTACGCAGGGACATGAACTGGCTCCGAGAGGAAGGACCGTGGCGGATGCTTCTACCCCAAGCCTGAGCCCCACCGCCTCCCCCGAGGAGGTGCCTGTGCCGGGCCAGAGCGCCAGCTACTGGTATGCTTGTCATACCAGTTCACGGCACGTCCGGCCGGGTTCGACGCGGTTCTTCCCTGCCACCTCCGACCCGAGGCGACTGAGCTACCGTAGGCCCTCGTCCGAAAGGGAGAGAGCTCTGATGAACCCTCGCATCGCCCTGCGTACCGCACGCCCGGATGAGCGTCTGGCGCTGGAGGATGTGCAACGCCGCGCCTCTCTGGCGGGGGACGACTATCGAGAAGCCCTGCTCGCCCACCCCGAGGCCATCGAACTGCCACGGGCACAGCTCGAGGCCGGGCAGGTGACCGTGGCGGAGGCGGACGGCCGCGTGCTGGGGTTCTCGGTGGTCCTGCCGCGCGAGGACGGCGGTGCGGAGCTCGACGGTCTGTTCGTCGAGCCAGAGGCGTGGGGCCAGGGCATAGGCCGACAACTCGTGGAGCATGCCGTGTCTCGCTCGAGAGAGACTGGGGTGCGCGCCCTGCATGTCATCGCCAGTCCGCGCGCCGAGGGCTTCTATGCACGGTGCGGCTTCGAGCGGATCGGCGAGACGCCCACGCGCTTCGGGCAGGCCGTCCTGATGCGCATGAATCTCCACCCGGCGCGGCAGTGAACAGCTTTCACACTGCAAGCAAGATCCCCGCGAGCGAGGACGCGAAGTTCCGCTACACGCCCGACGGCAAGCACGCCGTCGTCCTCGCGGACAGGGTCAACAAGGCCGTCCGGAGTGTGAGCCCCCTCTCGGCTGTGTCACCGAGGTGCGCGCCAGGCGGCAGGGTACTCATGAAGGGTGGTGTGCCCGGCCCTGCCAGTCGGAGGGGGCAGAGGCATGTCCCACAGGCTTCTTCTGCGCGAATACGGAGCCGGAGCCGGTATGCCTGCCCACGTGTGAGGGCGGAGGTGTACGGCCCCAGTGCCAGCAGACTCCTTGTCCGCGAGGCCTTGCGAGCCGGGGAAGCCGCATCCTTGCGTCGAGGGCTAGGTGTGCAGGCAGCACAGACCGGACCGGTCCTATGCATGTCAGCCGGAGTTGTCGGCGCCGTGACGCGCTTGACAGGGTGGGAGCACGGCTGCTCTCACCTGGGGCCATGCTCTCGCTCCTCCTGGCCACCACCCTCGCGGCGGCGCCCGCGCCTCGCGCCGCGCCCTCGGCGAACACCGTCATCCACATTCCCCAGCTGGACAAGCTCTCCGGCCTCCATGGCTTCATGTCGCGCGCCGGCACCTACGCCGCCCTGGCGCGCCCCTCCACCTGGAGCCCCGAGTTCCACCCCTTCCTCTCGCTGGACCCGATGCGCCCCGAGTCCCTCTCGGCCGTGGGCATCGACGCCACCGCGCCCGCCACCCTCTCCTTCATCACCCGCAGCAAGGTCTCCTGCGTCCGGCTGACCGACGCCAAGGCCTTCCAGGCCAAGGCCAACGAGGCCCTGGCCACCGGCGGCGAGGTGAAGAGCAATGTCTCCAAGGGCCTGACCACGGCCAGCGCCCCCCGAGGCACCGGCCGCGCCGGCTACGTCCTCAAGGGCCAGGACGTCTGCTCCTTCGCCACCCTCTATGACGATGACGACCTGCTCAAGGAGACCGTGAAGCTCATGGGCAAGGCCCCCGCGCCGGACGCGCGGCTCGGCAAGCTGCCCGGCTCCGTCTTCGTCCTCCAGGGCTCGCGCATGGTGGTGGGCCTGGACGGCACCGCCGACGGCCTCCAGGTGGAGGGCACCGCCACCCAGCTCCCCCTGCCCCCCTTCCAGTCCGCGAGCGCCAGCCCCTATGGCGCCATGACGCAGCCCGGGCTCCTCTTCAGCCGCGCGCAGGTGGCCCCCGCCGGGCTCTCCCAGGCGGTGGGCTCGGTGCGCTGGAGCATCCAGCAGCTGTGCGCCGCGTGCCCGCCCGAGCAGATCAACACCGTGACGCAGGCGGTGACGCAGCAGCTCACCGGCCACCTGCTGGTGCTCGTGGACAACGTGCAGGTGAAGGCCTCGCTGCGCACCCCCGAGGGTCGCTTCTTCGCCCCGCGCCAGGTGGTGGCCGCCGAGGTGAAGGACCCCTCCAAGGTGAAGGCCGCCCTCTCCCCCCTGGCCGGCTTCCCCGGCGCCCAGGCCCTGGAGGACGGCTACGCGCTGGCGCTCAAGGGCGGCACCGTCCTCGTCCGCCAGAAGGGCAAGCACCTCGTGGTGGGCAATGACGAGGCGGTGGTGAAGAGCCTGCTCGACGCGCTCTCCGACAAGAGCGCGAAGCTGCCCCACGCCGTGGACTTCACCGCCGACCCGAAGCGCGCGGCCCGGGCCCTCTCCCAGGTGTCGCTGCTGGACATCATGTCCAACCAGCAGCTCGCCGGCCTCTTCGCCATGAGCGCCGAGGTGGGCCCGCTGCTCTCCAACAGCGAGCGCCTCAGCGGGTGGCTCGACAGCGCTCCGGGCGGAGGCCACCGCTTCTCCCTCACCTGGACGATGCCGGCCTCGGGCGCAAAACCCGCCCCTTAGAAGGTGGAAATCCGCCAGAAGTGCTAGCATCCCGGAAAACTGCGCCTTGGCTGGAAAGGCACGGAGGCCGTCCTCTCAAACTCCAGGAAAACCGGTAGGTTCGGCAGCTACTCACACCTACCTCCACCTATTTAATCGCACGAAGCAACACCTTTCACCCCACGCCGATAATCCGGGTGTCCCTCACGCTGCATCCCCCACAAGTTCCCGAGGTCTTCCGTGACGATCCGCCGCCTTGATCAGACTCCCGTCCTCCCCACCACCCGCGCCACCGAGACGAAGCAGCCCAACCAGGTGAAGCCCAACGCCGCGCAGAACCCCGCCGCGGCCGCGCAGAAGTCCGGCTTCACCCCCGCCACCAAGGCGCTGACGAACCTGACTGGCGCGGCGGCTCGCGAGGTGCCCCTGCCCGGCCCGCTGTCGCCCAGCAGCAAGGAGGGCCAGGCCGCCGTCCAGACGACGCTGAACTACCTCAACCAGCAGCAGGGCTCCGCCTCGGCGCTGATGCGCGGTGGCTCGCAGCCCGGGCTGGACGCGGCCAAGGCCTTCACCCCGCGCACCATCGAGCGGGACGAGCTGGGCATGACGCACGTGCGCATGGACCGCGTGCACGAGGGCATCAAGGTGTTCGGCGAGCAGGTGATTGGCCACCTGGACCGTGAAGGCAAGATGGACAGCGTCACGGGCGAGGCCTCGGTCATCCCCGAGGGCCTGGGCAAGCAGGAGCCGAAGCTGTCCGCCAAGGACGCGCTGGCCATCGCGCAGAAGGAGTTCGCCGGCAAGACGGACCGCGCCCCCACGCTCGAGCGCGTCATCTTCCAGGACGCCGAGGGCAAGTACCACTCCGGCTACCGCGCGGAGCTGACCAACACCACCAGCACCGAAGACCACCCCCGCCGGATGAACTACCTCATCGACGGCGAGACCGGGAAGATACACGAGCAGTTCAACCAGATCGGCGGCATCGAGCTGCCGGCGCGCAACAACACCACCCCGCCGACGGTGACGGGCACCGCCTCGCCGAACGCGGCCATCCAGGACCTGGCGACGACCACCTCGAAGATCAACCTCCCCGAGGACGTCACCATCGACAAGCTGAAGCTGGACCTGGACCTGGCCCACACCTACCGGGGTGACCTGGTGGTGAAGCTGACCAGCCCCTCGGGCAAGTCGGCCACCATCAGCGACCGCAAGGGCGGCAGCGCGGACGACCTCAAGGGCAGCTTCGACCTGTCCGAGTTCGCCGGCGAGAAGACCCAGGGCGAGTGGACGCTCACCGTGGAGGACAAGGCCAAGCGCGACACGGGCACCCTGAAGAGCTGGAGCCTGACGGCCACCGCCAAGCCGGGCGAGCCGCCCACCAACCCGCCGACGGGCACGGGCGACGACACCTCGCTGTACAGCGGCAAGGTGGACCTCTCCACCAAGCAGAACGCGGACGGCACCTACAGCCTGGAGGACGGCACGCGTGGCAAGGGCGTGGTGACGCAGGACGCGAACAACAAGGAGCGCCCCACCAGCACCACCCCCTTCAAGGACGCCAACAACACCTGGGGCGAGGCGGGCGATGACGCGCGCACCAAGGCGGCGGTGGACGCGCACTACGGCGCGCAGATGACGTACGACTTCTACAAGGACATCCTCGGCCGCGACTCGCTGGACGGCAAGGGCGAGAAGCTGGTGTCCAACGTCCACATCAGCAAGAACTACGTGAACGCCTTCTGGGACGGCACGCAGATGAACTACGGCGACGGCAACGGGCGCGACGCGGGCCCGCTGACCACGCTGGACATCGCCGGCCACGAGATCACCCACGGCCTCACCGAGCGCACCGCGGGCCTCATCTACAGCGGTGAGTCCGGCGGCCTGAACGAGGCCTTCAGCGACATCATGGGCACCGGCGTGGAGTGGTACGCCAGCCAGAAGAACCAGGCGGTGAAGTTCGACTTCGCGGTGGGCGAGGACGCCTGGACGCCGACCAACGGCGACCCGAACGACGCCCTGCGCTACATGAACGATCCGACGGCCGACGGCTACTCGGTGGACCACTACAAGAACTACCCGAAGCAGACCGAGGTCCACGGCTCCAGCGGCATCGCCAACAACGCCTTCTACCTGCTGTCCCAGGGCGGCACCAACCGCACCTCCGGCCAGGAGGTGAAGGACGGCGTGGGCATGGAGAAGAGCCTGAAGATCTTCGGCCGCGCGCTGACCACCTACATGACGCCGCGCACCACGTTCGCCCAGGCGCGTGACGCCACCATCAAGGCGGCCACGGACCTGTACGGCGCCAACTCCACCGAGGTGGCGAAGGTGAAGGAGGCCTGGAGCGCCGTCGGCGTGGAGACCAAGTAGTCAGCGTCTCCAGCCCAGGCTGGCGTCAGGCCGGGCGCTCCTGACGCCAGCGCGGCCAGCGCCTCGTGTCCTCTCCGGAGGACAGGTGCAGCGCCATCGCCGCGTTGAGGTCATCACCGTCCACGGTTCCCACCAGCCGCCCCCGCTCCAGCACCAGGAGCAGGGGCGGTTGTGCTTCCGCCATCTTTCGAATGGCGACCCACACGTTGTCCTCCGGGCTCACCACCACCGCGGGCCGCACCTGCTCGCGGACGGTGCGGCGCGAGCGCTCCGCCTCGGGCACCTGGAGCACGTCCTCGAGCACCACCCAGCCCACGGGACGATCCTGCTCGGTGGCGGGCAGCGCGGGCCGCCTCGCGCGGCGGATATCTCCCCGGGCGTCCTCCAGCGTGGCGTCCACTTCCACCCCGTGGAACCGGGGCGTCATCACCTGCTCCACGTGGAGCTTCTCGAACACCTCGCGGAGCAGCACCTGGCGGGCCTCGCCCTCGGCGCCGGTGTAGACCATGAAGGCGATGAAGGCGAGGAAGGGGTTGAAGGTGAACAGCCCCACCCCGAGGAAGAGCACCGCGCAGCCCTTGCCCACCCAGGCGGCCGTGCGCGTGGCGCGCACCATCCCCATGCGCCCCACCAGCAGTCCGCGCAGGATGCGGCCGCCATCCATGGGGAAGGCGGGCACCAGGTTGAAGGCGCCCAGGAAGAGGTTGAGGCTGCCCACGTAGGTGAGCGCGAACCTCGGGCTGAAGGAGCCGGGCTGGGGCAGGAGCCATGCCGCCAGCAGGAACAGGCCGCCGAGCCCCAGGCTCGTGAGCGGGCCGACGAGCGCCATCAGCACCTCGTCGCGGGAGCGCCGAGGCATCTCCGTCACCTCGGAGACTCCGCCGACGATCATCAGCGTGATGGAGCGCACCTGGCCACCGGCGCGCAGGGCGTAGACGACGTGGGCCATCTCGTGGAGCAGCACCGAGGCGAACAGCCCCACCGCCACCGCCAGGCCCCAGAGCACGGGCGCGCCCCCCACGGCCTCCGGGGGAACCTTCGCGACGGCCGCCGCCTGCCGGAAGACGCCTCCGAACAGGAAGGCGAGCAGCGGCAGCACGAGGAGCAGGGAGAAGTGGATCCGGATGGGGATGCCCCGGAACGAGCCCATCTGGAACGACCCACGCCTGCCGCGCATCACCGCCTCCTTGGAGAACCCTGGCACACGGAAAAGTTCCGTCCCGCCAGGGAGGGAAGCACGTGACGGAGGAGGGCCTCCCTGGCCGCCGGCTCTCCTAGCGAGAGGGAGGCAGCTCCCGGAGCACGTCCGCCAGCTCGGGCGGGAGCGCGGCCCCATGCTCGCGGGCCTCGTGCAGGTCCACCTCGGAGAACCTCACCGACAGCTCACGCGGGCCGAAGAGGCCTCGGCCCTGGGGGACGATCAGCTCGTACCGGACGGCGCCGAACTGGTGCTCCCCCGAGGCGCAGTGCTCCCGGTGGCGCATGGGCATGGCCAGGACGAAGGGGCGCAAGTGCTCGCGGTGCTCGCGAGCCAGCCGCTCCTGGATGGCGTGGCGGTCTCCCCCGCTGCGCTCCTCCTCGCTCCGGGCCAGCGCGAGCAGCTCTGGCAAGCGTTCGAACGTCTCGAGCAGCGCGGCGGTCTCCGAGTCCTTCAGGCTCATGGTGTCTCCGGGTGATACTCCCTGTGCCAATAAGCCCCCAAGAGCAACCCTCACTCTCGGTAGAAGCCTGTTGTCCATCGTGCTAGACGGCGCTTCATGCCCATGGACGGAACCCCCGAGAAGGACCCACTTCGCGCACGGCTCGAGCAGATGGAGAAGCAGGCCGAGCTGGGCGGCGGCGCCGACCGCATCGCCAAGCAGCACGAGGCCGGCAAGCTCACCGCGCGCGAGCGCATCGATCTGCTGTTGGATCCCGGCTCCTTCTGCGAGCTGGACAAGTTCGTCACCCACCGCTCGAACGACTTCGGCATGGGGGACAAGAAGATCCTCGGCGACGGCGTCGTCACCGGCTACGGCACGGTGGAGGGCCGCCAGGTGTTCGTCTTCGCGCAGGACTTCACCGTGTTCGGCGGCTCGCTGTCGGGCGCCTACGCGCAGAAGATCTGCAAGATCATGGACATGGCCACGCGGGTGGGCGCACCCGTCATCGGCCTGAACGACTCGGGCGGCGCGCGCATCCAGGAGGGCGTGGAGAGCCTGGCCGGCTACGCGGACATCTTCCTGCGCAACACCCTGGCCTCGGGCGTGGTGCCGCAGCTGTCGCTCATCATGGGCCCATGCGCGGGCGGCGCGGTGTACTCGCCGGCCATCACGGACTTCATCCTCATGGTGAAGGACACCTCCTACATGTTCATCACCGGCCCGGACGTCATCAAGACGGTGACGCACGAGGAGGTGACGAAGGAGGCGCTGGGCGGCGCGCTCACGCACAACCAGAAGTCGGGCGTGGCGCACTTCGCCGCGGAGAATGAGCAGGCCGCCATCCTGATGACGCGCGAGCTCTTGTCCTTCCTGCCCTCCAACAACCAGGAGGATCCGCCCGTCGTGCCGTGTGACGACGATCCGTTCCGGGCCGAGGACAGCCTGAAGGACATCGTCCCGTCCAACCCGAACAAGCCCTACGACATCAAGGACATCATCCGCGCGGTGGTGGACAACAAGCACTTCTTCGAGGTGCAGGAGCACTACGCGAAGAACATCGTCGTGGGCTTCGCGCGGATGAACGGGCGCCCGGTGGGCATCGTGGCCAACCAGCCGGCGGTGCTGGCCGGGTGCCTGGACATCGATGCCAGCGTGAAGGCGGCGCGCTTCGTGCGCTTCTGCGACTGCTTCAACATCCCCCTGGTGACGTTCGTGGACGTGCCGGGCTTCCTGCCGGGCACGGACCAGGAGTGGGGCGGCATCATCACCCACGGCGCCAAGCTGCTGTATGCCTTCGCCGAGGCCACGGTGCCCAAGGTGACCATCATCACCCGCAAGGCCTACGGCGGGGCGTATGACGTGATGGCGTCCAAGCACATCCGCGCGGACATCAACTACGCCTACCCCACCGGAGAGATCGCCGTGATGGGGCCCGAGGGCGCGGTGAACATCATCTTCCGCAACGAGCTGGGCAGCACCAAGGACGCGCAGGGGGAGCGCGCGCGCCTGGTGAACGAGTACCGGGAGAAGTTCGCCAACCCCTTCAAGGCGGCGGAGCTGGGCTACATCGACGAGGTGATCCGCCCCGAGCAGACGCGCGCCAAGGTGATCCGCGCGCTGGAGATGCTCAAGGACAAGCGCCAGGAGAACCTGCCGCGCAAGCACGGAAACATTCCGCTCTAGGCCGCGAAGCTACAGCAAGCAGGCAGGCACGCGCCGTCCGGGAAATTCTCGGGCGGCGCTTGAGCTTTGTAGGGTGCTCACCTCAAGGAGATCTCTTGTCCCACCCGCGCCTCATCCTGTTCCTGTCCGACGTCGAAGGAAACCTCACCGCCCTGCGCCAGACGTTGCGACGGGTATGTGAGGAGCTCGGTCAGTCCATGCCAGAAGTGAAGTGGACGCAGAGCCACAACGCGCTGGCGGATGCGGGCTGGCACGTGGCCGAGGTGACGCTGCCCACGGGGCGCAAGCCGCGGGAGAGCCACCTGGAGGAGCACCTGGACAAGCTGACGCAGGCGCTGGCGCAGGACTTCCGGGATCGCGCCGTGGGCCTGTTCGCCGACCGCGCCAACAGCTACGCGCGGGTGTGCGTGGGCGGCCCGGGGCGGCCCTCGAAGATGCTGGAGGGCGAGTTCCTCGACGTGCTGCGCCAGGCGGCCAAGTGGCTGGAGGTGGAGACGACGGTGCTCGCTCGACTGCTGGGCAACAACCCCGCGCGCAACCTGCTGGCGGCGGCGGTGGACTTCGGTGAGGACGGCAAGGGAGCGGCCGAGGCGCCGCCCGCCCCCCCGGAGCCGGACGAGGAGGATCGCTTCGTCGAGGCGAAGCTGAGCGAGGCGCGCGTCCTGATGGAGCGCTACCTGAGCGCCACGCGCAAGTAGCCTGTGGTTTGACGCGGCGCTCCCCGCCGCACCCTGAGGAAAAGTCGACGAGAGCGCGCATCACCCGCGTGGTAGATTCACCGGGTGCTGCTCCTCGTCCTCTACGTGGGGCTGGTCTACGCGGCGGCGCTGCTGGCGGCGCTGCTGGCGAAGGGCCCGTCCTGGCGGCGAGGCGCCGCGCTGCTCGTCGTCGGGGCAGGCCTCCCCATCCCCTGGCTGGCGCCCGCCGAGTACCCCACCTTCCGAGCCGTCGTGGCGCTGGTCAGCCTGTGGTTCACCGCCCGCACCGTGGAGCTCGTCCGGGAGCCGCGGCCGGTGCCCGTGGGCCGTCGCCTCTGGCACGCCGTGGGCCTGGTGGACACGCTCCGTGTCCGGCGCATCGCTCCCACCGTGGACAGGTCCGCGCTGAGCCGGCTGCTGCTCTGCGGGCCGCTGGTGGTCGCCGGGTGGGCGGGCGTCTCGCTCGGCAGTGAGCTGCTCTCGGGCGCGGCCCGGCTCGCGGTCCGCTGGGCCTGCGGCGTCCTGTTCGTGTACACGGCCGTGGAGGTCGTCGTCTCCCTGGTGCTCCTCTTCTACGGTGCCCTCGGCATCGACCCCCGGCCGCTCCATGACGATCCGATCCGCGCGCGGACGATCACCGAGTTCTGGAGCCGCCGCTGGAACCGGGTGGTGCACCGCTTCCTCAAGCAGACCTTCTTCGCCCCCGTGGCGCGCCGGGGCTACACGGAGCTGGGGCTGGGGCTGGCCTTCCTCTTCAGCGCCCTGTTCCACTTCGGCTTCATGCTGCCGGCGGTGGGGCTGTTCTGGGCCGGGGTGATGGGCGCCTTCTTCCTGCTGCAGCTACCGCTGCTGTGGGCGGAGCGGGCGCTGGGAGTGGCGCGCTGGCCCGCCCCGCTCGCCCGGGCGTGGACCCTGGGCCTGCTGCTCGTCAGCTCTCCCCTCTTCGTCGAGCCGGTGCTGCGGATCGTCGACACGTGGGGCGGGGCTGCGCTCATGTACGCGCCTCTGCGCGAGCGCGAACTTTCGTGGGCTGGACGGCTCCCCCACGGAGCCTCTATGACCCCAGGACTTTCCGAGTGAGGAGTGGAATGGACGCCGAGACACTCAAGCAGTTCGCCATGGCCCTCGAGCACGTCATGTCGCAGGCGCGGCAGCGCTACAAGGCCGCGGAGTTGGAGCGCGTGGAGGAGTTCGTCCAGAACATGCTGGGGATGCGGACGCCGGTGGCCGCGGATCCGCGGCAGATGAACGGCAAGGTCAGCCGCAACTACTTCCCGGGGCTGACGGCGCGGCCCTGGCACGACACCTCGAGGCTGTCCTGGGTGCCGCGGCTCGAGCAGTCCTTCTCCATGGTGCGGGAGGAGCTGGAGAGCGCGCTGCGGGTGGGCCGCGGGTTCGAGGAGTTCTATGACCGGACGGACTTCGAGAAGCAGGGCTGGAAGGAGTTCTACTTCTACCGGGCCGGGAGCGGGACGAAGATCCGGATCGACTTCCCGGAGAACCAGGCCCGCTGCCCGAAGACGACGCAGCTCATCCAGCAGCTGCCGGTGGCGGGCGAGGCGATGTTCGCCAGCCTGGCGCCGAAGGGCTACATCCGCCCGCACTGCAGCGAGTTCAACGCGAAGCTGACGTGCCACCTGGGGCTCATCGTCCCGCCGGACTGCGCCATCCGCGTGGCGGACGAGGTGCGCACCTGGGAGGAGGGCAAGTGCCTGCTCTTCGACGACACCTACGAGCACGAGGTGTGGAACCGGAGTGAGCGGCTGCGCGTCATCCTGCTCCTGGACGTCTGGCACCCGGACCTGACGCAGATCGAAGTGAGCACCCTCATCCAGTTCCGGGATCTGCTCAGCAGCGCCCAGGCCTGACCTCTGGCCCCACCGAGACGAAAGAAGTGAGCACCATGGTTGTCGTTGATGGACACACGCTGCGCCCGCTGGATGTGTATGACGTGGCCGTGCAGGCCCGGAAGGTGGAGATCCCCGCCGAGGCCGTGACACGGATCCGCCGGAGCCGGGAGCACCTGGAGCGGCTGGCTCGGGAGAACGTCCCCATCTACGGGGTGACGACCGGCTACGGCGAGATGGTGTACGTGCTGGTCGACAACCGGCACGAGAGCGAGCTGCAGACCAACCTGGTGCGGAGCCACGCCGCCGGCGTGGGAGCGGCGCTGACGCGAGAGGAGTCCCGGGCCATCATGGCGGCGCGGCTGAACGCGCTGTGCCGGGGGTTCTCGGCGGTCCGGCAGGAGCTCGTGGAGCGGCTGGCGCTCTACCTCAACGAGGACATCGTGCCGGTGATTCCGGCGGTGGGCTCGCTGGGCGCGAGCGGGGACCTGGGGCCGCTGGCGCACATGGCGGTGACGCTCATCGGCGAGGGGTACGTGTTCGGTGAGAAGGGCGAGAAGGTGCCCACCCGGGAGGTGCTGGCGAAGCGGGGCCTGGAGCCGCTGCAGCTCAAGTTCAAGGAGGGGCTGGGGCTCATCAACGGCACGTCGGCGATGACGGGCGTAGGCAGCCTCATCGCGCACCAGGCCTCCGAGCAGCTGCTGCAGGCCGAGATCATCACCGGGCTGGCGCTGGAGGTGCTGCGCGCCTCGTCGAGCGCCTTCCAGCCCGAGGGGCATGAGCTGGCGCGTCCGCACAAGGGACAGATCGACTGCGCGTTCAACCTGCGCCAGCTGCTGGCCGGCAGCCGGCTCATCCCGTCCCACCAGCAGCTTCGGGAGGAGCTGGACGCCCAGCGGAGCCAGGGAGCTGGCGCTACCCGCACGGAGGTGTACCTCCAGAAGGCGTATACGCTGCGGTGCGTGCCCCAGGTGCTGGGGGCGGTGCGCGACACGCTGGCGCACACCCACAAGACGCTCACGGTGGAGCTCAACAGCGCCAACGACAACCCGCTGTTCATCGAGGACCGCGAGGTGTTCCACGGCGGCAACTTCCACGGGCAGCCCATCGCGTTCGTCATGGACTTCACGTCCATCGCGCTCACGCAGCTGGGGGTGATGTCGGAGCGCCGCACCAACCGGCTGCTCAACCAACACCTGAGCGGGGGACTGCCGGAGTTCCTGGTGAAGAGCAACCCGGGGTTGAACTGCGGCTTCGCCGGCGCGCAGTACCCGGCGACGGCGCTGGTGGCGGAGAACCGCGTTACGGCCACGCCCGCGAGCATCCAGAGCATCCCGTCCAACGGAGACAACCAGGACGTGGTGAGCATGGGGCTGATCTCGGCGCGCAACGCGCGGCGGATCCTGGAGAACAACTATTACATCCTCGCGGTGGAGGCGCTGGCGGCGGCCCAGGCGGTGGATCTGCTGGGCGTGCGGGACCAGCTCGGCAAGGCGGGGAGGACCACCTACGAGACGCTGCGGGCCCGCGTGCCGATGCTGGAGGCCGACCGCTACATGAGCGACGAGCTCTACGGCGTGCGAGATCTGCTCGCTGCGGGAACCCTCCTGCGCGAGCAGCGCAACGCGGGCCTCGAGCTGGTGGGCTGCGCCTAGTGTCCTGGGGCCGGCTCAGCTCCGGTGGCGCTCGGCGACGCGGTAGAGCTGGGTGAGGGAGAAGTCCAGCAGGGCCTGGCGTGAGCGCAGGTACTTGTAGGCGCGCACGAAGGGCAGCCATACCCGTTGGCCCACACGCACCTGGGCCTCCTCCAGCTTCTTGCGTGGAATCCACTGCCCGCCCAGGTGGCGCACCAGCACCTGCCCCAGGTAGGCGCCCACTCCAGGCACCGCGCGCTGGTCGATGAGCTCGCGCTCGAAGATGCGAGGGAAGTCCTCCAGCCAGAAGTGGAAGTCCAGGTCGGTGAGGGACTCGGGACTCTCCTTGAAGAGAGAGGGCACCTCGACGTGCCGCATGGCCACCATGTACTCGGCCAGCAGGGAGTAGTGCTCCAGCGCGGCCTGGATATCCGGCACGTCCGAAGGCAGGGCGGCGCTCGCGGGCAGCCACTCCTCCGGCTCGGGGGGCGGGTGGGCGTTGAGCTCGGCAATCATCCGCTGGCGCGTGGCCACGCCCCTGTGCGCCACCAGCCGCGAGAACAAGGGGGCCACCTCCGGGGAGAAGCGCGGCTCCACGGGGACGAGGGCGGCGTTGCGCTCGTGCAGGGAGCGCAGCACGGTGTCGTAGTCCAGCTCCGGGCGCAGGTGGACGAGAGCGCGCGCCTGGGCCTGCCGGGCTTCCTCGCGGGTGAAGTCGGCGGCGGTGGGCCATGTCACCAGGAGGATGGAGCCGTTGGGCAGCTCCTCCACCCGGTGGGCCGGAGTGGACAGCATCCGCTCGCGCCCCACCGTCTCCACCAGCTGGGGCCCGAACACGTTCAGCCAGCACACCTCGTAGATCTTGTCGAACCCGTCCCGGTACATGGTCCTGTCGTCCCTGCCGTAGTTGGGAGCGCCCGCCAGGTGCTCATCCGCCCCGCTGTGGGCCGTGGCATGGGGCACGGGGTAGTGGGAGGACCAGGCACGCACCAGCTCCACGAGCCGTCGGCAGCGCTCCTCCTCGTTGAAGAAGGTGAGCGGTTGCACTCCCAGACTGACACTCAACACGCGAGGGGACTGTTGGAGCCCGAAGCTGAGCGCCATGTCCAACAAGGGGTACGTCGTGTGAAACAGCCCACAGCCCGAACCGTACTTGTCCAGGCGCTCCTCCAGTGCCTTCCAGACAGCGGCGCGGCTGTACTTACGGCGGCGCTTGCCCTTGACGAAGTCCGGCACCCACTCCCCGGCGTACTTCTCGAGTACCTCGAAGAAAGGTGTCAAAGCGCGCTCGATCTCCATCTGGGGATCGAAAGACCCTTTCCAGTAGAGATCGAGGCTGTCCTCCGACTCCAGGTCTTGCATCGCTCGAACCGTCATTGAAACCGCACCTCGACTCCTTGGACTTTCGCCTTGGCTTCACTCACGGCCGTTCTCAAATCCTTGGACTCCATCGGCAAGAGTTCTCCACCCTCGTAGACGAGGTGAACGCGCTGCACCCCTGCAGTTTGCTGGAGCGAAGGCCGCCGAATGTCCACCGTCCCCCCGTAGGAGTCCAGGGCCGCCTGGGCATCCGTGCGGACCTGGTTACGTAGAGAGTCGCGTTGCAACGACTTGAGGTAGCGGCTCTTGAAGCTGAAGGTCTCCACGCGAGGAGACTGGCCAGCGGAGGGCCGCTCCTCGATGACGAGCACATCCACATAACGGATGCCAGGCGCATCCGGCTTGGACACGCCCACATGTGTCTCGATGCGCGGCTGGTGGAAGTCCTGGAGCCACTGGCGCTGCGCCCGCGGCAGGCGGGCATCCCCGCGCAGCACTTCCACCATGGCGCGCTCGAAGGCCAGCCCCCGGGCAAACGTCCCGCGCAGCCGCTGGTACGCTTCCCAGCGTAGTGGCCCTCTCGTCGTCTGGCCCTGCTCCAGCTCCTTGAGCCGTGCCTGGCGGTAGGCGCGGTAGTCCTCCCAGAGCGCGTAGCCCTCGGGCACTCCCGGCGGCGGCGCGGAGAGCGTGGCGTGCAGCTTCCTCAACAGGGCCACGGTCGCCGGCAGGCGCGGGCCCTGCACCTCCAGCTCGGCCTCCCTCAGCCTGGCCTCCAGCACCTCCACGCTCAGGCCGGCGGCCTCATCCACCAGCGAGGCGAGCCCGCTCCGTGCTCCCGTGAGAGCAGTCCTCGGCTCGAGGGCTCCCGGGCGCTCGGGGCGAGCCTCGGACAACCACGCCTGCGCCCTGGCCACGTTGCCCTTCGCCTCGTACAGCGCCACGGCGGCCCGCTCGCCCCCGGCTCCCACGAGTACCGCCGCCTCCCGGCTGGCGCGCACGTAGCGGGCCAGCTCTCCCACCCCCTCCACTCCCAGGCGCTCCGTCACCTGCCACGCCGCACTCCGCAGCGCCACCAGCCTCAGCTCCGGCAGCGAGAGCCGTGCTCTCCCTTCCGCCGTCCGCGACAGGTACCGGGCGCCCTTGCCCCCGACGTATAGCCCCACCACCAACGCCGCCGGGGCCAGCTCTCGAGTGGCCTGCTCGTACTGTCGTTGCACCAGCTCGCCCAGCCCGTGCGCAGTGCCCGCCGCCAGGTGGTAGAAGCCCAGCGGCACCCCGAAGCTCAGCTGGTCCAAGGCTCCCAGCGCCGTGTTGCCGGGGGTGAAGTGCTCTTCGGCCAGCTCGCGTTCCAGCACCGCCTGCGCCTGCTGGTAGACGGGCGGCAACTGCTGGAGCCGTGCGCTCATCTTCAGGTAGCGCGCCCCATCGCTCACCGGGCTGCTGTTGAGCGCGTCCGTGGCGGCCAGCCTCAGCCCTCTCAGCACGTCCGAGCCCTGCTCGCCTCGCTCCGGGTAGTCGGAGAGCCTCAGGCCGCGCCGCTTCAGCTCCTGGCGCACCGCCTCCATGCGCCCCAGCGTCTGGCTCAGCTGCTTGTCTCGCGCCAGCAGCCGCAACAGCCCGTCCAGCTCGTCGTCGAAGCTGGTGTGGACGATGAAGAGGGCGAACACCTCGGCATGGGCGCCGTAGTCCCGCGTCGCCTCGAGCAGGAAGGCAGCCCGTTTGGCGATGAGCGCCTGCGAGGCCTTCGCGTCCACCATGGGGCCCTGCGCGCCCAGCCGCACCGCGCTCCAGTCCCCCAACCGCTCCACCAGCCGCGCCATCCCCACACCGCGCTGCAAACCCAGGTACTCCCTCACCGAAGGGCAGGCCAGCAGCGGCGCCAGCAGCTCCTCGTCGCTGTCAGCCTCCCGCGGCCAGCCCTCGGGCACGGGCTCACAGCCTGCGGCCGACGCCTCCCCCTGCTCGCCCTCCTGCGCACCCCTCCGCGTTGCCGGCAGCGGCCCCAGGCCCCACGCCAGGGCCAGCTCCCGGCGCTCCGCTCGCTGCCGGCTGAGCCCTGTCGAGCCGCGCGGCGCCGGCACCGTCGCGCAGCCCATGGCCAGCACCCACGCCAACAGCCACAACGCGCCCACTCCCCTCCACGGGCGCGCCAAAACCCAGGCACGAAGCGTCCTCATGTGAATCCCCCCCTCCGAAGGCTCCACCTTAGAACAGCGCTGCCCTCGCCGACGACGCCACGGAAAGTCTGGCGCGGTCTGGCGGCCTGTATGTACTGGTCTGCTTGTCATACCAGTCGGGAACCAGCCCGCGCACAGGGCGCCTCCCAGGAGGAGGAGACTGGACAGCGCGGCGCTCCTCGATGACGCGCCCTCTCACGTGAGGACTTACCTTCTTACAGACGTCTCTTTTGCGGGGAGGCCCTGAGAGGACAATCATCGCAGAAATGCCATGCAATCCCTGACGCAGCGTGCCTTGGGCCTGCCCCTACGTTCGTCCCAGACTCAAAGATTCCACCAACAAAGAATTGCAGGTTTTCCTCGTTATGAATTGCCATTGGGGAAATCTTCATGTTAGGAATCTGCCCGGCCGCTGGCCAAACCCCAAACAGACATAGGAGAAGTGCTCATGACGAGGAACGTGAAGCGTTTCCTGGCCCTCCCCCTTCTTTCCCTTGCGCCCATGGTTGCGGTTGCCGCCAAACCCGCCGCGGAGGACTTCGTCTCCCAGCGGTCGGAGTACACGCCTCTGCGGCCCACCGAGACGGTGGAGCTGCGCGAGATGCGGAGCGAGGGGCGGCCCGCTCCGATGCTGGCGGACACCACGGAGACCTTCTACATCGGGAACTGGACGGGCGTGGTCACCTACGCGGGCGGAAGCCTGACGGGCTCCAGCGTTCCGTACCCGCTGCCCAACCCCCTGAACTTCACCACGCCATATACCTATTCGGGCGCGGCCCAGGCGCTCGTACCAGTCCTCACCCCGTGGACCCAGACGTTTGGCTATACCACCAACCCGTCCGATCCCTTTGGACAGGCGAAGACCTGCATCTGGACCGTCAATGTCAACGTCGTCAACGGCGCCTGTACGGCGAGCGTGAGCGTGACCGCGTACGGCGCGCAGGGAGGGCTGTGCCACATCGACACCGGCTCGGCCGTTGATCCCACCTCGTGCCAGCTCTTCGTGGGCGTTGGCATCCAGTGATTTGAAGCAGCGTCTGCCATTCCCATGACGCGCGCCATGGTGGGAGTCCACTCCCACCGTGGTTGTCATTGTCTGGCCTCAACGCCCGCCAGAACAGCGGGAGCGGCGGAAGCTACAGGGGGAATTCCTTGGAGCCGAAGAGGCGCTCCGCGGTGATGCCCTCGCCGCGGCACTGCGCCATCAGCTTGTCGGACTCGACGATGGGCTTGGACTGCGCGGTGTAGCGGATGCTCGCCACGTAGCTCAGCCAGGGCTCCTGCCCCATCGCGTAGACGTAGACGTTGCGGCAACCGAACTGGTGGATGAGCTCCAGGCCTCGCTGGCTGTCCGAGCCGTTGAGCCGGCGACTCTGGTCCATGCTCCGCTCCAGCTTCCGGGTCAGCAGCGCGCCATAGAGCCAGGACTGCGGCGCGCCCTCGCACTCCATCCCGAGGAACAGCGTGTCCACGTTGCCGACGTGCTGGTGGACGTGCTGGTACACCCGGGTGTCCAGGTTGGCGCTGTCGGTGACGCACAGCGCGCGCCGCCCCTGGAGCGTGATGAGGTGGGCGAGCTTGCTCCGGATGCTGAGGTCTCCGTGCTCCCCCATGAAGGGAATGCCCATGATGGAGCCGCCCGGCACCTCCAGCTCCTCCAGCTCCTCCAGCTCGATGACGTTCTTGAAGCCGAGCTGCTTGAAGATGAGCCGCATCGACGGATCCAGGAGCGCATCTCCACCGCTCCGGGGGACGACCAGCGTCTTGATGCGGTGGCGCAGCTGGAGCAGCGCCTCGAAGAGCACGTGGTCCTGGTGGTTGTGCGTGAGCACGACGTAGTCGAGCGTGTCGGGCAGGTCCTGGAAGGTGAAGCGCCGCACGTCGCTCGGGTACTCGTAGCTGATGAACGGGTCCAGCAGGATGGACACGTCCCGGCTCTCGAACAGCACGCAGGCGTGGCCGAAGTATCGGACCCTCGGCTGCTCTCCCTCGTAACGGGGCGTGCGCCGCGGCGGAGTCGGGGTGAGGAGCGAGTCCACGAGCTTCCGCTGCCCCGAGGAGACACCGAGCGCCTCGTAGAGCTCACCCGCGGGCCTCGGGGTTCGCTGCATCTGGAAGAGCGTGTCGATGCCCGAGTGGTCGAAGGGCAGCGGCAGGTGGAGTCGGTCCGGCTGCTCGAGCCGCGGCGTGCTCAGGATGAAGGGCCGCTGGTCCTGCTCGATGGGATAGAGCATGACGCTCTGCAAGTCCCTCCGGTAGTAGCGGCCGCGGTAGAGCAGGCCCTCCAGGAAGCGCAGCCCGGGGCGGTTCGCCGAGTCGTAGGTGAGCTCGACGAAGCCCCGGAGGCAGTCGGGGAGCTTCGCGTAGAGCGCGTCCATCGAGTAGCCCACGGCCTCGCGCTCGAGCAGGGCCGTGGCCTCCGAGATGGCCTCGGCGAGCTGGAGGAGGTCGGCGAGCGAGGCCTGGGTGCGCTTCAGCAGCTCACGGACGTCCGCGCTGCGATCGGTCTCGTAGTCGATCACCGGCCCGCCGAGCATCCCCGGCTGCTTGACCGCGGCCATGTGCAGCTTCGGGTTCTGCACGTAGGACTTCATGATCTTCACGTGCTGATGGGCCGTGAGCATCGCCGCCGTCGCCGGCGGGATCAGGTAGGACCAGGCGTACCACTGGTTGAACAGTGGCTCGATCACCAGGTTCGGCTTCACGTACACCGGGCTGTCACTCATCACCGACTCCGCGCCTCTCCAGCGGCCTGCTGCCGCACCGCCTCCAGCGCGCGCTCCAGCTCGGCGGCCAAGGCCTGGACGAGCGGCTCCACGTGGGGCGACTCCAGCAGTGTGTAGTGTTCTCCGGAGACTCCGATCACCTTCAGCGCTCCCTGTGTGGCCTGCCTCCAGCCTTCGAGCTGCCGCGCCTTCTGCTCCGCCGAGGCCCCGGCCGCCTGGAGGAGTACCACGTTGCGCCGGTAGCCTCGCGGCTCGTAGCGCGTGCCGGCCTTCAGGTTGCTCGTGAAGACCTGGTGGATTCGCTCGAGCTGTTCCAGCGACAGCGCCGGAGAGAGCTGTCCGAGCGCGATGGCCCGCTCGCGCAGGTAGGCCAGCCGCTCCTCACCGGGCAGCGCCTTCAGGTGCGCGGCCTCCTCCGAGAGCTGCTCGATGCCGGGGCCGAGCAGATCCACGGCGAAGTAGCGGAACAACGCCTCCTCGTCCAATTGCTCGGGCGTGAGGTGGGAGAGCACGGCGCTGTCCATCAGCGCCACCATGGCCACCTGGCGCCCCTTCTCCTCGAGCTGCCGCGCCATCTCGTAGGCGACGAGCCCGCCGAACGACCAGCCTCCGAGCAGTACCGGGCCCTCGGGCCAGGCCTGCTCGAGCACCTCCCGGTAGCGCGCCGCCCGCTCGGAGAGCTCGACCTGGGACTCTCCGGACGTCTCCAGCTCCGGCGCCTGGAAGGCGTGGACTGGCTGAGCGGGGCCGAGGTGGCGCGTCAGCGCGGCGTAACAGGACACTCCGCCACCGACCGGGTGGACCAGGAACAAGGGCGGACGGACTCCGTCCGCCTGGAGCCGGACCAGGGGCGACGGACGGTGGCCCTCCGCGCCTTGCTCGAGGCGGCGGGCCAGCGCCGCGATGGTCGGCGCTTCGAGGATGGCTCCCACCGGGAGCTGGCAGCCCCGCTCCTCGCGCAGCGTGGCGATCATCTGCAGCGCGAGCAGGGAGTTGCCGCCCACCTCGAAGAAGTCGTCCTCCACGCCCAGCTCCGGCGCCTGGAGCAGCCGGCTCCAGAGCTCGACGAGCCACGTCTCCCACTCCGTGCGCGGAGCGACCCGAGCCGCGCGCGGCACGCGCTGCTGCTCCGGTGCCGGCAGGGCACGCCGGTCGAGCTTCCCGTTCGGCGTGACGGGCAGGCTCTCCAGGCGGATGAAGGCGGACGGCACCATGTAGTCCGGCAGCCGCTCCCTCAGCGCCGAGCGCAGCGCGTCGAGCTGCTCCGTGAGCGAGACGTCTCCAACGAGGTAGGCCACCAGGCGCTTGTCCCCGGGCACATCCTCCCGAGCCAGCACGACCGCCTCGCGGACACCGGGGAAGGCCGCGAGCGCGGACTCGATCTCCCCCAGCTCGATGCGGAAGCCTCGCACCTTGACCTGGTGGTCGATGCGGCCCAGGTACTCGATTTCTCCGCCCGGCAGGTAACGGGCGAGATCTCCCGTGCGGTACAGCCGCTCGCCGGGCCGCGTCGCCAGCGGGTCCGGCACGAACGCCGACGCGGTGAGCTCCGGCCGCGCCAGGTAGCCGCGAGCCAGCCCGATGCCACCGATGTACAGCTCGCCCGGCACGCCCACCGGCACGGGGTTCAGCATCGCGTCCAGCAGGTGGATCCGGATGTTGTCGATGGGCTTGCCGATGGGAATGGTCGACAGGCCATGGTCCGGCGCGCAGTGCCAGGCCGTCACGTCGATGGCTGCCTCTGTCGGGCCGTACAGGTTGTGCAGCTCGCACGACAGGCGAGCGGCGCACTTGCGCTGCAGCTCCAGCGACAGCGCCTCTCCGCTGCACAGCAGCCTCTGGATGCTGTCGCAGCGCTCGCTGCCGGGCTCCTGCAGGAAGAAGTGCAGCATGGACGGCACGAAGTGGAGCGTCGTCACCTGCTCGCGCTGGATGAGCTGGACCAGGTACGCCGGATCCTGATGGCCTCCAGGGCGAGCCACCACCAGCCGGGCGCCCGTCATCAGCGGCCAGAGGAACTCCCACACCGACACATCGAAGCTGAACGGCGTCTTCTGCAGCACGCGGTCCGCGGGCGTCAGCCGGTAGGCGTCCTGCATCCAGCGCAGCCGGTTGTAGAGGCCGGCGTGCGTGTTCATCGCGCCCTTCGGAGTGCCCGTCGAGCCTGACGTGTAGATGACGTAGGCCAGGCTGTCGCCGCTCAGGGAGACCCGCGGGTTCTCGGGGCTCTCGCGAGCGATGGTCGGCCAGTCGGTGTCCAGGGCGATGGCCCCGGCTCCAGCGGCGGGCAGGCGCGGCTTCAGGTGCTCCTGGGTGAGCAGCAGGGCCGCTCCGGCATCCGCGAACATGTACCGCAGGCGCTCCGCCGGGTACTGCGGATCGAACGGGACATAGGCGCCCCCGGCCTTGAGCACGCCGAGGATGGCGACCACCAGCTCCAGCGAGCGCTCCATGCACAGGCCCACCCGCGACTCCGGCCCCACGCCTCGCGCCCGCAGGGCGTGGGCGAGCTGGTTCGCGCGCTGGTTGAGCTGTCGGAAGGTCAGGTGCGTGCCCTCGAAGCTCACCGCGATGGCATCGGGAGTCCGCTCCGCCTGCGCCTCGATGTCCCTGTGGACCAGGGTCGGCTCGGGCAGCGGAGCCTCGGTCTGGTTCCACTCCACGACGAGCTGATGGCGCTCCGCCTCCGGCAGCAGCACGGCCCGTGCGTGGCGGGCCTCCGGCTGGGACACCAGCTCCTCCAGGCAGCGCACGTAGTAGCGAGCGAAGCGGTCCACCTGCGCCTCGGTCAGCTCGGTGCTCGCCCCTTCCAGCGCGAGATCCAGCCCCCGGGTGCGCGGGTTCATCGCGAACGTGGCGGCCAGGGTGAAGTGGGTCTCGGTGAAGTTGAGGCCCTCGGAGACCTCGAGCCCGGCGAAGCCGCCGAGGTCCTCCGAGAGCTGGTGGAAGTTGAGGAAGTTGAACGCCGTCTCGAACAGCGGCTGGCCACCGAGCACGCGCTGGATCTGCGCCAGCGGGAAGCGTCGGTGGGGCATGAGCTGCTGCTCCGCTTCGAAGGCTTCAGCGGCGAGGCCCTTCCAGCTCACCGCGTCCAGCCGCAGGCGCAGCGGGACGGTGTTGAGGTGAAGTCCCAGCACGTCCTCGCCTCGAGTCGCCTCGAGCCGACCGTTGGTGATGATGCCGGTGACGATGTCCTGCTGTCCCGCGAGCAGCCCCAGCACCCGTCCATGCGCCGCGAGCAGCAGGCTCTTGAGAGGCAGACCCCAGGCAGCCGCCTGCCGGTGGAGCTCGCTGGAGAGCGACTCTCCGAGCGCCACGGTCCGCCAGAACGAACGACGCGCCCCAGACGTGGGAGGCACGGGCGAGCGCGGGATGTGGATGAAGCTGGCTCCCTCCAGGTAGCGGCCCCAGAAGCCACGGCTCTCGGGCGAGGCGAGCGCCTCCCGCTCGAGCTGGATGTAGTCCCGGTAGGAGACCGGGGACGGCGCGGGCAGCTCCGCCCGGGCCCCCGTCACCTTCGCCTGGTACCGGCTCAGCAGCTCCGACAGCAGCCGCGTGAAGCTCCAGCCATCGAGCAGAGCGTGGTGGAAGCTCAGGCCGATCTCGAAGTGCGCCTCACCACGACGGAACAGCCGCACCCGGATCAGCGGGGCCTGCTCCAGGGTGAAGCCGCGCTGCTTCTCCGCCTCGAACCACGCGCGCACCGCCGCGTCCTGCTGAGCGGAGCCGAGCGCGGTCAGGTCCTCCTCCGAGACCACGGGCTCGACTTCACGGTGGACCCACTGCAGCGGCTCGCGGAAGCCGGTGAGGTGGAACGAGGTCCGGAGCACCGGGTGGGCCGCCATCAGCTCTCGCAGCGCCTCCACGAGCCGGCCGTGGTCGTATCGAGTCCGCACCTGGTACGAGAAGATGTCGTGGTAGGCCGTCGAGCCGTCGAAGTCGCCGTGGAAGAACATGCCCGCCTGCAGCATCGACAGGGGATAGGCATCCTCCACCTCGGGCGGCAGGCCGCGTCGGACCTCCGCATCAATCAGGCTGAAGGGTGACGTCCGCGGGGCCAGGGTGCTCCCCTGCTCCGGGACAGACACCGGCTCCGCCGTCACGACCGCCGCCAGCTCGGCGACGGTCTTCTGGGCGAAGAGCTGCATGAGGGAGGCTTCGAGCCCCCGCTCCTTGAGCAGCGCGAGCACGCGGATGCTCAGGATGGAGTCCCCGCCCAGCGCGAAGTAGTTGTCGTGGATGCCCACGCGCTCGATTCCCAGCACCTCGCCCCACACCTCGGCGATGGCCCGCTCGATGTCGTTGCGTGGCGCCTCGTAGGCCTCACCCAGCTCCAGCCGCGCGAGGTCCGGCACCGGCAGCGCCGCGCGATCGATCTTGCCCGTGGCCGTCAGCGGCATACGGGTCAGCAGGACGAAGGTCGCCGGCAGCATGTACTCGGGCAGCGTCTGCTGGAGGAAGGCGCGCAGCTGGAGCACCGTCACGGTCTCGCCCTGCCGCGGCAGCACGTACGCCACCAGCCGCTTGTCGCCCTCGGGGCTGACCCGGAGCAGGACCGCCGCCTCGGCCAGCGCTGGGTGGGCCCGGAGCGCCGTCTCGATCTCGCCCAGCTCGATCCGGAAGCCACGGATCTTCACCTGGTGATCGACGCGGCCCAGGAACTCCACGTTGCCGTCCGGCAGGTAGCGGACCAGGTCCCCCGTCCGGTAGAGCCGCTCGCTCAGGCCATCCTGGAACGGGTTCGGGACGAACTTCTGGGCGGTCAGCTCCGGAGCGTTCCAGTAGCCATGCGCCAGGCCCACGCCGCCCAGGTACAGCTCACCGGGCACGCCGACCGGCACCGGGTTCATCGCCGGGTCCAGCACGTACACCGAGGTGTGCGCGATGGGCCGGCCGATGGGCACGGTGGTGCCGCTGAAGCCCTCGTGGATGGGGTACCAGAGCGCGAAGGTGGTGCACTCCGTGGGGCCGTAGCCGTTCAGGAGCCGCTCGGGCGCTCCGGCCTGGAGCACCGCGCGGGCCCAGCGCGGATCGACGACGTCGCCTCCCACCAGCAGCGTCCGCATGGTGCGGAACGCGTGCGGCACCCGCTGGGCCACCTGGTTGAACAGCGCGGACGTCATGAACATCGCGGTGATGCCGTGGCGCTCGATGGCCGCGGCGAAGGCCTCGGGCGACAGCAGCACCTCCTTCGGGATGACGACCACCCGGGCGCCATACAGCAGCGCGCTCCAGATCTCGAACGTCGCCGCGTCGAAGGTGATGGTGGCGATCTGCCCGAAGCAGTCGCTCGGACGCACGGGCAGGTAGTTCGTGTCCGACACCAGCCGCGCGATCGCCCGGTGCGGAACCGACACGCCCTTGGGCTGTCCCGTCGAGCCGGACGTATAGAGGATGTACGCCAGGTCCTCCGGACGGTTCACCGGCGCCGGGTTGGCCTCCGAGGTGGTGAGCGAGTCGAGCTGCAGATCCACCGCGAACACGTTCCCTTCGAAGTCCGGGAGCTCGTGCATGGAGTGCGACTCGATCAGCAACGTCCGCAGGCGCAGGTCGTCGAGCAGGTACTTCACTCGGTCGCTCGAGTACCCGGGGTCGATGGGCACGTAGGCGCCGCCCGCCTTCAGGATGGCGAGCATCGTGATGAGGGCCCGCTCGGAGCGCTCCAGCATCATGCCCACGGGCTCGCCCGGCTGGACCTGGTAGTCCTCTCTCAGCGCGTGCGCGAGGCGGTTGGCCGTCTCGTTGAGCTGCCGGTAGGTCAGCGTGACGTCCCCGCTCTGGACGGCGACGGCATCGGGAGTCCGAGCCGCCTGCGCCTCGAAGAGCTGGGCGACGGGAGTGTCCAGGGAGATGGGCTCGGTGCCAGCCAGGGGCTGAGGCACTGGCGCGTGGTTCCAGCTCCGCAGGAGCTGCTCCCTCTCAGGAGCGCTCAGCAGCGGCAGCACCTGGAGCGACGCCCCTGGGGTCTCGACGATCGCCTCGAGCAGGGTCTGGAAGTGGCCCAGCATGCGGGTGATGGTGTCGTCGTTGAACAGCGCGGTGCTGTACTCGACCGTGCCCACCAGCCCCTCGGGGCCGTCATCGAAGATGAACGTCAGGTCCACCTGCGACGTCTGGCCCGGGATGCTCAGCGGCTCGAACTTCACGCCAGAGAGCTCCAGCCGGGGCATGGGGACGTTCAGCAGGACGAACAGCACCTGCGCCAACGGAGCGCGGCTGGTGTCCCGCTCCTTGACGAGCGCCGCGACCAGCCGCTCGAACGGAATCTCCTGGTGCGCGTAGGCCCCCAGCGTGTTCTGCCGGACCCGCTGCAGCAGCTCGAGGAAGCTCTCCTCGCGGGCGAACCGCGTGCGCAGCGGCAGCAGGTTGAGGAAGGGCCCGATGAGCGACTCCATCTCGGCGTGGGTGCGCCCGGCGATGGAGGTCCCCACCACCATGTCCTCCTGGCCCGTGTAGCGGTGGAGCAGGACATGGAAGGTGCTGAACAGCGTCATGAACAGCGTCACGCCCTCCTGCCGGCTCAGCGCGTGGAGGCGCTCGGAGAGCTGGGGCGGCAGGGCCAGCGTCTGGGTGCGCCCGGACTGGTCCACCGTCGAGGGCCGCGGCCGATCCGTCGGCAGGTTGAGGACCGGCGGCGCCTCGCCCAGATGCTCGCGCCACCAGAAGAGCTGCGCGTCGAGCGCCTCGCCCCTCAGCCAGGACTGCTGCCAGATGGCGTAGTCCCGGTACTGGATGGGCAGCTCGGGCAGCGTGGCCGTCGTACCCGCGAGCGCGGCCTCATAGAGCGCCAGCACCTCCCGGATCAGGATGCCCAGGGACCATCCATCCGAGATGATGTGGTGCATGTTGATCAGCAGCACGTGCTCCGACTCCTCGAGCCGCAGCAGACGCACGCGCACCAGCGGGCCAGCGGAGAGCTCGAAGGCGTGCAGCATCTCCGCGCGGGCGCGCCGCCGCACCTCCTCCTCCCGAGCCTCCCTGGGCAGCGTCCGCAGATCCTCCACGGGCAGCACCAGGCGATGCGGCGGGTGCACCACCTGCACCGCCTCGTGCCCGACGAGCTGGAAGCTCGTCCGGAGGATCTCGTGCCGCTCCTCCACCTTGTGCAAACAGGCGAGCAGCCGGTCCGGGTCCAGCGGGCCGGAGATGCGGATGGCTCCCGGCACGTTGTAGGCGGGGTTGCCCGGCTGCATCTGATCGACGAACCACAGGCGCTGCTGCGCGTAGGAGAGCGGTGACGTCACTCCCGCCGGAGCACGGGTGAGCGGCGGCGCCTGGAGCGAGCCTCGCTTCGCGACGAGGGCCTCGATGAAGGCGGCGAACTCCCGAAGCGTCGAGTTCTCGAAGAGGCTGCGGATGGGCAGGTCCACCTGGAACGCGCTCCGCGCCTGGGCGATGACGCGGGTGCCCAGCAGCGAGTGCCCTCCCAGCAGGAAGAAGTTGTCGAGGGCGCCCACCTGCTGGACGCCCAGCACCTCGCGCCAGATCTCCGCCAGCTTCCGCTCGGTCGGCGTGGAGGGGGGCTCCTCCTCCGTCGCGTTCGTGGGCGCCACGGGCCTGAGCTCCAGCAGCGCCCGGCGATCCACCTTGCCGCTGAGCAGCACCGGCAGCTTCGCGAGGGGGATGAAGAACTTCGGCACCATGTACGCGGGCAGCCGGCGCTGGAGCTCCGCGCGCACCGCGGCCTCCTGGAAGCCCTCCAGCTCCTGGGGCACCACGTAGGCCACCAGGTGCTTCTCGCCGCGCTCCTGGAGGAGCACCACCGCCTCCTGGATTCGTGGCTGGGCGAGCAGGACGGCCTCGATCTCCTGGAGCTCGATGCGCAGGCCGCGCAGCTTCACCTGGCGATCGGCGCGCCCCATGAACATCAGGAGTCCATCCGGCAGGTACCGGACGATGTCGCCGGTGCGGTACATGCGCGCGCCCGGCGTGCTGCTGAACGGATCGGGCAGGAAGCTCTCGGCGGTGAGCTCGGGGCGGCCCAGGTAGCCGCGCGTGACGCCGATGCCTCCGATGTACAGGTCTCCCGGGACGCCCACGGGGACGGGCTGGAGCCGGGCATCCAGCACATGCACGGTGGTGTTCCAGATGGGGCGGCCGATCGGCGGCGGAGACACGCCCGGAGGCAGCTTCGCGAGCGGCATGAACGTCGCGCACACCGTGATCTCGGTGGGCCCGTAGTTGTTGACGACGCGCGACGCCAGCGGAGAGAAGCTCACATCCGGGAGCGCATCGCCCGCGGTCACCAGGGAGCGCAGCTCGAGCGACTCCACTCCGGGCTCGTTCAGCATGGCCACCGCCATCGGGGTGGGCAGCCAGGTGAAGGTGATGCGCTGCTCGCGCAGCCACGCGGCCATGGTGGCGGGCTGCAGGCGCACCTCGTTCTCCGGAATGCAGAGCGTCGCGCCGACGGCCAGGATGGGCCAGACCTCCAGGATGATGGCGTCGAACGCCGTCCCGGACAGCAGCGGAGCGCGGTCCTTCTCCGTCAGCTGGAACTGGTCCACGTACCAGAGCACCAGGCTGATGGCGCCCCGGTGGGGGACGAGGACACCCTTGGGCTGTCCCGTCGAGCCCGACGTATGGATGACGTAGGCCAGGTCATCCAGCGAGCTCGGGACCGGAGTCAGGCGGCTCGGATCGCCCGAGGTCCACAGCGAGGAGTCCTCGCTCCATGAAATGACGCGAACGCCCTCGGGCGGGACACCCTCCCCCCAGCCCTCCCGGGTCAACACGATGGGCGCGCCGGACTCCCGGACGATGTAGGCGATGCGCTCGCGCGGGTTGGCGGTGTCCATCGTGACGTAGGCGCCACCGGCCTTGAGCACGGCCAGCGTCGCGATGACGTACTCGGGCGAGCGATCCAGCAGCACGCCCACCCGCGTCTCCCGGCCCACGCCCTGCGCCTGGAGCCAGACGGCCAGCAGGTCCGCCTGTCGGTTGAGCTCCTGATACGTCATCACCTGGCCCTTCCAGGCGATGGCGACGGCTTGGGGCGTCCGCGCGGCCTGCTGCTCGACGAGCTGGTGCAGGCACAGCTCGGTGGGCACCGGCCGGTGCGTCTCATTCCAGGCCGCGAGCTGCCGCAGCTCCGCGGTCGACAGCAGCGGGGCCTCGAGGATCCGCTGCTCGGGCTGCGCCGCCAGCGACTCGAGCAGCCGCTGGTAGTGGCCCAGCATGCGCTGGATGGTCGCCGCGTCGAACAGGTCGACGTTGTACTCGGCGACGATCGTCAGCCCCTCCGCGCCCTCCGTCACCGCCAGGCCCAGGTCGAACTTCGCGGTGTGGCTCTCGGGCTCCATGTAGCTGCACGTCAGGCCAGGCAGCGCGATGGGCTCGAATGGCGTGTTCTGGAGGACGAAGGCCACCTGGAAGAGCGGGTTCCAGCGCAGGTCCCGCTCCGGCTGGAGCACCTCGACGAGCCGCTCGAAGGGCAGATCCTGGTGGGCATAGGCGGCGAGCGCCGTCTCCCGCACCCGTCCCAGCAGCTCGCGGAACGAGGGGTTGCCGGACAGATCCGTGCGCATCACCACCGCGTTGACGAAGAACCCGATGAGCCCCTCGACCTCGGCCCGGTTCCGGTTCGCGATGGGCGTGCCGACCAGGATGTCGTCCTGCCGCGAGTAGCGGGCGAGCAGAACCTTGAAGCCGGTGAGGAGCGTCATGAACAGCGTCGCTTCCTCCCGCAGGCTCACGGCCTGGAGCGACCGCAGGAGCTCCGCCGGCAGGTTCCAGATGAGCTGGGCGCCTCGATGCGTCTGCACCGCCGGGCGCGGACGATCCGTGGGCAGCTCCAGCAGCGGCGGTGCCCCACCGAGCCGCTCCTTCCAGTACCCGAGCTGCGCCTCCAACGCGGCGCCCTGCAGATACCGCCGCTGCCAGACGGCGAAGTCCGCGTACTGGATGGGCAGCGCGGGGAGACGGGGCTCACGGCCCTCGTTCAGCGACTCGTAGATCTCCGCCAGCTCCCGCACCAGCACTCCGATGGACCAGCCATCCGAGATGATGTGGTGCATGCACAGGACCAGCACGTGGTCGTCTTCCGCCAGCTCCAGCATGGCGGCTCTCAGCAGCGGGCCCCTCGTCAGCTCGAAGGGCTGCTCCGCGTAGGCCAGCCCCATCGCCCGCGCCCGAGCCTCTCGCACCTCCGCCGGCAGCGCGCGCAGATCCTCCCACCGCAGCTCGAACGACACGGAGGGATGGATGCGCTGCACGGGCTGACCGTCCACGGCCTCGAAGCCCGTGCGCAGCGACTCGTGACGCTGGAGCAGCAGCGTGAAGCACTGCTCGATGGCGTGGCGGTTCAGCCGCCCGCTCAGGCGCACCATCGCGGGGATGTGGTACGAGGCCCCGCCCGGCGCGAGCTGCTCCAGGAACCACAGCCGCTGCTGGGCATAGGACAGCGGCAGGTCTCCGGTCCGCGCCACGGGGACGAGGGCCGGCTCCGAGACCGCGTGGGCTGCCCCCATCCGCTCGATGCGCGCGGCGAGCTCGTCCAGGCGAGGAGCCTCGAACAGCGCGCGCAGCGGCAGGTCGATTCCGAAGGCCTTCCGGATGCGCGAGACCACCTGCGTCACGAGCAGGGAGTGGCCGCCCAGCTCGAAGAAGCTGTCGTGCAGCCCGACGCGAGGCACCTTCAGCGACTCGGCCCAGAGCGCGGCGAGCTGCTTCTGGATCGGCGTCTCCGGGGCGATGTAGCGGCTCTGCCGCTCGACGTCCGACCAGCCCGGGGCCGGCAGGCGCTTGCGGTCCACCTTCCCGCTGGGCGTCACCGGCAGGCCGTCCAGGAAGACGAAGGCGGACGGCACCGCGTACTCCGGCACCTGCTTGGAGAGGAACGTCTGCAGCTCACGGGCGTTGAGGCCCTCGCGATCGGCGACCACGTAGGCCACCAGTCGTCGGTCGCCCGCGACGTCCTCGCGGACCGCCGCCGCGCAGCTGCGCACCGCCTCGTGACGGCCCAGGAGCGCCTCGATCTCCCCCAGCTCGATCCGGAACCCGCGGATCTTCACCTGGTGATCGTTGCGGCCGAGGAACTCGATCTCCCCGTTCGGCAGGTAGCGTGCGGTGTCTCCCGTCCGGTACATCCGCCCGCCCGGCATCGGGCTGAACGGATCCGGCATGAACCGGTCCGCGGTCAGATCGGGCCGGTGCAGGTAGCCTCGCGCCACCGCCAGCCCACCGATGAACAGCTCTCCCACGACGCCGACGGGCACCGGCTGGAGGTGCGCATCCAGGACGTAGCTTCGGGAGTTCGCCAGCGGTCGGCCGATCGACGGCTTCACGGGCCACTCCGCCGTCGCGCGCGACAGCGTCAGCGCCGTGCAGATGTGCGTCTCCGTGGGGCCGTACTGGTTGTGGAGCGCGCCCTCCTTGAAGCCCTCGCACAGCCAGGCCACCTGCGGAGTGAGCTGGAGCTGCTCGCCCGCCGAGGCAATCTCGGTCAGCGACTCGGGCCGGCGCGACTGCCGGTACGCGGTCTCCGCCAGGTTCTGCAGCGCCACGTAGGGCATGAAGATGCGCTCGACGCGGTGCCGCTCGATGACCTGGAGCATCCGCTCGGGATCTCTCCGGCCCTCCTCGGAGATGAGCACGAGCGTGCCGCCCGAGGTCCACGTGGAGAAGAGCTCCTGGAAGGAGACGTCGAAGCTGATGGAGGAGAACTGCAGCGTGGTGAGCGCGCCGCCCCGCACGGACTGCTCGTTCTGCCAGGGGATGAGGCTCACCAGCACGCCATGGCGCATCGCCACGCCCTTGGGGCGCCCGGTGGAGCCAGACGTATAGAGGACATACGACAGGTTCTCCCGAGCGAGCTGATGCGGCGGAGGCTCGAAGCGCTGGGGCAGTGCCTTCGGCCAGTCTCCGTCGAGCAGCAGCAGGTGCCCCTGGTAGCCAGGGAACCGGTCGCGCAGCGCGGCGCGAGTGATGAGCACCGGAGCGCGGGAGTCCTCGAGCATGAACGCCAGGCGGTCCACCGGGTAGGAGGCGTCCAGCGGCACGTACGCGCCCCCCGCCTTCAGGATGCCCAGCACGCTCACCACGAGCTCCAGCGAGCGCTCCAGGGACAGCGCGACGCAGACCTCTGGCCCCACGCCCAGTGCCCGCAGCGCGTGCGCGAGCTGGTTGGAGCGGCGCTCCAGCTCCGCGTAGGTGAGGGAGGCATCATCGAACACCACCGCCACCGCGTCGGGCGTGCGGGCGACCTGGGCCTGGAAGAGCGGGAGGACCGACTCCACCTCGGGCACCGCGCGCTCGGTCTGGTTCCAGGTGACCAGCATCCGCTGCCGCTCCTCGGGCGGCAGGATCGACAGCCGGGACACCTTCGCCTCGGGCGAGGCAGCCAGCTGCCCGAGCAGCTCCTGGAACTGGCCCATCATCCGAAGGACCGTGGCCTCTTCGAAGAGGTCGGTGTTGTACTCGAGCATGCCCGCGAGCCCGTCGGGGCGCTCCTCGAGCGACAGGAGCAGGTCGAACTTCGAGGTGCCCGTGTCCAGGTCCTGGACGCCGAACTCGAGGCCCGGCACCGCCGGCAGCTGCATCGCCGCGTTCTGCAGGACGAACATCACCTGGAACAGCGGCGAGCGGCTCAGGTCTCTCTGGGGGTGCAGCTCCTCCACCAGCCGCTCGAACGGCAGATCCTGGTGGGCGTAGGCCCCCAGGGTCGCCTCGCGCACGCGCTCCAGGAGCGTCCGCACGGTTGGGTCGCCCGACAGCTTCGTGCGCAACACCAGGGTGTTGACGAAGAAACCGATCAGCCCCTCGAGCTCGGTGCGGTTGCGGTTGGCGATGGGCGTGCCCACCGCGATGTCATCCTGGCCGGAGTAGCGCGAGAGCAGGGCCTGGAAGCCCGCCAGCAGCGTCATGAACAGCGTGACGCCCTCGCGACGGCTGAGCTCGTTGAGCGCCTGGGTCAGAGACGCGGGCAGCGTCACGGAGAGCTGCGCGCCCCGGTGGCTCCGCATGGCCGGCCGAGGCCGGTCCGTCGGCAGCTCCAGCGTGGAGAGCTCCTTCAGCTGGTCCCGCCAGTAGCCCAGCTGCGCCTCGAGCACCTCGCCCTGGAGGTAGCCTCGCTGCCAGAGCGAGAAGTCCGCGTATTGGATGGGCAGCGCCGGGAGCGCGAGCTCGGCGCCCTCCGAGAGCGCGCGATAGCTGGCCCCCACCTCTTCCAGCAGCACGCCCTCCGACCAGCCGTCGGAGATGATGTGGTGCAGGTTCATCAGGAGCACGTGGGTGCTCGCATCCAGGCGGTACAGGACCGTGCGCAGCAGCGGCGCGCGGGTGAGCTCGAAGGGCCGGGCCGCCGCCTCGGTGAGCAGCTGCTGGAGCTGGACCTCCCGCTCCTCCCCCGCGAGCGCCGACAGGTCGACCTGCTCGAGCGGGAGGTGGAGCGAGGACTCGATGCGCTGATAGGGCACCTCGTCCCGGACGATGAAGCCCGTCCGGAGCGCCTCATGGCGCTGCACCACCGTGTTGAGGCTCCGCTCCAGCCGAGCGGGCTCCAGCGGGCCGGAGATCCGCACGGCCACCGGGATGTTGTAGGAGGCGCTGCCCGGCTCCAGCTGGGCCAGGAACCACAGCCGCTGCTGCGCGAACGAGAGCGGCAGCGCCTGGTCCCGAGCCACGGGGCGAAGCGGAGGCACGGCCGGCATCGTCTCCGCGCGACGCGCCACCTCCACCCTCTCCGCCAGGGCCGACACCGTCGGCGCCTCGAAGAGCGCGCGGATGGGCAGCTCCACCTGGAACATGCGCCGCACGCGGGAGATGACCTGGGTGGCCAGCAGCGAGTGCCCGCCCAGCTCGAAGAAGTGGTCCGAGGCTCCCACCCGCTCCACGTGGAGCACCTGCGCGAAGATGCCCGCCACCAGCTCCTCGGTCGGCGTGCGCGGCGCCTCGAAGGCCTCCGAGAGCGCCAGGTCGGCGGACGTGGGCGCCGGCAGGCGGCGGCGATCCACCTTCCCGTTGGAGTTGAGCGGCAGCGCGTCGAGGATGACGAAGGCGGACGGCACCATGTACTCCGGCAGCCGTGCCTTGACGTGCTCCTTGAGCGCCCCGGGCTGGAGCGTCGCTCCCGCCTGGGGAACCAGATAGGCCACCAGCCGGGGGGCGCCGCCCGACTCGCCTCGGACGACCACCACGCCGGTGTTGACGCCGGGCGCGTCCAGCAGCGTCGCTTCAATCTCTCCCAGCTCGACCCGGTAGCCGCGGATCTTCACCTGGTGGTCGCGGCGACCCAGGAACTCGATCTGCCCGTCCGAGTGGTACCGAGCGATGTCGCCGGTCCGGTACATGCGGCTGGGCGTCGCCACGAACGGATCGGTGATGTAGGCCTTCGCCGTGCGCTCCGGATCGTTGAGGTAGCCGCGCCCCACCGAGATGCCAGCCAGGCAGATCTCCCCCGGGACTCCCAGCGGGACCGGGTTGAGGTGCGCGTCGACGATGTACAGCCGGATGTTGATCAGCCGCCGCCCCAGCGGCATGTACGGCATGTCCGTCTGGGGGGCCTCGAGGATGTGGAAGTGGTTGGTGTCGTCCGAGCACTCCGTCGCCCCGTAGGTGTTGATCATCGGGATGTGCGGATAGAGCCGGAACCAGCGCTGGCACAGCTCGGGAGGCAGGGCCTCGGCGTTGGAGATGAGCCACCGCAGCGCCTGGAAGCGGGGACGCTCCGCCTCCGGCTGGGCCTCCAGCACCTCGAGCATCGCCCGCAGCATCGAGGGCACCGTCTCGAAGATGGAGACGCCGTGCGCATCCACCGCGCGCAGGAGCGCGCCCGCGTCGCTGGCGATCTCGTCATCCACGATGACCGTGCGCCCGCCCACCAGCAGCGGGCAGAGCATCTGCCACACCGAGATGTCGAAGCACTGCGAGGCGTTCTGGACGACCGCATCCCCCGCCTTCAGCCCCAGGTCATGGTTCTTGGCCGACAGGTGGTTGAGCATGCCCCGGTGCTCGATCATCGCCCCCTTCGGCGTGCCGGTGGAGCCCGAGGTGAAGAACGCATACGCCAGGTCCGACAGGCGAGTGCCCCGCGTCGGCGCCGGTGCGGAGACACGAGGCGCGGCGAGCACGTCCTCGATGATGAGGACGCTCGGCTGCGCCGCCCCCGCCGCCCGAGCGATCTCCTGGGCCATCACCGCGTACGCGCGCGATGCCACGATGACGCGGCTGCGGCTCTGCTGGAGGAACTCCAGGTGCCGGCTCACCGGGTGCGTCGGGTTGAGCGCGATGTACGCGCCGCCGGCCTGGAAGATGCCCAGCACGGCGCTGAGCAGCTCGATGCCGCGGTCCGACAGCAGCAGCACCATCGCATCCGGAGCGACGCCCACCTGGAGCAGCGCCACGGCGAGCTTCCCGGCCTGCTCCTCCAGCCGCGCATAGGTGATGCTCTGCGAGCCGCTCACCGCCGCGATGGCCTCGGGCGTCCTACGGGCCTGCTCGGAGATGAGCTCGTGCGCGCAGCGCTCCGGCAGTGGGTGCTCGGTCTGGTTCCACTCCATCACCAGCTGGTGCCGCTCCTCGGGCGTGAGCAGCGGCAGTCGAGTGATGCTCTGCGTCGCATCCGTGGCGACCGCCTCGAGCACGGTGCGGTAGTGCCCCAGCAGGCGCTGCATCGTCCCGGCGTCGAACAGGTCGGAGTTGAACTCCAGGCTGAGCGACAGCGAGTGGGGGGACTCGGCCACCGCCATCGTCAGGTCGAACTTCGCCGTGTGGTTCTCCAGCGGCAGCGCACGCCACTCCAGCCCCTGGAGCTCCAGGGTGGCGGAGGTGGCGTTGTCCATCGTGAACACCACCTGGAACAGCGGCGAGTGGCTGAGGCTGCGCTCCGGCTGGAACACCTCCACCAGCTTCTCGAAGGGCACGTCCTGGTGCGCGTAGGCCTCCAGCGTCGTGCCCCGGATGCGCTCCAGCAGCGCCTGGAAGGTGGGAGCGCCCGACAGGTCCGAGCGGATCGGCAGCGTGTTGACGAAGAAGCCGATGAGCTTCTCGAACTCCGCCTGCGTCCGGCCGGCCACCGGCACGCCGACCACGATGTCCTCCTGGCCGCTGTAGCGGTACAGCAGCACCTTGAAGGCGGACAGCAGCGTCATGAACAGCGTCGCGCCCGAGCGCTGGCTCAGTCTCCGCAGCTGCTCCACGAGCGCCGCGTCGAGCGTCATCGCCAGCGTCTCGCCCCGGTACGTCTGGACGCTGGGACGGGGGCGGTCCGTCGGCAGGTTCAGCACGGGCAGCTCGCCATCCAGGCGCGAGCGCCACCAGGACAGCTGCCGCTCCAGGAGCTGGCCCTGCATCCAGGTACGCTGCCAGGAGGCGAAGTCCGCGTACTGGAACGGCAGGGGCTCCAGCTTCGGCGGCTGGCCGTGAGCGAGCCCGTTGTACAGCGCGGACACCTCCTGCATGAGCACGCCGATGGACCAGCCGTCGGACACGATGTGGTGCATGTTCACCAGCAGGAAGTGCTCCCGCTCATCGAGTCGGAACAGCGTGGCGCGCAGCAGCGGGCCCGCGCGCAGATCGAACGGGCGCGAGGCATCGGCCGTGCCCTGGCGGACCGCCTCCTCCATCCGCTCCGCCTGAGAGAGCCCGGTCAGGTCCACGCGGTGCAGCTGGAACGGCAGCTCGGCATGGACGCGCTGGAACGGCTCGCCATCCTGGTGGTCGAACGTGGTGCGCAGGGCCTCGTGCCGTCGGAGGATCTCGGCGAACGCCCGCTCGAGCACGGCCGCCTCCAGGGCACCTCGGAGGTGGAGCGCCGCCGGGATGTTGTAAGTCGCGCTGCCAGGCTCGAGCTGATCCAGGAACCACAGCCGCTGCTGCGCGAAGGAGAGTGGGAGCCGCTCGTCCCGCCGAGCGAGCACCACCGGCGGCGGAGGAGCCTCGGCCTGGGCCCGCTTCTCCGCGTCGATCCGCCGGGCCAGCCCGGCCAGGGTCGGCGTCTCGAACAGCACGCGGAGAGGCAGCTCCACCTGGAACAGCTTCCGGACGTGAGAGAGCACCTGCACCGCGCGCAGCGAGTGCCCGCCGATCTCGAAGAAGCTCTGGTTCCGGCCGATCCGGCCGTGCCCCAGCGCCTGCGCCCAGATGCCGGCCAGCAGCTCCTCCGTCGGAGTCTGGGGTGGAGCGGCACCCTCCGCCTCCGTCGGCCGGGCGTCGCGCGCGAGCACGGCCAGAGCGCGCCGATCGACCTTGCCGTTCTCGGTCAGCGGAAGCGCCTCGAGCACCTGGAGGTAGGACGGCACCATGTACGGCGGCAGGTGGGCCTTGAGGTGCTCCAGCAGCTGCCGCTCGGTGCTCGGGGAGGGCTGCGGCATCGCCGCGAAGGCGACCAGCGCCATGCCACTCTCCAGACGCTCCGTGGTGATGACGGCGCACTCGCGCACGGCCGGTGCTCCCGCCAGCACCGTCTCGATCTCCTCGAGCTCGATGCGGAAGCCTCGAATCTTCACCTGACGATCGATGCGGCCCAGGTACACCAGCGTGCCGTCGTGCTGGTAGCGCACGAGATCTCCGGTGCGGTACAGCCGCGCGCCGGGCGTCCGGGAGAACGGATCCGGAACGAACCGCTCCGCGCTCAGGTCTGGACGCGCCAGATACCCCCGCGCCACGCCCGCGCCACCGATATAGAGCTCGCCCGGGACGCCCGTTGGCACTGGCTCCATCGCGCGGCCCAGGACATAGAGCTGGGTGTTCGCGATGGGGCGCCCGATGGGGACCTGCCCCTCCAGCGTCCCCTGCGCGGGCACCTCGTGGATGCAGCAGCCCACCACCGTCTCGGTCGGGCCGTACTCGTTGATCAGCCGCGTGTGGGGGGCATGATGCCTCCAGAACTCGAGCTGCTCGGCCGACAGCGCCTCGCCGCCGATCACCATCACCCGAGCGGCGCCCACCACGTCCTCGGGCTTCAGCTCGTGCTCGAGCAGGGTCAGGTGGGCGGGCGTCAGCTTCACCAGGCTGAAGTCCGCGTTCGCGCGCAGCCACGCGCTGAGCCCCGTGCCACTGGCCTCCTCATCACACAGCACCACGCGCTTGCCGGAAAGCAGCGGCGTGAGCAGGCTGGTCACCGTCAGGTCGAAGCTCAGCGGAGACTGGACCGGAGCGCCCTGCCCCTCCGCGCCGTAGTAGCCCAGCCCCCAGCGCAGGTAGTTGGTCAGCCCTCGGTGCGGAATCATCACGCCCTTGGGCCGCCCGGTGGAGCCGGAGGTGTAGAGGATGTAGGCCAGGTTGTCCGCACCGGCCCGCGCCTCCAGATTGTGCTCTGGCCGGGAGCCGAGCTCCGCCGGCATCGCATCGATGCACAACACCTGGACCGGCAGCTCGGGCAGCTGCTCCGCCAGGGAACGGCGGGACAGCACCACCGGCATCCCCGTCTCCGAGAGGATGTGCGCCAGTCTCCCCTTCGGGTGCGAAGGATCGAGCGGCACATAGGCCCCACCCGCCTTGAGGATGGCCAGCAACCCGACGAGCTGCTCGATCGAGCGCTCCAGGTGGAGCCCCACCGGAACATCCGGGCCCACGCCCAGCGCGCGGAGGTGGTGCGCGAGCTGGTTGGCCTGCCGGTTCAGCGCCTCATAGGTGAGCGACCGCGCGCCATCGGTCACCGCGAGCGCTTGCGGCACCTGGGCGGCCTGCGCCTCGAACATCGAGACGACGCAGGGCTCCAGCGGGACGTCGGTGGCGGTGTCGTTCCAACCGTCCAGCAGCTGCCGACGCTCGGCCGCGCTCAGCAGCGGGATGGACTCGATGCGCAGCTCCGGCCGCGCCGCCACGGCCTCCAGCACCGTCACGTAGTGGCCGGCCATGCGGGAGATGGTCGCCGCGTCGAACAGCCCGGTCCGGTACTCGATCGTCCCCACCAGCTCCGAGCCCGTGTCCATCATCGACAGCGTCACGTCGAACTTGGCGCTGCCCCGCTCGAACTCCAGGAGGCTGATCTCCAGATCGCCCAGCCTGCGGCCCGCGAGCGGCGGGGTGTCCATGTGGAACACCACCTCGAACAGCGGGTTGCCGCCCTCCCGGCGCTCGGGCTGCACTGCCTCGACGAGCTGCTCGAACGGCAGCTCCTGGTGCTCGTACGCGTCCACCGTGACGCTCCGCACCCGCGCCAGCAGCTCCAGGAAGCTCGGGTTGCCGGACACATCCGTCGACAGCGCCAGCATGTTGACGAAGAAGCCGATGAGCTGCTCGGTCTCCAGCCGGGTGCGCCCGGCGATGGGCGAGCCCACCAGCACCCGCTCGGCATCGGTATAGCGGTGCAGGAGCACGTTGAACGCGGACAGCAGCGTCATGAACAGCGTGACGTTCTGCTGCCTGCTCAGGCTCCGCAGCGCCTCGGCCAGCGGGGCGGGCACCCGGAACGTGTGCAGCGCGCCCTCGAAGCCTGGACGCGCGGACCGGGGCCTGTCGGTGGGGAGCTGGAGCAGCGTCGGCTGTGCCCCGACCCGCTCGCGCCAGTGCGCCACGAGGCGCTCCAGCCGCTCGCCACGGAGGCGCTCACGCTGCCACCGGGTGAAGTCCGCGTATTGAATGGGCAGGTCCGGCAGCGGCGAGGACAGCCCGGCCTTGAACGCCGGATAGAGCACGCCCAGCTCGCGCAGCAGCACGTCCGTCGACCAGGCATCCGCGGCGATGTGGTGCAGCGTGAGCAGCAGCACGTGCTCGGAAGGCCCCAGCCGCAGCACCTCCGCCCTCAGCATCGGCGCCTGTCCCAGCTCGAAGGGCCGCCGGGCCTCGGCCTCCGCGCGACGCCGCACCTCGGCCGCGCGCGCCTCGGGCTCCATCCCGCCCAGGTCCGTCACCGTCAGGGAGAACGGGCCGCTCGGCACCACCTGCTGCTGAGGCTGCTCCTCCACCGTGACGATGCGCGAGCGCAGCACCTCGTGCCGCCGCAGCACCTCGCGCAGGCTGCGCTCCAGCGCGCTCACGTCCAGCGCGCCCACCAGCCGCAGCGCCGCGGGGATGTTGTACGCGCTTCCTCCAGGCTCCAGCGTGTCCAGCAGCCACAGCCGCTGCTGTCCGAACGAGAGCGGTGCAGTCCGGGCCTTCTCGGAGCGCTCACTCAGTGCCTTGCGCAGCAGCGCGCGCTTCTCCTCCACCGAGAGGGCACCAGGAGACTGATCATCGCGGCTCATTTTTTTCCTCAATCAACCTTCGACCGGGCGCGCCCCTCTCGCCGAGGGCGGCCCCCCACGTGCTGAGACGTGACAGGGCTCTCGAAATACCATAGGAACACGCATGGATTTCAGGTGGTGACTCTCCCCACCCTTCACCGCCGCAAGCGCTCCGTGCGAGCGCTTTCCCCCGAGCCATGACGATGATGGATGAGAGCTGGGCGTGGGCACGCCCGATCCGCGACGCGCACCTGAGCGAGAAGCTGCTGGACCGCTATACCCTGAAGCTCCTCGAGCGCGAGGCGTGGTGGGAAGTGTACCTCCGGGAGCTACAGCCCCACTTCCCGGAGGAGCTGTTCTTCGCGGGTGCCGGGCTGCTCAGCGAGCAGGAGCGCGCCGCGCGCAAGCAGGTGATTGCCTCCGCCAGGGCCATGCCCTGGGTGGACTACTTCTGCGCGATGGACGGAGACCGGGTGGCCGCCATGTTCATCGGCCGCCAGCAGCAGGAGGACGCTTATCTGATGGACTTGAGCGTCATCCATCCAGATTACCGAAGGAAGGGGCTCTACAGCGCCTTCATCCAGCGGCTGATCGCCTACACCCGGGCGCTGGGCTTCCACCGCATCCAGAGTACCCACGCCCCCAGCAACAACGCGGTCATCATCGCCAAGCTGAAGCAGGGGTTCAGCATCACGGGGCTGGAGGTCCACTACGAGGTGGGCCCCAACCTGATGCTCACCTACTTCCACAGCGCCGAGCAGAAGCGCGCCTATGAGTACCGCTGCGGCGGCGTGCAGCTGAGCAAGCGCATGATCGAGAGCTCCCAGGGCACGTTCCAGCACCTCCAGAAGGCCATCCGGCAGGCCACGGGCGAGTAGCCGCGAGCGAGAGCCCGGCGCGGGCCTTCAGCGCTGGGAGAGCTGGGCGTGGAGATCCTCCGGGACTGCATCCGGCAGCGTGGCCTCCACCTGACGCAGCCCGGAGTTCAGATACCCGAGCACCGCCGTCAGCACCGTGCCCACCCCGAGCAGGAGGAACATCAGGCCGATGCCTCTCCCGGTCCCCGTGCCAATCACCTGGCCGACGCTCGCCGCCAGCGCGCCGCCCGGTGCCAGGAGCGGCTCGAACACGCGATCCGCGAGCGGCCCCGCGAGCAGGTAGGCCACCGGGCCGGCGGTGGTCATCACCATGCGCCGCACCGCGAAGACACGGCCCTGCACGGAGGGCTCCACCTTCCGCTGCCAGATGGCCACGTTGCAGCCGTTGATGAACGGCATGCAGAAGCAGAAGACGAAGGCCGCGCTCGCCACGAGCGGGACGGAGGGCCGCAGGCCTCCGGAGAACAGCACCACCCCCTGCAGCAGCAGGAAGCCCAGCACCCCGTACACCAGCCGGGAGGGCCCGCCCCACACGCTCATGAGCACGCTGCCCGCCAGCATCCCCACTCCGCTGACGGAGAGGATGGTGCCGAGCACCGCCTCCGTCGTGAAGCTCAGCAGCAAGGGCGTCAGGAGCGTCCAGACGACCTGAACCCCGAAGCTGCTCACCCACAGGATGACCATCAGCCCGCGCAAACCCTGGCGCTCGCGGATGTAGCTCATGCCGTAGGTGGCCTCGCCCAGCAACGAGCTGCTCGCCGCTTGCGCCTCCTGGGAGGCTGCGGGCCGGGGGATGCGCACGGACAGCAGGAGCAGCAGCGCGACGGCGTAGCTCACCACGTCGATCAGGAGGATCCCTCGCAGCTCGAGCGAGACCACCAGCACGCCGGCCAGGGCCGGGGAGAGCAGCTCCGCGATGGCCTCCCCCATCTGCACCAGGCCCGTGGCGCGGCCCAGGTGCTCTCGCGGGACCAGCAGCGTCGTGGCGGAGGCGAACGCCGGCACCTGGAAGACGCTGAAGGTGGAGATGGCCGCCACGGCGAGGTTGATGTGCCAGATCGAGAGCTCCCCGAACCGCAGCGCGCCCAGCAACACCAGCGTGCACACCCCGGAGCCGCACTCACTGAGCAGCAGCGCGCGGCGCCGGTCTCCTCGATCGATGTAGACGCCCGCCACGGGGGAGAGCAGCACCGTGGGCAGCACCGTGAACAGCGACGTGAGCGCGAACTGCGTGACGGAGCCCGTGCGCTGATACACGTGGAGGCTCAGCACGAAGTTCGTCATCCGCGCCCCCGTCGCGGAGATCACCTGCCCCAGCCAGGCGATGAGGAACGTCCGGATGCCGCTGGGAACGCCCTGGGCGCTCGTGGACACGGAGCCGGACATCACTTCAGCCCCTCACGGGCGAGCAGGGCATCCAGCTCGGCCTCGGAGAGCTCGTCCAGCCGCTCCAGCAGAGCCTCGGAGTCTCCGGCGGCACGTTCGAGGACGGGCTCGGGCGCCTGGCCCACCGCCTCGCGCTGGAGCCGCGCCATGGCGCGAGCCAGCTCCGCGACCGTGCGGGACTCGAACAGCATGCTCAGGGGGATCTCCACCGCGAGGGCCTCGTGGAGCCGCGACGCGAGCTGTGTCGCCAGCAGCGAGTGCCCGCCCAGCTCGAAGAAGTTGTCCTGCACGCCAATCCGCTCCACGCCCAGCAGCTCCGACCAGATGGAGGCGATGCGCTGCTCCAGGGGCGTGGTGGGAGCAACATAGGCGGGCTTCCCCACGGCCTGCGAGGGATCCGGCGGCGGCAGAGCCCGTCGATCCACCTTGCCGTTGGAGGTGAGCGGAAGCGCCTGGAGCTGCTGCATCGTGAAAGGCACCATGTACTCGGGCAGGCGCTGCTTCAGGAAGGCGCGCACCTCCTCGAGCTGGAGCGTGGTGCCCTCCCGCGCGACGACGTAGGCGGCCAGGCGTCGCTCCCGCTGGGCATCCTCCCAGGGGATGACCACCGCCCCGGCCACGTGGGGGTGCTGCAGCAGGTTGGACTCGATGTCCCCGGGCTCGATCCGGAAGCCCCGGATCTTCACCTGATGGTCGCGCCGACCGCGGAACTCCACGACGGCGCCGCCGAGCCAGCGGGCGAGATCGCCGGTGCGGTACATCCGCTCGCCGGGGAAGAACGGGTCCGGCAGGAAGCGCTGCGCGGTGAGGGCCGGCTGATCGAGGTAGCCCAGCGCCACGCCCGGCCCGGCGATGTAGAGCTCGCCGATGACGCGCTCCGGCTGGGGGGAGAGCTGCTCGTCCAGGATGTAGAGGCGGGTGTTGGGCAGCGGCCGCCCCAGCGGCACGTAGCCGGAGGTTCCCGTGGGCACGGAGGCATCGAGCTCGTAGCAGCTCGAATCCACGGTGGTCTCGGTGATGCCATAGGCCGCGACGACCCGCGCCTGCGCCCCCAGGCGCTCCTTCAGCGCCCGGAACCGCTCCAGGTCGATGGCCTCTCCTCCCAGGATGACGACCTTCAGCGTCCCGAGCGGCCACTTCTGGCGATGGCTCTCCTCCATCAGCGGGAGCACCAGCGAGGGCGCCGCATCCAGGAAGGTGATGCGCTCCCGGTCAATCAGCGCGGCGAGCTCCGGAAGGTTGAGCCGCGTCTCCTCCGGGCAGATCACCAGCCGGCCTCCGCTGATGAGGACCTTCATCAGATCGCCCACGAAGATGTCGAAGGCGAAGCTGCTCAGCTGGAGGCTCACCGCCTCGAGCTGCTCCAGCCGGTAGTAGTCCCTCCAGACGTAGGCCGCGTTGATGACGGAGCCATGGGACACCAGCACGCCTCGCGGTGTGCCCGTGGTTCCCGAGGTGAAGATGACGTAGGCCGGGTCCTCCGGGGAGACCGGCACCCTCGGCGCCTCCCTCGGCGCCTGCGCGAGGACGGAAACCTCCGCGTCGAGATCGAGGATGCTGGCCCGGCTGGAGGGCAGCGAGTCCCTCCACCGTTGCCGGGTCACCAGGGTCGTGAGGCGCGGAGTGTCCAGCATGGCCGCGAGGCGCTCGCGCGGCACCGAGCCATCCAGCGGCAGGAAGGCGCCTCCCGCCTTCATGACCCCCAGCATCGCCACCAGGGCATCGACTCCCCGCTCCAGCAGGATGCCCACGAGCCCGCCCCGGCGCAGTCCTCGCCTCAGGAGGGTGTGCGCCAGTTGGTTCGCTCGGGCCTCGAACTCTCCATAGGTGAGCCGCTGCGTACCGCTGACCAGCGCGACCGCCTGGGGCTTCTGGCTCGCCTGGCGCTCCAGCAGCTCGTGCACGCGCAGCTCTCGTGGCCAGTCCACGGAGCGCAGCCCCTGGCGCACCAGCGCGGCCTTCTGCTCGTCCGTGAGCAGCTCCAGCCGGGACACCGGCGCCGCCGGGTTCGCCACGAGCGACTCCAGCAGTCGCTGGAAGTGCCCGGCCATGGCGGTGATCGTCTCCCGCTCGAACAGGTCGGTGCTGAACTCGAACGAGCCCAAAAGCCGGCGGCCCTGCTCGACCAGGGTGAGGCACAGATCGAACTGCGCGGCGCGCTGGCCCAGGCGGAGCGACTCGAGCTCGAGCCCTCCCAGGTCCATCCGCCCTCCCTCCTCCGCCACGAGGAAGGCACCCAGCGTCTCCGCCGCGCCGCGAGGCGGCTTCAGCAGCGCGAACAGGGTCTGGAAGAGCGGCGCTCGACCAGCCTCTCTCGCCAGCCCCAGCCGCTGCACCAGGAGCGGGTGCGGATAGTCCTGATGATCCAGGGCCTCCAGCATCGCCTGCCGCGTCCCCGCGAGCAGCGACAGCCAGCTCGCGCTCCCGTCGCAGCGCGTACGGATGGGCACCGGGTTGACGAAGTACCCGACCACGTCCTCGAACTCCGCCCGGCTGCGCCCCGACGCGGGCGAGCCCACGACCAGGTCCTCCTGCCCCGTGTAGCGGTGGAGCAGCGCCACGTAGGCCGCCAGCAAGGTCGTGTGGAGCGTCGTGCCCTGCGCCCGGCAGAGCGCTCGGAGCGACTCGGTGAGCGCCTCCGGGAGCGTGAAGGCGTGCTTGCCGCCCTGGGCGGACCAGACCCGAGGGCGCACCCGGTCCGCGGGCAGCGCCAGCACCGGCGTGTGGCCCGACAGCCGCTCCTTCCAATAGGCCCACGACTGCTCACCGGCCGGCTCCGCGAGCCACCGCTGCTGCCACCGGACGAAGTCCTCGTAGCCCGCGGTGAGCGGCTCGAGCGGACTCTCTCCTCGCGCCCGCTCCGCGGGATAGAGCTGGCCCAGCTCGTCCAGCAGGATCGTCAGGGACCACATGTCGACGGCCACGTGGTGCGCGGACAGCAGCAGCAGGTGCTCATCCCTCCGAGCCGTCAGCAGCGCCACCCGGAACACGGGCCCGTGCGCCAGCTCGAACGGCGAGTGCGCCTGCTCCTCCAGCCAGGCCATCCGAGCCTCCGGAGTCCAGTCGGCGACCTCCCGGTGCTCGAAGGGGAGCGGCGGCTCGGCGTGGACCTTCTGGACCCACTCGCCCCCCACGACTTCGTAGGTAGTCCTCAGCGCGGGGTGGCGCCGCATGAGCTGCGCGATCGCGCGCTGGAACGCCTTCACCTCCACCTGCGAGCGGATGCGCGCCGCCACGGACACGTTGTACGCCGTGCTCCTGGGCGCCCACTGCTGCTCGAACAGCAGGGCCCGCTGCCCGTAGGAGCACGGGAACACCTCCCGAGCCCCCTCTCGCGCGGGCGCGGAGACGGAGGACGACGCCTCGCCCAGGGACGCGAGCAGTCGGTCCGCCAGGGACTCCAGCGTCACCTCCTGCAGGAAGAACGAGTGCGAGAGCCGCAGCGACAGCACCGCCTCCAGCTGGTTCCGAAGCTCCACGATCGAGAGCGAGTCCACGCCCAGCGCGGTGAGCGGCTGGTCCGGAGGCACCTCCTCGGGCACGACGCGCAGGGCTCGCGCCACGTGCTGCCGCAGGCGCTCCATCAGGAAGGAGCGGCGGGCCTCCTCGGGCTGCTCCAGCAGCAGCGCCCGGGACAGCGGCGCCACCTCGTAGTCGAGCGACTCCGCCTCCCGGAGCAGGCTCTCCCCGACGAGCTCCAGTTCACCCTTCAGGTACGACGCCTTGCAGGCGCGGCGCTGGACCTTGCCGCTCGACGTCTTCGGCAGGCCACCCGGCTTGATGAGCACCACGGCGTAGGGCGTCACCTCGTGGAGCCGGGAGACGGCACGTCGGACGGCCCGAGCCACCGCCTCGACATCCGTCCGGGCGGGCTGCTCCACCTCCTGCACCACCACCAGCCGCTCCTCACCCTCCACCTCGACCGAGAACGCCGCGCCACACCCGGGGCGGAGCGCGGCATGGCTCTGCTCCACGGTCCACTCCAGGTCCTGCGGGTAGTGGTTCCGGCCTCGGAGGATGACCAGGTCCTTGAGCCGCCCGGTGATGAACAGGCTGCCTTGCTCGAAGAAGCCCAGGTCCCCCGTCCGCAGGAACCTCGCGGGGTCTCCGTCCGCCAGCTCCGCGCCGAAGGTCTCCTGGGTGGCCTCCGGGCGCTCCCAGTAGCCCCGCGCCACGCTGGGCCCGGAGACCCAGATCTCCCCCACCTGGCCCGCCGCGCACCGCCGCCGCGTGTCCGGCTCGACGATCTCCACCCGCAGATCCCCACGGGGATGGCCACAGCCCACCAGGGACACCCGCTCCAGCGTGCCCGCCGCCGCCGGGCGGGGCTGGTGCGCCCGGAGCGCCTCGGCATCGAGCTCTCGCACGACGGGCGCCTGCCCGATGACGGCGCCCGTGACGAACAGCGTCGACTCGGCCAGGCCATAGCAGGGGTAGTACGCATCCGGCAGGAAGCCCTGGGGACGGAACATCTCCGCGAAGCGCCGCAGCGTGAGCGAGCGGATGGGCTCGGCGCCGCTGAACGCCGCCTTCCAGCCGCTCAGGTCCAGCCCCTGGCATTGCTCGGGGGTGACGCGGCGCACGCACTGGTCATAGGCGAAGTTCGGCCCTCCGCTCGAGGTCGCCCGGTAGCGGGACACCGCGCTCAGCCAGCGCACCGGCTTCTGGATGAAGTCCACCGGCGACATGAGGATGCAGGAGCCGCCCAGGTACACCCCGTGGAGCGCGCAGCCGATGAGCCCCATGTCATGGAACAGCGGCAGCCAGCTGACGATGACCGTCTCGTCCGTGTGCTCGTAGCCCCGCCGGATCAGCTCCTCGTTGTGGAGCAGGTTCTCGTGGCTGACCATCACGCCCCGGGGCAGCCCCGTCGAGCCGGAGGTGTACTGCAGGAACGCCAGCGTGTCGGGGCCCAGCTCCGGCCTGCGCCACGCGTCGGCGGCCCCTGGCTCGATGGCATCCACCGGGATCATCTCGGTCGCCGCCAGCTCGGGCAGCTCCTTCAGCACGGCGCCGCTGGTGGTCAGCACCTTGCGCGTGGCCAGGATGGCTCGGGGCTGGCAGTCCTTCGCGATCGCGCGGATCCGCAGCAGGTTGTGGTTCGCGCGCGGCGGATAGGCCGGAACGGCGATCACCCCGGCGTACAGGCAGCCCAGGAAGGCGCAGAGGAAGTCCAGCCCCTGCGGACACAGCAGCAGCGCCCGGTCCCCCGGAGCGAGCCGCCCCTGCAGGCTGGCCGCCACGGCCCGGGCCCGCTGGTCCAGCTGGGCATAGGTGAGCTCCGGCCCCTCCGTCTCGCCACGCTCCAGATAGAGGAAGGCCCGACGCGTGGGACGCCGCTCCGCCTGGCTCTGGAGGTGATGGACGAACGTCCTCGGCAGGGAGATCTGGGACGGGCTCATGAAGCGGCTTCCGCGAGTGGGAGCTGAGGAGCGGACGAAACCTTCAGTCGATCAGGCGAGGTCCGCGCCCAGCTGCCGGAGGATGCGCGCGGCGTTGAGCACATCCGCCTCGTTGACGAGCCGGGAGACGACCAGCCGGATCCGGTTGGGCGGGAACGTCAGCACCAGCAGCCCGAGGTCCTTGCAGCGCGCCTCGAACGCCTCGGCGGTCATCCGCGCCCCCGCCAGGTCGATGAAGATCATGTTCGTCCGCACCGTCTCCGGCTTGACGCCCAGGCCCGGCACGTCCGCCAGCTTCTCGGCCAGCAGCCGGGTGAGGCGATGGTCCTCGTTGAGCCGGTCCATCTGCCGCGTCAGCGCGAAGTACGCGGCCTCCGCGCAGACTCCTACTTGGTGGAAGCCGCTGCCGTACCACACGCGGTAGCGGCGAGCCCGCTCGATGACGTCCTTGGAGCCCATCAGCATCGAGCCGAACGGCGCCCCCAGGCCCTTCGAGAAGCAGACGCCAATGGTGTCCACCTCGGCCGCCCACGCCGCCAGCGGGATGCCCGTGGCCAGGTGCGCATGGAACAGGCGCGCGCCGTCCAGGTGCAGGCGGATGCCCCGCTCGGAGGTGAAGCGCCGCAGCTTCTGGATCTCCTCCAGCGGGAACACCTGTCCCTGACGGAAGCTGATGGTGTTCTCCAGCGTCACCAGCTCCACCTGGGAGTAGGTGCTCTCGCGCGGCTTGGACTCGATGGCCCGGAGGACATCCGGCACCCGGAGGACGCCGTCCACCGTCTCCCGGCCGTTGAGCACCACGTGGCAGAACGAGGCGTGCTGGGCGCTCTCGTAGAGGTTGACGTGGTAGTTGTACTCCGTCACCACCTCGTTGCCGCGGGACACCTGGGAGATGATGGCGAGCTGGTTCGCCAGCATCCCGCTGGTGGTGAAGACCGCGGCCTCCTTGCCGAACAGCTCGCGGCAGTAGTGCTCCAGCCGGTTGACGCTCTTGTCCTCACCGTAATAGTCGTCGCCCACTTCGGCGTTGGCCATCTGGGCCCGCATCTCGGGCGACGGCACGGTGAAGGTGTCGCTGCGCAGATCGATCATCGCCACCCATGCTACCTCAGATGGGATGGCCCATTCGCGGTGGGACTCCGCTCGCCTGGGCCGCGCTCTGGCCGAACTGGTCTGCTTGTCATACCAGTTCGCTACCGGTCCGCCGGGCCCCCTCAGGGCTGACCCGGCCCCTTGGCGGCGCCCGGCCGAGGGCCTCCCCGGGGAACAGGCGCTCCCGCATCCGTGGCCGTCCCGCCATCCGCGTCACTCTTCCGGCCCCACTCGCTCGCGGTGGGTGCCACCTGGCCAGGCTTCGGCGGGCCTCGCTCCGGAGCGGGCTCGGTGTCCCCCACACCCGTGGCGCCATGCACCTTCGGCGCGGCGGGGGGGGGACTGGCCTCGGTCGGGGCGGCCTCCGTGGGAGCCGTCGGCTTGGGAGCCTCGGTGGGTGGAGGGGTAATCAGCTTGTTGTCCTCGCACCCCACCAGCAGGAGCGCGGCGACCCAGAGGCCAAGAGCTTTTCGCACGAGAGAAATCCTCCTATCCATGGAACGTGTCATCACGGGCCCGCGGTCTTCGGCCAGAAGGCGGGAGCACTGGCCCCCTCCGCGGACACGAGCAATTCCTTCGTCCGGGTGTCCCAGACCTGGGCGGAGCGCGTGCCCCCGAAGTTGGTGACGAGCAGCCACCCCTCCTGGAGCACGATGTCCAGGTAGTCATCCGGCCTGGCGAGCAGGCCCTCCAACTCCACCCACTTCCCGTCCTGCTCCCACGCGATGGGGGCTCCCGGGTAGAGGAACTCTCCGCCCAGTGTGCCTCGGTAGTAGAGCTTGCCGCCGGGCGTGGCGAGGGTCATCCACTGTCCGGACTCGTCCAGCCCGGGGAAGGCCTGGTCCAGCTTCTTCGCGGCGGGCGCCGGAGCCTCCTCGCCGGGGTTGTGGTGCTCCGGCGAGGCCTTCGCGAGCGGCTGCAGCTCCTTGTTCACCTGGAGTGCCAGGACACCCGACGCGAGGTCCGCCCCGTAGGTGGTGCTCGTCGTCTCGATGCGCTTCCAGCCGCCCTCCTCGAACCGGTACGCGTGGGCCAGCCCAGGGCTGCCTTCGGCCCCCTCGCCGACCGGGTAGCGCTTGCCTTCGAAGGTGAGGAACTGCCTGCCACCCGCCCCCTTCTCGGGGACGCGCGAGACGTACTCATCCGAGATGAGCGCCACCGGCCGGCCCTGCTTGTCGAAGACGATCCGGTCGATGGCCGGCTGGTCCTGCCCGCCCGCATCCTTCCCTCCGGGCAGCGGCTTCAGGTCCAGCGCCTTGCCGGTGCGCGCCGTCAGGTCCACCCGCCAGGCCCTGGGCACCTCGCCCTCTCCCGAGGGCCAGGTGAACACCAGCCCCTCCTTGCCATCCGGGCTCCAGGACACCATGGACCGGTCGCACGCCCCGTTGAAGGAGAAGACGGCCGTCGACTCGCCCGAGGGCAGCGGCTGCCGCACCCACTCACAGCGCTCGGGGTCCGTGGGCCGCAGGAACGACACCGCGGGCCCGGAGGCAGGAACGGGTGCGGGGGCTGGCGCTGGGGGAGCCGCAGGCGCGGGGCTGGGCGCGGGCGCAGGAGCCGCGGCGGCGGTGGGAGCGCCCGAGTCCTGGGCGGAGGCGGACGACGGACTGTTGGACTTGCAACCCGCCACCACGAGGGCAGCCAGCGACAGCGCGCGGCTCCAGCGACGCAGGGACATGAGGCTCCTCGGAAGTCCAGGGTAGGACAAAGCGGGCAGACTATCTCCGCTCCGGAGCGGGGAGTCACCCTCCGTGAGTCTGCACGGCGTTCACCGAGCCGGCGCTCTCGTGTGCTAAAGGGCGCTCATGCCCAAGATTCGCAAGATCCTCATTGCCAATCGCGGAGAGATCGCCATCCGGGTGATGCGCACCTGCAAGGAGCTCGGCATCGCCACGGTGGCCGTCTACTCCGAGGCGGACCGCTCCGCGCTGCACGTGCGCATGGCCGACCAGGCCTACTTCGTCGGCCCGCCTCCCTCGCGCGAGAGCTACCTGGTGCAGGAGCGCATCCTCGAGGCGGCGAAGAAGTCTGGCGCGGACGCCATCCACCCCGGCTACGGCTTCCTCTCGGAGAACGCCTCCTTCGTGCGCGCGTGCGAGAAGGCGGGCATCACCTTCATCGGCCCGCCGGCCTCGGCCATGGACGCCATGGGCGAGAAGACGCGGGCGCGGCAGAACATGATCAAGGCCGGGGTGCCGGTGGTGCCCGGCACGGCCGAGCCCATCGCCACCGAGGAAGAGGCGCGGGTGTACGCGGAGAAGATCGGCTTCCCCATCATGCTCAAGGCCGCCGGCGGCGGTGGCGGCAAGGGCATGCGCCGGGTGGAGGGCCTGAAGGACTTCTCCTCCGCGTGGCGCGGGGCCAAGGGCGAGGCCCTCAACGCGTTCGGCAACGACGCCGTCTACATCGAGAAGTACCTCGAGAAGCCCCACCACGTGGAGATCCAGGTCTTCGCGGACCAGCACGGCAATGCGGTGCACCTGAACGAGCGCGAGTGCTCGGCGCAGCGCCGCCACCAGAAGGTGGTGGAGGAGACGCCCAGCCCCATCCTCACCCCGGAGCTGCGGGCGAAGATGGGCGCGGTGGCGGTGCAGGCCGCCAAGGCGGTGAACTACGTGGGCGCCGGGACGGTGGAGTTCCTGGTGGACGTGCACCGCAACTTCTACTTCCTGGAGATGAACACGCGCCTCCAGGTGGAGCACCCCGTCACGGAGTGGGTGACGGGGCTGGACCTGGTGGCGCTGCAGATCAAGGTCGCCGAGGGCGAGAAGCTGCCCCTCCAGGAGGCGCCGACGCCGCACGGGCACGCCATCGAGGTCCGCATCTACGCGGAGGACCCGGCGCGCAACTTCATGCCCAGCCCCGGGAAGATCCAGTACCTGCGCGTGCCGGGCGGGCCCAACGTCCGGGACGACTCGGGCGTGTACGCGGGCTACACGGTGCCCAACTTCTATGACCCGATGATCTCCAAGCTGTCCGTGTGGGCGCCGACGCGCACGGAGGCCATCGCGCGGGCCCGGCGGGCGCTGAGCGAGTACGTGGTCAAGGGCATCACCACCAACACGCGCTACCTGAAGGCCATCGTGGAGCACCCGGAGTTCGTGGGCGGCGACTACGACACCAGCTTCCTGACGCGCGAGCACAACGCGCTGCTGGGCCAGGACGATCCGAAGCTGCAAGAGGTGGCGCTGCTGGCCAGCGCGGTGTTCGCGCACCAGCGGGACCAGAAGCGCGCCAAGACGCTGCCCGGCAAGGCCGGCGCGGCGACGGGGACGGGCGGCATGTCCCCGTGGCGGCTGGCCCTGCGCACCCGTCGGCGGTAGCACTCCCCTCCTCTCTCGAGACACTCCATGCGTTACTTCGCGAAGCTGCAGGGCCAGAAGGAAGCGGTGCCGGTGGACATCGAGCACCTGGGTGGCACCCAGTACCGGCTCACGCTCCAGGACAAGACGTACACGGTGGACGCGCTGACGCTGGACCATGGGGCGGTGTCCATGCTGGTGGACGGCACCTCCTACCCCGTCGAGTTCGAGGAGAACGGCGACGAGGTGGGCGTGCTGGTGCGCGGCCAGGTCACCCGGGTGGACGTGGCGGACGAGCGCCGGCTGCGGCTGCGCGCGGGCTCGGCGGGCTTCAGCGCGGAGGGCAAGCAGGTCATCAGCGCGCCCATGCCGGGCAAGGTGGTGAAGGTGCTCGTCAAGCTCGGGGACGAGGTGAAGGAGGGCCAGGGCCTGGTGGTGGTGGAGGCCATGAAGATGGAGAACGAGCTGAAGAGCCCCAAGGCCGGCAAGGTGGTGGAGCTGCTCGCCAAGGAGGGCTCCACCGTGGAGAACAACGCCAGGCTCGTGGTGGTGGAGTGATGGCCGACATCAAGGACGAGAAGGCCCGCTGGCAGAAGCAGATCTACGAGAAGGCCAAGGCCAAGGGCGGCGAGCGCCACCCCTCCTTCACCACCTCCAGCGGCCTGGAGATGAAGCCCGTCTACACCCCGGACGACGTGAAGGGCGAGTACACCGGTCAGCTCGGCTTCCCGGGCGAGTACCCCTTCACCCGCGGCGTGCAGCCCACCATGTACCGCGGCCGCTTCTGGACGATGCGCCAGTACGCCGGCTTCGGCACCGCCGAGGACGCCAACCAGCGCTACCACTACCTGCTGCAGTCCGGGCAGACGGGCCTGTCCGTGGCGTTCGACTTGCCCACGCAGATGGGCCGGGACGCGGACCACTCGCGCGCCCGGGGCGAGGTGGGCAAGGTGGGCGTCTCCATCTCCTCCATCCGCGACATGGAGGTGCTGCTCAAGGGCCTGCCGCTGGCGGACGTGTCCACGTCCATGACCATCAACGCCACCGCCCCCATCCTCCTGTGCCTCTACGCGGCGGTGGGCGAGAAGAACGGCGTGGCGCTGGAGCAGCTCTCCGGCACGGTGCAGAACGACATCCTCAAGGAGTACATGGCTCGCGGCACCTACATCTACCCGCCCGAGCCCTCGCTGCGCCTCATCACCAACCTGTTCGCCTTCTGCGCCAGGCGCATCCCCAAGTGGAACCCCATCTCCATCAGCGGCTACCACATCCGCGAGGCCGGCTCGACGGCGGCCCAGGAGATCGGCTTCACGCTGGCCGACGGCATCGCCTACGTGGAGGCGGCGCTCGAGGCCGGCCTGCAGGTGGATGAGTTCGCCGGCCGCCTGTCCTTCTTCTTCAACGTCCACAACAACTTCCTGGAGGAAGTGGCGAAGTTCCGCGCGGCGCGGCGGCTGTGGGCGCGCATCATGAAGGAGCGCTTCAAGGCGAAGGATCCGCGCTCGATGATGCTGCGCTTCCACGCGCAGACGGCCGGCAGCACCCTGACGGCCCAGCAGGTGGACAACAACGTGGTGCGCGTGGCGCTCCAGGCGCTGGCGGCGGTGATGGGCGGGGCGCAGTCGCTGCACACCAACAGCCGCGACGAGGCGCTGGCGCTCCCCTCCGAGGAGGCCGCCCGGCTGGCGCTGCGCACCCAGCAGGTGATCGCCTACGAGTCCGGCGTGGCGGACATCATCGATCCCATGGGCGGCTCGTACGCCGTGGAGGCCATGACGGACGAGCTGGAGGCGAAGGCCCAGGACTACATCCGCCGCATCGACGACATGGGCGGCATGGTGCAGGCCATCGCCAAGGGCTACCCGCAGAGCGAGATCCAGGAGGCCGCCTACCAGGCCCAGCGCGAGCTGGAGGAGAAGCGCTCGGTGGTGGTGGGTGTGAACCAGTTCCAGGTCAAGGAGCCGCCGCCGCAAGGGCTGCTCCGCGTGGACGAGAACGTGGAGCGGGTGCAGGCCGAGCGCCTGAAGAAGCTGCGGGCCGAGCGCGACAACGCCGCCGCGACCCGCACCGTGGATGCCCTGCGCAAGGCCGCGGCCACGGCCGACGAGAACCTCATCCCGCTCATCCTGGACGCGGTGAAGGCCTCCGCGACGCTGGGGGAGATCTCCGACGCCATGCGGGATGTCTTCGGCGAGCACAAGGAGCATGTAGTCCTGTAGGCGCTCGCCCCCGCCAGCGCTCGAATCCGAACGTTCGGGCTCCGAGGGGCTCGACGTCCCGCCTGGAGGCGATACATACACCTCCAGCGACGTCACGTGACTGCTCCTTCTCCTTTGACCGTTCAACCCATCGTCGAGGCCGTCGCGGCCGCGCTACCCCTGTCCCGGGAGACCTTCGACGCCATCGCCCGGGCCTGTCCGCTGGCCATCATGCTGCTGGACGCCCAGGGCCACGTGAAGTTCTGGAACCCCGCCGCGGAGCGCATCTTCGGCTGGAGCTCGGAAGAGGTGCTCGGCCAGTTCCTTCCGGCCATCCCCGTCGACCGCCGCGAGGAGTTCGTCGCCAACCTCCAGAGAATCTTCGCGCGCGGCGACATTCGCGGGGTGGACACGCGCCGGCAGACCCGGAACCGGGGCCTCATCGACGTCCAGCTCTGGGCCCACCTCGTCGAGCTGCCAGATGGGCGGACGTTCTGCCTCTCCCTCGTCTCGGATGTGTCGCAGTGGCGACAGCTCGCGCGACAGCACGCGCTGCAGCTCGAGATCGCCCGGCTGCTGGCCGATGCCACGACGCTGGACGCGGCCCTCCCGGAGTGCCTGCGCACCATCTGCGCGGGGATGAGCTGCCAGGTGGGGCAGCTGTGGAGCCTCTCTCCCGACAGCGCCTCCCTGCGGCTCCAGGCCTTCCACAGCACCTCGCCGGGCGGCGCGGATGCCTTCACCCGTCGCAGCGCCGAGCTCTCGTTCCACCTCGGCGAGGGGCTGCCCGGGAGCGTGTGGCGGAGCCGACGGCCCGTGTTCGTGCCGGAGCTGAGCATCGAGGTCATGTTCCGCCGGCGGCAGGCGGCGGAGCAGGCCGGCCTGTGCTCGGGGGGCGCCTTCCCCATCGAGATTGGCGGGCAGTTCATCGGCGTCATGGAGTTCTTCCGCACCTCCACCTTCACCGAGGAGGAGGAGCCCCGGGAAGTCTTCGAGGCGCTCGGGCGCCAGATGGGACAGTTCGCCGAGCGCGTCCGCCAGAGCGCCGAGCGCGAGCAGGCCCTGCGCGAGGCGAAGGCCGCCGCGGAAGAGGCCCGACGCCAGGCCGATCGCCTCCACCTGCTCGCGGAGACCTCCCGCATCCTGTCCTCGTCGCTGGACTTCGCCCGGACGCTCGACCAGCTGGTCAGGCTCCTCGTGCCCACGCTCGCGGACATGTCCTCGGTCTCGCTCGTCTCTCCCGAGGGCAGGCTCGAGCGGGTGGCGGAAGCCGCCCGGGACGAGCAGACCGCGAGGACGATGGCGGAGTTCCGCGCGGCGCGCTTCCCCCAGGACGCGGACCACCCGCTGGCCCAGACGTTCCGGACGGGCCAGGGGTACCTCTTCGAGGACTACCCAAGCACCGTCGCGCGGCGCCTGCCGCCGGGCCATCCGTACGTGGACTTCATCCAGCAGGTCGGCATGCGCAGCGCGCTCACCGTCCCGCTGCTGCGCGGTGAGCGGGTGATCGGCGTCCTGGCGCTCGCGGCCCGGGACGACTTCGGCCGGTCCTACACCCAGGAGGACCTGACGCTGGTGACGGCCATCGCCGAGCGGGCCGCGGTCGCCATCGAGAACGCGCAGCTGCACCAGATGGCGCTCGAGGCCGACCGCCGCAAGGACGAGTTCCTGGCGATGCTCAGCCACGAGCTGCGCAACCCCCTCGCCCCCATCCGCACGGCCCTGGAGCTCATGCGGCTGCGCGCCGGCGACGTCGTCTTCCGGCGCGAGCGCCAGGTCATCGAGCGGCAGATGGACCAGCTCCAGCGGCTGGTGAATGACCTGCTCGACGTGGCGCGCATCACCCGAGGGAAGATCCAGCTCGACCGCGAGCCGCTGGAGCTGTCGACCGTCGTCACACGCTCCATCGAGATGGTCAGCCCCCTGCTCGAGGAGAAGCGGCACACGCTGCGCGTGGAGGTGCCTCGGGTGGGGCTGCGACTGAGCGGCGATCGCCACCGGCTGGCGCAGGTCTTCTCCAACCTCCTCTCGAACGCCGCGCGCTACACGGACAGCGGTGGAAACATCGAGCTGGTGGCGGAGCGCGAGCCCGACGGCATCGTCGTGCGCATCCGGGACAACGGGCGCGGCATCGAGCGCTCGCTGCTCGCCCGGGTGTTCGAGCTGTTCGTCCAGGGCCCGCAGACCGCCGAGCGCCAGCAGGGAGGGCTCGGCATCGGACTGGCGCTGGTGAAGAACCTGGTGGAGCTGCACGGGGGCCGGGTCGAAGCGGCCAGCGCGGGCATGGGCAAGGGCAGCGAGTTCACGGTCCGGCTCCCGCTCCAGGAGGCCGCGCAGCCCCCCGCGCAGCCCGAGGAGCGCCCGCCGCTCGAGGCCAGCAAGTACCGCGCCCGGCTCCTGGTCGTCGACGACAACCGGGAGGCCGCCGAGGCGCTCACCGAGGCGCTGGGCCTGCTGGGCTATGAGGCTCGCGCCACCTTCGATCCCGCGGAGGCGCTGCGCGAGGCGAAGTCGTTCCTCCCGGAGGTCGCCATCTGCGATCTCGGCCTGCCGGTGATGGACGGCTACGAGCTGGGGCGCCAGCTCCGGGCGCAGCGCTCGGGCCAGCCGCTCGGCCTCATCGCACTGACGGGCTATGGACAGGAGCACGACCACGCCCGCTCACGCGAGGCGAGGTTCGACGCCCACCTGGTCAAGCCGGTGGACCTGAGCACCCTGCTCGCCACGTTGACCCGCGTGCTGGAGGACTCCCGCCGCTCGCCGCGCTGAAAAAGGCTTGACCTGCCGGGAGCGGATTGGAGGATGCGGCGGTGGCCGGCAGTCTCACGGGAGCCAGGAGCCAACGATGGAGATGCTCTGCACGCTGCGCAGCGCGACGGAGTCCCAGCGCCAGACGCTACTGAAGGCGCCGGAGCGACTGCAGGACTTCCTGGATGACGAGGAGGACTTCGGGGACCCGGAGGGCGCGAGGTTCCTCGAGCTCGACATCGGAGAGACGTGGCACGGGCTCCAGTACCTGCTGACGGGGACGGCCTGGGAGGGCGCCGCGCCGCTGGACTTCCTCGTGCGCGGCGGCGAGGACGTGGGTGACATCCCCTCGGATGAAGGCACCGCGCGCGTCTTCAAGCCCGCCGAGGTGAAGAAGCTCTCCGAGGCGCTCCATGGCCTCTCGCAGGACACGCTGCGGCGCCGCTTCGATCCGGCGAAGCTGCAGGAGCAGGACATCTACCCGGGGCTCTGGGAGGAGGAGCCGGCCGACGACGTGGATCCCCTGGAGGAGCTGATCAGCTACTTCGCGGAGCTGCGGAAGTTCGTCAGCCAGGTGGCGCAGCGCGGGCACGCGCTGCTGGTGCACATCGGCTGAGGCGGGCCGCTCACCCCATCAGCACGTCGCGCCCCAGCTTCAGCACGAGCGCCGTCACCACGACGAGCACCACCTTGCGCACCAGCTTGTCCCCGCCCTTCACGGTGAGGTGGGCGCCGATCCACGCGCCGGTGAACTGGGCCACGGCCATGGGCAGGGCCACGTGCCACAGCACCACGCCCTTCCAGGCGAAGAGCACCACCGAGGCGATGTTGGAGGCGAAGTTGACCACCTTGGCGTCCGCGGACGCGCGCATCAGCCCGTGGCCCAGCAGGGAGGAGAAGGCCACGATGAGGAAGGTGCCAGTGCCCGGGCCGAAGAAGCCGTCATAGGCGCCGATGAGGAACGCCGCCGCGCCCCCGAGCAGTCGCAGCTTCGCCAGGGGTGGCTCGGGCCGCTCTCCCGGCGGAGGCCCCCTGCGGAAGGCCAGGAAGGCGGCCACGGCGACGAGCAGCACGAGCACCAGCGGCTTGAGCACCTCCGGCTTCACCCACAGCACCAACCGCGCTCCGGCGAACGCGCCGAGCAGCCCCAGCGGGAAGCTCACCGCCGCCAGCTTCCCGCTCACCAGCCCCGCGCGAGTGAAGCGCACCAGCGCCGCGCAGGCCCCGAAGACGGACTGGCCCTTGTTGGTGCCCAGCGCTACGTGCGGGGGCAGCCCGGTGGCCAGCAGCATGGGCAGGGTGATGAGCCCCCCTCCTCCCGCGATGGCGTCCACGCAGCCGGCACACAAGGCAGCCAGGCACAACAGGGCGAGTTCGAGGCCGGTAACGTCCAAGGCAGGACCCTCCTCCGGGCGGGCGGCGCTCCCCCTAACACGCCCACCGGCGGCTTGCTTGCGCACCGGGCCAACCTGAGCGTCAATCCCGACAACGCTTCCCTCCGAGGTCCCCTCCCGTGTCCGCCCCCCTCCTTCCCCTGGTGCTCGTGCTGCTCGCGCAGGCGCCGTCGCAGAACCCCTCCGAGCCCGGCTGTCGCTCCATCGACGGGCAGATCGCCTGCGGCTACGCGTGCAAGTCGGATGGACTGCGCGTGCGCTGCGCCCAGACGCCCCAGGGCATCTGTCAGGTGAAGGATGGGCAGGTGGTGTGCTTCGACCCCCCGCCTACGTCATCCGGGCCTATGGCGGCTCGCTGCCGGAGCCCGAGTGCAAGGCCGCCGAGGGAGAGGTGGCGTGCGGCTACTCCTGCACCACGTACTTCGGGAAGATGAAGTGCGCACGCTCTCCGGCCGGGGTGTGTCGGGGCCGAGGGGACGAAGTGGAGTGTTTCGATCCTCCCGCCTCGGTGTTCGCCATCTACGGCCGCGAGACGCCCAAGATGGAGTGCCGCACCCAGGGCATGGACTTCGCGTGCGGCTACAAGTGCGCGGCCGGCTCGGAGGGCGTGAAGTGCGCCGCCACCCCCTTCGGTGTGTGCAAGACGGAGAGCGGCCGCGTCACCTGCTTCGATCCCAAGCCCGAGGCCATCTGCGCCTTCGGCCGCTCGCTCCCTCCCCCCCAGTGCAAGACCAGCGAGGGCCAGGCCGTCTGCGGCTATGGGTGCGCCTCCTCGTACGGCCGGGTGCTCTGCGCCTCGACGCCCAAGGGCATCTGCAAGGTGTTCGACAGCGAGGTGCGCTGCTTCGACCCGCCGACTACGCTCCAGGCGGAGGCCTCGTGCCTGGCCCTGCTCGGACTGGCGACGCTGGAGGGCGGCCGGCCCTGAGCCGGAGTACCCTTCGGCTTGCTTGGTTCGGCCGGGCGGGGGCGGTAGGGTTCCACCCCTATAAGGAGCGAGACGGCGCATGGCGGAGGGTGAGGTCCGGCAGTACTTCGTCCGCAACGACAAGGGCACCATCTGGGGCCCGCTGACCCTGACGACCATCGAGCTGCTCCTCGATAACGGCGTCATCCAGGGTCGGGTCCAGGTGTCCGAGGACGGGCTCCACTTCGCCTTCCCGGGCCGCTTCCCACACCTGCGCGATGCCTTCCCTCGCGAGCTGTGGGGAGACGTGATTGCCCCGGGCGAGACGGTTCAGGTGGCTCGGGCGGAGCTGCCCCCGGAGATGATGGGTCCCGGCGCTCCTGTCCCACCTGGTGCCCCGGCTCCGCACGCCCCCGGCGCCAGCCCCATGGCGGGCCCGGGTGCCATCGCCCAGGCCGCCGCGCCCAGGCCAGGCCCCGGTGCCGTCGCCCAGGCCGCCGCGCCCAGACCGGGCCCAGGAGTCCAGGCCGCCGTGGCGGCGGCTCCCGGCGCGATGCCGCGAGGCCAGGCCCCCATGGCGGGTGCCGGCGCCCCGGCCGGAGTGCCCAGGCCGGGCCCGGGAGCAGTGGCTCCTCCCGGCGCGCCCGTGGCCGGTCCCGGAGCTCGCCCCGCCGCGGGCCCCCCCGGCGCCATGCCCGTCAACCCTTCGGGCTCCTTCCGCGCCGTCGCGCCCGCGGCGGCCGGGGCCCGTCCCGTTGCTCCGGCGTCCGGGACCGTTCCGGCCGTGCCGTCGGCTCCCGGAGCCGCACCCGCGGCGAGCGCCCCAAGAGCTCCTCCAGGCGCCAACCCCTCTGGCACCTTCGCCTCCGTGGCCGCGCCCGGGAGCGACGCGCCGAAGCCTCCGCCGGTGGTGTCGCCCTCGGGCACCTTCGCCTCGGTGAGCGCGCCCCTGGCGCCTCCCGCGCAGGGCTCGCTCGAGCAGCACTCTCCCGTCGCCCTCTATGGCCGCATCGCCGCGGGCACCCTCACGGGCCTGCTCACCCTGACGCTGGCGGACCGCGCCATCCAGCTCCACTTCCGCAAGGGCAGCCCCGAGTTCATCGACTCGTCGCACCCCGAGGATGGACTGGGCGCGCTGCTGACCCAGGCGCGGCTGCTCACCGCCGAGCAGTTCCAGCAGGCCGAGGCCGCTCGCCCGCGCTTCGGCGGGGAGATCCTCGCGGCCCTGTTCGGCCTGGGGCTGCTGCAGCCGTCCACCGCCTTCAACCACCTCTCCCAGCGCGCGCTCTCCATCCTCCTCAAGGGCCTGCGCGCCGAGTCCGGCACCTTCACCTACGAGGCTCGGGATCTCCCGGCGGCGAAGGCGATGCCGCTGGGCAACAAGTGGGCGGTGCTGAGCGATCAGATCCGCCGCATCCCCTCGGTGGACCTGCGGCGGCGCCTGCAGCCCGTGCTGAACCTGCCCATCATGAAGTCCGAGGGCATCGTCGCCACGAGCGACCTGCGCCTCACGCCGCACGAGGTGCGCGTGCTCACCGTCATCGACGGCGTGCGCTCCCTCTCGCAGCTGCTCGCGGACTTCCCGCAGGACACTGACTACATCCTGCGGCTCGCGTTCCTCCTGAAGGAGCTCGAGGCCGTCTCCTTCGCCGCCGTCGCCCAGCGCGCCCCCGAGCCGAAGGCGGCAGCGCCTCAGCCGCCTCCCGCCGCCGCGCCCAGGCCCGCCGCCCCCAACCCGGCCGCGCCCCCCGCCGCGGCCTCCCGGACCGCCATTCCGACGGTGAATCCCTCGGCACCCGCCGCCGCCGCGCCCAGGCCCGCCGCTCCCAACCCGGCCGCGCCCCCCGCCGCGGCTTCCCGGACCGCCATTCCGACGGTGAATCCCCCGGCACCCGCCGCCGCCGCCCCCAGGCCCGCCGCTCCCAACCCGGCCCCTGCCGCCGCTGCCGCCCGTCCCGCCGCCCCCAATCCGGCCGCGCCCCCTGCCGCGGCCTCTCGGACCGCCGTTCCGACGGTGAATCCCTCGGCATCCGCCGCGGCCGCGGTTCCTGCTGCCGCCGCCCCCAAGCCCGCGGCCCCGGCCTCGAGCGCCCCCGCGTCCGCCGCACCCGCCACGGGCCCTGGCGCGGAGGAAATGCCAGCGCTCCGGCAGACCGCCGCGACGCTCAAGGGGCAGAACCACTTCGAGCGGCTGGGCCTCACGGAGCAGACGGAGGCCGGCGCGGTGAAGATCGCCTACTTCAAGCTGGCCAGGCTGTACCACCCGGACACGCTGCCGCCCGGCGCGCCGCCGGAGCTGGAGCGGCTGAAGGCCGAGATCTTCGGCTACATCGGCGACGCCTACCGGACGCTCACGGACGAGAAGACCCGCAAGGACTACATCGAGCTGCTCAAGTCGGGAGACACCGGCAAGGAAGAGGTGGACGTGGTGGCCATCCTCCAGGCGGAGGAGCGCTTCAAGCGGGGCATCGTCTTCATGAAGGCGCGCAAGTACGCCGAGGCCGTGACGATCTTCGACGAGGCCATCCAGCTCAACGCCGAGGAGGCCGAGTTCCACGTCTGGCGCGCCTACGCCCGCTTCTGTGCCGCCCCGGACAAGAAGGCCGCCCAGGCCGAGGCGTTCCGGGACATCATGGCCGCCCTCAAGAAGAACGAGCGCTGCGCCGCCGGGCACTACTTCCTGGGTGTCATCGCCAAGACGCTGGGGGACGCCTCGGGGTCGCTCAAGCACTTCAAGCGGACGGTGGAGATTCAGCCAGACCACATCGACGCGCAGCGAGAGATCCGCATGGCGGCCCAGAAGAAGTAGGGTGCGCCCTCCACGGGGCCGCCGGGAGGCGCCCCCGCCACTTTTCGAGGAGGAGACGTGCCGCTTACCGGGAAGCAACGCCGCGCCCTGCGCGCGCTGGGCCATCACAAGGAGCCCGTGGTCATCGTCGGACAGTCCGGCGTCACCGAGGGCATCCTGGGCGCCCTGAACCAGGCGCTCGAGGACCACGAGCTCATCAAGGTGAAGATCAACGAGGGCCCCGAGACGCGCCAGGAGGCCGCCGCGAAGATGGCGGAGGGCACCGGCTCGGAGCTGGTCCAGCTGCTAGGCCGCACGGCGCTGCTCTTCAAGAAGCGCAAGAAGGACTCGGAGTTCGACGACCTCTGAGCAGGCCCTCCGGGCGCCGGGCGACTACCAGGTGATGGCGTAGGTGCACGCCGTGGAGCCCTTGTTCCGACAGGTGCTGGGGGTGTCGTGCTCCAGCATCGCGGTCGGCACGAAGCGCCGGGCCGTCGCCTCGAGGATGCCCTCGTCGAAGGCGCAGGGGTACGCGCTGTCGCAGCGCATGACGATGCGCCGCTGTCCCGAGGTCTGGTGGCAGTGGTAGTGCCCGATGCCCTCCAGCATGACGCCCGTCACCGCGTCGAACATGAGGCGCCCGTGCTGGCGGTGGTTCATGTGGAAGCTCACGTCCATGGCCTGCATGGCCGTGGTTATGTCCACCAGCGTGGGCGGGAACAGCGCATAGCGCGCCTTGGCCACGCCCAGCTTGCGCACCATGCGCGTGCCCAGCTGCTGCTCGATCTCCTTGTACGTCTTCAAATAGCCATCGAGCGGATACCAGGCCTCGGTATCCACTCGGATGAAGCCACTCTTGTCGGGCCGGCCGACCCCGTTGGCCATCAACATCTGCCCGGCCAGGATGGTGAACTCTCCAAAAGCCTCGAGCGCAGCGGGGATGACCCTCCCCGTGACCTCGATCCCCGAATGACCTGGAACGCTCATGCGCATGGATGCCCCCCCTGAAGGCGTCGATGCATCGGCGACTGCTTTCCGTTCTTTCCCTCTATTGCAGCACCTCGATGCTTCCTCGAACAGGTGGGATGGGGACGCCTCTCCGCAGCGCGGTGGCGACAGTGTTCGGGTTGCGGTGTGGCTGCTCTTTTACGAGGTCAGTCCGTGAAAGACGCAGGTACGACTCACGGCTGAGGGGTGAACCCGGCGGCCGCGGAGGCGACCTGGGCCGCGCCACTCAGGCGCTCCAGCAGCGCGGGCCCGTAGTACTGGCGCTTGGACTCCCCCGCGGCCTGGGCCACCAGCTCCGGCGTCTCCACGTACCCCAGATAATCGGAGGCGAGCCCGAGCACGCGCGTGGCGCCGGAGCGCCGGGCCAGCACCAGCCCCGCGCCCATGGTGGGCTCGCCTGGGACGGTGAGCAGCTCCAGGGGCCCAAGCGCGAGCGCGCTCACCTCCGCCGTGCGCGCGGCGGAGTAGCACAGGAAGTTGTCACCCGCGGCGCGAGTGAGCGAGGGCACCAGCCGCGAGGCATCCGGCCGGGGCAGCGCCACCTCCGCGCGAGCCAGCGCCAGCCGTGTCGGTCCAGGCGTGGCCGTCGGCGCGGCCTTGTCCACGAGCCCCGACAGCGCCTGCGCGAAGCCGGCGGCGCGCTCCACGCCCTGCCCTTCATTGAAGGCCACGGAGGCATTGCCCACCGCGCCCTGGAGCACGAGCACCACGCCGCCCTGGGCCTCGCGCAGCTCGCTGAGGCGGCCGGGGTAGTCGGGGTCCACGTACTCGCGCTGCCGGGGCACCAGCGTGGGGTGCGCGGAGAAGAAGAGCAGCTCGGCGACGGGGCCCGCGGCGCCTCGGAAGACGGCGCGGGTGAGCGCACCGTCGGGGGCCTCGCCGCCGGTGCGCGAGTAGACGAAGCCGGCGTCGGAGGCCTCGCCCACCTCCAGGGAGACCTCCCCGAGCGCGGCGGCGGCCTGGTGGAGCGCCTGGCTGGCCGCGGAGACGATGACGCCCACGGAGTCCTCGCGGTAGCGGCCGGTGCCCACGAGCTGGGACACCACGCGCGCGTCATACCCGCCGAAGGACGAGTGCGTGTGCGAGGCGAACACGAGCACACCGTGGAGCCCCAGGTCCGAGGCCGCCGCGCGGATCTGCTCCACCATGGGCGCCGTGACGAGCAGCAGCTCCAGGGAGACGAGCCCCACGCGCGCCTCTCCCGCCTGAAGGACGATGGCGCGGGCATGGAGCGGCGGGTTGGCCTGGGAGGCCTCGGGGCGCGGCGGCGGGTAGCCGGCGACGACGATGGGGAAGGGAGGCACCATCGCCACCTTCGCGGCGCCGGCCCGCAGCGGGCCCTCGGCCTTCACCTGGCCGCGCAGCACCGGGGCGCTCTCCTCCCAGCGGCCGCACCAGTTCCACGAGGCCAGGGCATACGCCGCGCCCGCCGTCAGGAGCGCGAAGGGGAGCAGGGAGCGCAGGGAGCGGCGTCGCGTCGCCATAAGAGGACCAGCCTAGCTGTTCATGCTCGGGGCCGGGGGTATTGCTGTCATGGAGTGGACTCGCGGGCCCTCTCCTGCCCGCCTGCCCTTGGGAGCCGAGCCCCTGCCCACACGTCCCGACCCTGGCGGCGGGTGGAATACCAGGCAGAGGAGCACGGGTTCCTGTTCCTCTAAGCGAAGCAAAAGGGGATAAGGCGCCACCATGTGCGGCATCTTCGGAATCACAGGCCATCCTGAGGCTTCCAACCTGACCTACCTGGGGCTGCACGCCCTGCAGCACCGCGGGCAGGAGTCCGCGGGCATCGTCGCCACGGACGGCAACCACCTGCGGGCCTTCCGGTCCATGGGGCTGGTGGCGGACATCTTCACCGAGCCCGTGCTGGAGAAGCTGCCGGGCAGCTCCGCGATTGGCCACGTGCGCTACTCCACGGCGGGCGTCAGCCAGCTGAAGAACGCACAGCCGCTGTCGGTGGAGTATGCCGGCGGGCAGCTGGCCGTCGCGCACAACGGCAACCTGGTGAACGCCCGCGAGCTGCGCTCCTCGCTCGAGGCGGACGGGGCCATCTTCCAGTCGGACTCGGACACCGAGGTCGTCATCCACCTCATCGCCCGCTCGCGGCAGCCCACCTTCGAGAAGAAGGTCATCGAGGCGCTGGGCAAGGTGAAGGGGGCCTACAGCCTGCTCTTCCTCACCCAGCAGCAGCTGGTGGCGGTGAGGGACCCCTACGGCTTCCGGCCGCTGGTGCTGGGGCGGCTGCGCAACAGCTACGTGCTGGCCAGCGAGACGACGGCGCTGGACTTGATTGAAGCGGAGTACATCCGCGAGCTCGAGGCCGGCGAGATGGTGGTCATCGACGCGCAGGGCATGCGGACGCTGCAGCCCTTCGCGCCGACGCGGCTGGGCCGCTGCATCTTCGAGCACGTGTACTTCGCCAAGCCGGACTCGGTGCTGTTCGGCACCAGCGTGTACGAGTCGCGCAAGGAGCTGGGGCGCCAGCTTGCGCGCGAGCAGCCCGCGCCGGCGGCGGACCTGGTCATCGCCGTGCCGGACTCGGGCGTGCCGGCGGCCATCGGCTTCTCGCAGGTGAGCGGCATCCCGTATGACGTGGGGCTCATCCGCAGCCACTACGTGGGGCGCACGTTCATCGAGCCGCAGCAGTCCATCCGTCACTTCGGGGTGAAGCTGAAGCTGTCGGCGGTGCGGCAGGTGCTCAAGGGCAAGCGGGTGGTGGTGGTGGATGACTCCATCGTCCGGGGCACGACGAGCCGGAAGATCGTCAAGATGCTGAAGGCGGCCGGCGCGGTGGAGGTGCACCTGCGCATCTCGTCTCCGCCGACGAGCTGGCCCTGCTACTACGGCATCGACACGCCGAGCCGGCAGGAGCTCATCGCCTCCAGCCACACGACGGACGAGATCGCCCGCTACGTGACGGCGGACACGCTGGGCTACCTGTCGCTGGAGGGCCTTGGCAAGGCGCTGGGCGACCCGGAGCGCGGCACCTTCTGCACGGCGTGCTTCTCGGGGAAGTACCTGGCCGGCGAGCTGAGCCCGGAGGCGACGGCCCAGAGCGCCAGGGAGCAGCACACGTCCGAGGCGGCGGTCGCCGAGTCCGCGGTGGCCACGGGCCCGGTGGTGCCCACGCGGCCCTTGAGCGCCTAGTCAGCCGGAGGGGTGCTCCAGCGGCACCTCGAGGATGAAGCTCGCCCCCTGCCCCGCGCCCGCGGAGCGAGCCACGAGCGTGCCGCCCATCTCCTGCGCGGCCAGGGCGCACGAGTGCAGCCCGATGCCGTGCCCGTCCTTGCGCGTCGTGAAGCCGAAGTGGAAGAGCTTCTCGAGGTTCTCCGGGGTGATGCCCATCCCGTTGTCCTCCACCTCGATGCGCCAGTGGTCCGGCTTGCCCCGGCCCAGGTGCAGGACGAGCCGCCGCTCCGTCTCGCGCCCCTCCACCAGCGCCCGCTGGGCGTTGGAGATGAGGTTCACGAGGATCTGCAGCACCTTGTGCTTCTCCACCAGCACCTCGGGCAGCGTGTCGAAGCGCCTCACCACCTCCACGGCGTACTTCTTCAGCGCGGCCTGGTTGATGCGCAGCGCCAGCTCGACGAGCTCGGTGAGGGGCAGCTGCTCCACCAGCCGCTGCCGGCCGGCGTAGGCGTTCTGCATGGCGATGATCTGCTTGATGTGCTCGACGTGCTCGAGCGTCTCCAGCTGCTGGGCGACGAGGCGATCGCGCTCCTTCTCCAGCTCCTGCCCCAGGCGCTGGAGGAAGTCGGGGACCATCTTCCCGCGCGGATCCTCTCGCAGCCACTGGGGCTCCTCGCGGTGCTGGGCCAGGAGCTCGCCGGTGCGGGACACCCTGCCGAGCGCCAGGCGCCTCAAGTCCTCCGCGCTCTGGTGGGTGTTGATGTTCAGGCTGTTGAGGACGTTGCCCACGTTGTGCAGCACGCTGGCGGCCACCTCGGCCCGGCCCGCCAGGTGGGCCGCCTCCACGAGCTGACGCTGGGTCAGCTCCAGCTCCCGGCTGCGCGCGCGGACGCGCTCCTCCAGCTCGGCGTTGAGCTGCTCGCGCTTGCGCAGCTCGTCCGTGTAGGCGAAGCCCACGAGCAGGATGCTCGCCAGCAGGATGGCGCCGGTGGCCCCGACGATGAGCAGCGCCATCCGCGCCGCCTGCTGGCTGAGCTCGGCGCGGATGCCGCGATAGTGGATGAGCTCTCCGGCGACCAGGTGGTTGATGTCCTCCTTCATGAACCGGGCGGTCCGCTCCAGCGCGGCCTTCTCGACGACGGCCTCGGGGATGCGGCCATCCCGGGCGAGCCGGAAGATGCGCTCGCTGTGCTCGTTGCAGGTGAGCGCCATGCGCCGCAGGGGCTCCAGGCGTCGGTTGGCCTCCTGGGCCTGGGCATCCTTGCCGAAGGTCTCGAGCAGCCCATGGATGGTCGACAGGGTGCGGTTCACCCGGGCCCGGCTCGCGTCATCCCGCGCCACGATGGAGTCGGTGACGTGCCGCAGCAGCTGATCGGCCTCATCGCTCGCCTCGCTGGCCACGAGCACCTCGCGGACGATGACATCCAGCCGGTTCATGGCCTCGCGCAGGCGGAGGAACGAATAGAGCGCCACCCCGCCCAGGACGAGCAGCAGGGCGAGCGAGGACAGCAGGGCGGTCTTGCGCGAGATCCTCATGGCGCGAGCGGGGCCTCAGGGAAGCTCGCGCTCCCAGAGCTCCCGAGCCATGGCCGCGGCGTTCTCGCGCGTGACGACCTTGAACGGCGCATCCACGGAGGGCAGGGGCGGCTCGCCCCGGAGGATGCGCAGGGCGGCCTGGGCGGCCAGGCGGCCGTGCTCGCTCGGGTACTGCGCGAGCGTGGCCTCCACCCATCCCTCCTGGATGAGCCTCAGCACCTCGAAGTCCGCATCGATGCCGGTGATGACGATGTCCTTGCGGTCGCGGGCGCGGACGGCCGAGGCGGCCCCGATGAGCGCGGTGCCGAAGGGGGCGTAGATGCCCTTCAGGTCGGGGTGCTCGCGCAGTACCTCCTCCACCGCCGCCATGCACCCCTCCTTGGAGACATCCCGCCTGGTGGCGACGATCTGAAGCCCGGTGCCCCGGATGGCGTCCTGGAAGCCCTCATGACGCAAGGTGAGCCGGGTGAGGTCCGTCGGCGTGTTGAGCACCATGATCTTCCCCTGGCCGCCGAGCTTGCGCGCCAGGATCGTCCCGGCATCGAAGCCATTGTCGCGGTCGCGCCCCAGGATGGTGGTGGTGACGCGCGAGCCGGGCATCGCGGTGACGGCGACGATGGGGATGCGCAGGTCCGCCGCCTTGTTGGTCTCCTGGGTGATGAGCTGGTCATCGGTGGGGACGATCACCAGCGCATCGACGCGCCGGGCGATGTGCCGCTCGATGTCCTCCCGCTGCCTCTGGCCATCGTGCCGGGCGTCGGTGATGACGGAGTCGACCCTGGCGGCCTCGAGCGTCTCCTGGAAGGCCCTGCTCATGTAGACGCCGTAGTCGTCCGTCGTCATGTGGAGCGACAGGCCGACCAGCCAGGGGCGCTTCTCCTCCTCGGAGGCCGAGGCCCGGGAGCCCGACGGGGAGTCCCCCCGCTTCATCAGCGTCACTCCCAGCCCTGCCCCGACGGCCACCAGCGCGGCCAGCACCACCATCCCAGTCCTGAAGCGAGTACTCATGCGGCAGCCTTCCGGGGACGCGCCCTTCCATCCCGAGGTGGCCGAGTCTAGTCGAAATCACGCCGCGCTGACGGCGGTGCCCGGCCCCATCGCCACGGGCCTTCCGTCGATGAAGTCGACGAGATCCGCCGGCAGCGGAGCATCGAAGCGGACGGTCTGCCGTGACCCAGGGTGGGTAAAGGAGATGTGCGCGGCGTGAAGGGCGTGGCGGGGCAGGCGCAGACGCACCCAGGCCTCGGGCTCCAGGCAGTGCTTGCTGAAGCGGTCGAAGTAGCCGGGGTCCGGGCCGTACATCTTGTCCCCCACCAGGGGGAAGCCCGCCGCCTGCAGGTGGATGCGAATCTGATGCTGGCGCCCCGTCTCCGGGTAGCAGCGCAGCAGGGCGAACGGCTCGCCGTCACGGGTGAAGCGCTGGACCACCTGGAAGCGGGTGCGGCTCTGCTTGCCCTCCACGGCATCGATGCGGACGGCGATCCGGATCAGCTCGGTGCCCTCGGCGATGGGCGCGTCCACGACGAAGGTGTCCTCGGCAGGTTGGCCCTCGCAGATGGCGAGGTACTCCTTGTGGACGTCGCGCGAGAGGAAGAGGCGGCCCAGCACGCGACAGGACTCGGTGCTTCGCCCGCAGACGACCAGGCCACTGGTCTCGCGATCCAGCCGGTGGGCGGGCTCCGCGAAGCGCTCCCCGAAGCGCTCTCGCAGCAGCGAGACCAGGGTGCCATTCTGGTAGCGCGCGGTGGGGTGGATGGGCAGGCCCGCGGGCTTGTCGAGCACCAGGAGCCAGTCATCCTGGAACACGACGGGCACCTCCGTGGGGAAGTCCGGCTCGTCGGTGACGCGGCGGCGGATGACGAAGGTGAGGCCCGGGTAGACGAGCGTGGACGGCTTGAGCCGGTGCTCGCAGATGAGGCCGCGCTGGATGATGCCCAGGATGCGGTTGCGCGGCAGCCGGCGGATCTTCTCGCCGAGATAGCGCTCCAGGCGCCACCCCGCGTAGTTGGGCTCCACGACATACTCGATGTCGATGTAGCCCTCGGACGCCTCGCGGGAGGAAGGAGGCGCTGGGGGACTGTCGGCTCTCGTCTCGCTCATGCCAGCCGCATGTCTCCTAGCATGAGGAGCACGGTCCGCGCTGGTACATGCGCCCACCTCCCCTCCAACCAACGGAGGGACGGCCTGGCCCCCTGGCGGAGCTTCCCGAAGGATCAGCACCTCCCCGTGCGAGACATGATCCATTTAGCATTCAGGCCGGATCCAGCGCTCTGTTATCCTGCCAGCGAACCCGACGTCCGCATCGGGAAAGCCCTGGCGTGTTGCACGCACTCCTCGAGATTCAGTCGGAGCTCATTCGAGGCGGCGCCACGCTGCCCCTGCTCGACAGGTTTCTCGGGCTGCTCCTCGAGCACACAGGCGGCGCGCACGGCTTTCTCGCGGAGGTGCGGCCGGCACGGGAGACGGGCCTCCGCTTCCCGCTCCTCGTCAGCAGCCCGCCGACCTGGAGGGAGCGCCTGGGCGAGCTGTCCTCACACCCCAGCCTGCGCTCCCTCCTGGACGACGCCATCTCGAGGGGACAGCCCGTCTCCTCCAGCGGGCTCGCGGCCCTCCTCGACGCTCCACCCGTTCCAGGCGCGCCGGCGCCCGACAGCCTCTGGCTCCTGCCGCTCGTCAGCCAGGGTGAGCCCCTGGGCCTGCTGGGCCTCACCCACCTCCAGGGTGCTCCGGATGCCGAGCGATTTCCCCTCCTCCCGGCCGCGCTGACGGCGGGGGCCAACCTCCTGCTCTCCTGGCGTCGCGAGCAGCAACGCCGGGCCCGGGACGAGGCGCACCGCCTCGAGCAGGCGAAGCTGGAGGAGCTGAAGCAGGCGCTCACGAGCGTGGAGGATGCCCTGTGGGACTGGAAGCTCCCCACCGGGGAGCTGCGCTTCAGCCGCCGCTGGCGGGCGCTGCTGGGGTACTCCGAGGAGGAGCTGAAGCCCAGGGTCTCGCAGTGGCAGCGGCTGTGCCATCCGGAGGATCTGCCCGAGGTCCGCCAGCACGTCCTCGCGCACCTGGAGGGCATCTCTCCCTACTTCGAGTTCGCCTATCGGGCGCGGCACAAGAGTGGCGAGTGGGCCTGGATCCTGAGCCGGGCCCGAATCGTGGCGCGCGACGAGCAGGGCAAGCCGGTGCGCATCATGGGCACCGACGTGGACATCACCGCCCGGAAGAACAGCGAGGCGCGGCTGAGCGCGCTTATCCGCACCATCCCGGACCTGCTCTTCCGCATCCGCCTCGACGGCACCCTCGTCGACTGGAACGAAGGAACGCCGGAGCCGACGGCGCTGCCGCCGGAGGCCTTCCTGGGCAAGAAGATCCAGGACCTGCCGCTGCCCCGGTCCTTCATCGAGCTGACGCTCGAGAAGGTCCAGCGCGTCATCCGCGAAGGGACCCTGGCCGTCTACGAGTACGACCTGGAGGCCATGGACAAGCAGGTGCGGCGGTACGAGGCGCGGGTGGTCCGCGGCGGCCCGGACGAGGCCGTCTGCATCGTGCGAAACATCTCCGAGCGCAAGCTGGTGGAGGAGCGCCAGGTCCAGCTCGTCCGAGCCGAGAAGCTGGCCTCGCTGGGGCAGCTCGCGGCGGGCATCGCCCACGAGATCAACAACCCCGTGAGCTATGTGACGAGCAACCTCCGGCTGCTCGAGCAGCAGCTCGCCGAGCTGCGCCCCCTGCTGGAGCTGCAGCGCGAGCTGCTCGAGGGGGCTGGCGCCGAGGACCGGGTGCTGTCGGCGGACCAGCTCTCGCGCCTGCGGGCGCTGTGGGAGCGCGCGGACGTGGAGTACCTGCTCGCGGAGCTGCCCGAGGTCCTCCACGAGTCCCTCACGGGCACGCGGCGCATCAAGGAGATCGTCCAGAGCCTGCGCTCGTTCGCGCGAGAGGACGAGGACCGCCCTCAAGAGGTGGACCTGAACGGAGAGCTGGAGTCCACGCTGCGCATGGTGTGGAACGAGCTGAAGTACAAGTGCGAGGTGAAGCGCGACTTCGGGACGCTGCCGCCCGTCACCTGCTACCCCACGCAGATCACCCAGGTCTTCACCAACCTGCTCGTCAACGCGGCCCAGGCCATCGAGACGCAGGGAGAGATCCGCGTCCGCACCTGGCGGCGGGAGCACGAGGCGGTGGTGGAGATCTCCGACACGGGCAAGGGGATGACGCCGGAGACGCTCGCCCGGCTCTTCACGCCGTTCTTCACCACCAAGCCCCGAGGCCAGGGCACGGGGCTGGGGCTGTCCATCAGCCGTGACATCATCACCCGCCACGGCGGGCGCATCGAGGTCCGCAGCGAGCCCGGCCAGGGCAGCACCTTCACCGTCTATCTGCCCTTCGAGGGCGGGAAGCTCCCCAAGCCCTCGGAGTGACGCGGGCGCGGCCTGGCGCCCGCTCAGGCGGAGGCGCGCAGGTCCCCGCTGCCCTCACCCAGCACGCGCTCGTACAGCTCGGCGATGCGCTGGGCGGTGCGGCCATCCCACAGGGCGGGCACGCGGCCCTTCTTGCCCTGTCCGTCGAGCGCGCGATCCGCCTCCTGGCTGATGCGCACCGGGTCGGTGCCGACGATGAGGTTGGTGCCCTGCTCCACGGTGATGGGACGCTCGGTGTTCTCGCGCAGCGTGAGGCACGGCACGCCCAGCGCGGTGGACTCCTCCTGCAGCCCGCCCGAGTCGGTGAGGATGAGCCGGGCCTGCGAGGTGAGCGCGAGGAACTCCAGGTAGCCCATGGGCTCCACCAGGCGCAGCCCCGGCGAGCGCTCGAGCATGCCGCTCAGCCCGTGGTCCGCCAGCATCTTCCGCGTGCGCGGGTGCACCGGGAAGATGACGGGCACGCGGTTGGAGACGTGGGCGAGCGCGGACAGCAGCCCGCCGAGCACCTTCGGGTCATCCACGTTGGAGGCGCGGTGCAGCGTGCACACCGCGTAGCCGCCGGGCGTGAGCCCCAGCTCGGACAGCGTGGACAGCTTCTCGGCCCGGGCCTTGGAGGCCAGCAGCGAGTCGATCATCACGTTGCCCACGAAGTGGATGCGCGACGGGTCCACGCCCTCCTTGAGGAGGTTGGCGTCGCCGTCCTGCGACGGCGTGAGCAGCAGGTCCGCCAGCCGGTCGGTGACGACGCGGTTGATCTCCTCCGGCATGCGCGGATCGAAGCTGCGCAGGCCCGCCTCCACGTGGGAGATGCGGATGCCCATCTTCGAGGCCACCAGGGCGCCGGCAAGGGTGCTGTTGACGTCGCCCACCACCGAGACGAGGTCCGGCTTCTCGCGCAGGAAGACCTTCTCGAGCTCGATCATGGTGCGTGCGGTCTGCTCGGCGTGGCTGCCCGAGCCGATGCCCAGGTACACGTCCGGCGCCGCCATGCCGAGATCCGTGAAGAAGACGTCACTCATCTTCACGTCATAGTGCTGGCCGGTGTGGACGAGGACCTGGGCGAGCCGGCCGCGCTCGGCGATGGCCTTGTGGATGGGCGCGGCCTTCATGAAGTTGGGGCGCGCGCCGACGATGTGGAGGACCTTCTTCATGGCCTGGGGAAGCTAGGCACGGTCTGTCCGGTGGCCAGTGTCCGGGCCACTACAGCGCGGGCGGGACGTCCTGAATCTGATAGACGGGCGGGCCATGGCCTCTCCCCGGACCGTCGCCGTCATCCCCGCCCGCCATGCCAGCACCCGCTTCCCTGGCAAGCCGCTCGCCCTCATCGCCGGCACTCCCATGGTGGAGCACGTCTGGCGCCGCTGCCAGGAGGCCGAGGCCTTCGACGAGGTGCTGGTGGCCACCGATGACGAGCGCATCCGCGACGCGGTGGCCCTCTTCGGAGGCACGGCGGTGATGACGAGCCCCTCGTGCGCCACGGGAACCGACCGCGTGGCGGAGGTAGCGCGCAGCCGCCCGGGCGTGGACGTGTGGGTGAACGTCCAGGGCGACGAGCCCCTGCTGGATCCCGCGGCCCTGAAGGTGCTGGCGGACCTCTTCACGGACCCCGACGTGGGCATGGGGACCCTGGTGCGCCCCCTGGAGGCGGTGGAGGTGCCCAACCCCAATGTGGTGAAGGCGGTGCTCGCGGTGAACGGGGACGCGCTCTACTTCAGCCGGGCCGCCCTGCCCTTCATCCGAGAGGCGGGCCATGAAGGCAGTGTGCGGCGCTGGGCCCACATCGGCCTGTATGGCTACCGGCATGAGACGCTGCTGAAGCTGGCCTCGCTGCCGCCCACGCCGCTGGAGGAGGCCGAGAAGCTGGAGCAGCTCCGCGCGCTGGAGCACGGCCTGCGCATCCGCTGCGGACAGGTTCACTGGAGCACAGTCGCGGTGGACGTGCCCGAGGACGTGGCCCGCGTGGAGGCCGTGCTGCGCAGCCGGCTCAAGGGCTGACCGCGTCGGCCCGCGTCCCCAGCGCGAACTCGCCCACGGAGCCCTCCACGAGCGGATCGATCCCCGTGGCGCGAGCGAACAGGTCCGCGGCACCGCTGCCCAGCGCGCAGGGCGCCAGCCCCATGGCGGTGGCCACCAGGTACAGCGTCTGGAAGATCACCCCCACGTGCTTGAGCATCGCCGCGTAGGCCATGGTCTCGTACTTCCACGTCATGCGCTCGAAGCAGGCGGTCAGCACCACCACCACCTGCGGGTAGACGGTGCGAATCATCCCCGCGGCGGCGAGCTTCAGCATCCGCTCCAGCTGCTCCGGCCGCGCCTGCACGCGGTAGAGGGCGTGCTCCTCGAGCCGATAGGCGTACAGCCCGGGTTCCAATCCCTCACACCGATGGACAAGGACATACACCTCGGTCTCATAGATGGCGCCGCCGGAGGGATAGGGACGTGCCTCCTTCTGGTCCCGGTCCGCCAGGTCCGCATGTCTCAGGCCCACGGCGCGGTAGAGCAGCTCCCCCAGCGCGGCGCGCGTCACCGGACGCTCACCTTGATTGCGAACCGTCCGGCGGCGCTCCAGCACCTCGGTAAATGGAGCGTCTCGTTGCACGACGGCGCTCAGGTCCGGCCGCTCCAGCCGGAGCGGCTCACCGGAGGGTGGCGGCTTCCTTCCCGGCTGTGGCCGCTTTCCGCGAAATCGGAACGTGGCGCCGCCGTAGCCTGTCTCGTGCCGGCCCCAGCGCGTCCAGCCGTGAAACAGCAAATCATGAAACTCCCAGGGAACGAGCGCTTCGGGCTCAATGGGAGCGCCCTCCGCCCCCACCTCCACCAGGACGCCGGCCTCCAGCAGCATGCGCAGGAAGACAGACGTCAGCTCGCCAGGAATACCTGGAATCACTTTCGCGAATTCCACGGAGTTTCGGGAGGTGCTCAGGGCACCCAGCAGCGCCGGCCCGTGCCAGGTGGGCATCCACACCCTCGACAGGGACAGGGGCGTCTCCAGCATGGAGCCCTCATCCACCCTGCGACTGAAGGCGAAGCGAGAGAGCTGGTAGCGCGCATCCGCGCGGGGCGAGCCCCGGTTGGACACAGTGCCCTCCGGTGACAGCCGGGCGATGAGCACTCCATCGAGGTGGAGGCTGCGAGCCACGGCGCCGTGCGCGCGCAAGGCTGCCAACAAGGAATGAAAGTGGGCGGCGTCAGTCAATCCGCCATGTCCCGCGAGCTCCGCCAGCTCGTCCAGGGTTTGTCCGCCCGCCGCCAGGGCGTCCAGTACCGCTGTCACACCTGGTGATACAGGAGGAAGTATCAGGCTGAGGCGCCCGGTTACCGCCCGCCGGCCGTCGGCGGTGTGCGCCAGGGAAAGCCCAGGCGCAAGGGACAGCGTCTCGCGAATGGCCATGACTGCCTTCGAGGCTGCGACGAAGCGGGGGCCAGGAGTTTCGACGGACCGAGGCGAGAGAGGCGCTGCGGGAGGGGGCTGAGGGGAGGACAGCGCCAGGCCAGATGGTCTCGTCTACATCCTGAGGATGCCGGACCGCGCTCTCAGCTGGTGAAGGAGAAGTGCGAGAACTGGGAGAACGGACAGGCGTTCATCATGCCCTTCTCCACGTCCGTGAGCGCCACCTCATTCAGGTCCATGGCCGGAGCGGGCGGGATGACCATGCGCAGGGTGTTCGCCGGAGCGGCCTGCACCGTCTCGCTGCCCTCGAGCACCTCCACCTGGACGCCTTCCGGGAAGCTGAACTGGAAGGACTCACGGATCGTCCCCGAGGGGTCGCGCTTCAGCGCCTCACGGAACTCCGCGTCCTGCCAGGCACGCGCGATACACTGAGGCCAGATCTTTCCGAACTGATGGATGGAGCTCGCGGCATTGTTGGTAGTGATCATGGTTTCCTCACTTTTCTGCGCAGCCGAGGGGTTGAACTGCTCACGGCTGCGCATTTAGTTTATCATGCAGTCTCTCTGTTTGCTTAATTCCTTTCTCGAATATTCGATTTCACTCTACGTGGAGGATTCAATCTCTCGCATCAATCCTCTCCGAGCGGAATGAATAGTCATTGCATATGCAACATACAGGGGTCGACGGCGACCCAACTGAGTCAAAAGCTTGCAGGCGGTAGCCTTCGGAATGAGCCATGAGTGATCCCTTCAACCGAGTCATGCAGTTCAAGGCCCACCTCCGCCTGGAGGCGCTCGACGCGGAGCGGGCCTTCCTCCTGGGAGAGCGCGAGCAGTTCATGCTGACGGGCCGCAGCCAGGTGCTGGTGGCCAGCAAGCTCGATGGTCGCCGCTCCGTCCAGCAGGTCATCACCGACCTCGAAGGACAGGTCTCCGCGCCCGAGGTGCTCTACGCCCTGGCGAACCTGGAGAAGAGGGGACACATCATCGAGGCCTCTTCGGCGCTGCCCTCCGAGATTGCGACGTTCTGGCAGGCACTCGGAGTGAATCCTGCTCAAGCGGCCGCGCGGCTCGAGGCCTCTCCTGTGGCGGTGCGGACCCAGGGCGGACTGGACCCGGCGCCGCTCGTCGAGGCCCTGCGCGGGGCAGGCCTCACCGTCAAAGACAATGCATCGCTCCAGGTGGTCCTCGTCGACGACTACCTCGCGCCGGAGCTGGAGGAGCTCAACCGCCGGGCGCTGGAGCGGCGTGAGCCCTGGTTCCTCGTGAAGCCCTCGGGGGCCATGCCGTGGATGGGCCCGGTGTTCCGTCCCGGCGAAGGGCCTTGCTGGGCCTGTCTCTCGCAGCGCCTGCGGGCCAATCGCCCCGTGGAGACGTTCCTGCGTGAGAACAAGTCACTCGTGACACCCCTGACCCTGCCTCGCGCGGAGCTGCCCGCGAGCCGCCAGACCGGGCTCCACCTGGCCGCGCTGGCGCTGGCGCGGTGGGTCGCGGCGGACCAGCAGGGCTCGCTGGGCCACACCCTGCTCGCGCTGGAACTGCCGCGCTTCCAGCTCACCGAGCACGCCGTGGTGCGGCGGCCCCAGTGCCCCGCCTGCGGCGACCCGGACCTCTTGAAGAAGCGCGCGGACAAGCCCGTGGTGCTGGAGGCCCGCCCCCGGGGCTTCACCGAGGACAATGGCTTCCGCACCGTCACGCCGGAGCAGACCTTCGCGCGCCTCCAGCCGCAGATCAGCCCCATCACCGGCGTGCTCGCCACGCTGGCGCCGCTCGAGTCGCGCAGCCACGCGCTGCGGCCCGTCTTCGGCACCACCTTCTTCTGCCCCGTCTCCTCGAAGACGCCCTACTTCTCCGAGTTCCACTCCATCAGCCTGGGCAAGGGCCGCACCCCGGCCCAGTCTCGCGCCAGCGCGCTCGGCGAGGGCATCGAGCGCTGGAGCTCGCTCTATCAAGGAGATGAGCCTCGCATCCGCGCCCGCCTCTCGGAGCTGGGCGCGGACGCATATCATCCACGAGACCTGCTGTTGTTCAGTGATGCACAGTACCGGGACCGCGAGGCCAACAACGCGAAGAACCTGCGCGAGCGGATGACCGTCCCGGTGCCCTTCGACGAGCGCCTGGAGGTGGAGTGGACGCCGGTGTGGTCCCTCACCCACGAGCGCCGCCGGTACATGCCCACCTCCTATTGTTACAACCGCTACCCGGCCGCTCCCTCGGAGAACTTCAGCCCGGCGGACTCCAACGGCGCGGCGGCGGGCAACTGCCTGGAGGAGGCCATCCTCCAGGGCTTCCTGGAGCTGGCCGAGCGGGATGCGGCGGGCATCTGGTGGTACAACCGCCTGCGCCGGCCCGGGGTGGACATCCACAGCTTCAACGATCCCTACTTCCAGGCGCTGCAGGAGCACTACCGCGCCCACCACTGGCGCATCTGGGCGTTGGATCTCACCAACGACGTGGAGATCCCCGCCTTCGTCGCCCTGGGAATGTCGAGCCGCACCGGCCAGTACTGCATCGGCTTCGGCGCCCACCTGGACGCGCACATCGCGCTCCAGCGCGCCATCACCGAGTTCAACCAGATCTTCGATCCGAGCGAGAACCACAAGTCCCCGTGGCAGGACTTCAAGCTGGAGGATGCATCCTTCCTCCACCCGGACGAGACGCTGCCCCCGCGGACGGCCGCCGACTACCCCAAGCCCCCCATGGTGGACATCCGCGACGACGTGCGCGGGTGCGTGGCGCGGGTGGAGCGCCTGGGGATGGAGACGCTGGTGCTGGACATGACGAGGCCGGACGTGGGCCTGCACGTGGTGAAGGTCTCCGTGCCCGGGCTGCGCCACTTCTGGCCGCGCTTCGCGCCCGGGCGTCTCTATGACGTACCGGTGAAGCTGGGCTGGCGCTCCAGCCCGCTGACCGAGGCGCAGCTCAACCCTGTCCCCTTCCTCCTCTAGGAGCTGCTCCCATGCGTGAAGGTCTTCGGATCCTGGATGCGGATCGCCATGTCCTCGAGCCCATCGAGATGTGGCGCGAGTACCTGCCCCCTCAGTACCGGGACGGTGCGCCGTACGAGCAGGTCATCGTTCCGGACGAGACGGTGGAGCAGCGCGTGGCGCGGCTGGGTCCCAAGGGGATGCTGCCCGCCACGCCCACGCTGATGCTCGACGGGAAGCCGGCGTGGAACGGGGTGACGGAGCGCGCATTGGTGGAGGTGGCCTGGGGCCTGGCCCAGCGGACCGGGGCCTACTCTCCCGGCGTCACCCCCAGGCACCACCTCCAGTCCATGGAGCAGACGGGCCTGGATGTCGCCTTCCTCTATCCCTCGTTCGGCCTGTTCCTGCTGCGCATCGACGGCATGGAGCCAGCGCGGGCCACGGCCTTCGCGCGCGCCTACAACGACTGGCTGAGGGACTTCTGCCGCGCCGCTCCCGAGCGCCTCAGAGGCGTGGGCGCCCTGTGCCTGCACGAGCCCGAGGCGCTGCCCGGAGAGGTGGAGCGCATCGCCAGCTTCGGGTGGAAGGCCGTCGTCATCCCTCCCAACCCGGTGTGCGGACGGACGCTGTCCCACCCCGCCTACGAGCCCTTCTGGACGACGTGCGAGCGGCTCTCCATCGCCGTCTCGCTCCACGAGGGCACGCACGCGCGGCTGCCCACGGCGGGCGCGGACCGCTTCACCACGCGCTTCGCGCACAACGCCTCGTCACACCCGCTGGAGCAGATGCTGGCCATCCTCACCCTCATCGAGGGGGGCGTGCTGGAGCGCCACCCGCGCCTGCGCGTGGGCTTCTTCGAGGCCGGCTGCGGCTGGCTGCCCTTCTGGCTGTGGCGCCTGGACAACAGCTACAAGTTCCTGCCCGGCGAGGTGGCGGAGAACGTCCGCATGAAGCCCTCGGAGTACTTCCGCCGTCAGTGCTTCATCGGCGTCGAGCCCGAGGAGCCCGGCATCGCCGACGTCATCCGGCACCTGGGCCCAGACAACCTCCTGTTCGGCACGGACTATCCCCACGCGGACCACGGGGACGACATCGTGGACCACCTGATGGCCCTGCGCGCATCCGTCCCCGAGGAGGCGATGCGGAAGATCCTCTGGGAGAACCCGGCCCGCTACTACGGCCTGACCGGCTGAGCAGGCCGGCCCCGGGGCGTGTGGGGGCTCCCGTCTCCTGGAGCCCCCTGCTGCTCAGGCGGTGAGCTCTCCGAGCAACGCCTTCGCCCGGACGTAGTCCGCCGTCTCGAAGCCCTCGGTGAAGCTCTTCACCAGGGGCGCGAGCAGCTCGCGGGCCTCGGGGGCCCGGCCGCGCTCCCGCAGCAGCTCGGACAGCGAGCTCGCGGCGCGCAGCTCCAGCAGCCGTGAGTGCTGCTCCCGGGCGATGCCGATGGCCTCCTTCAGCATGGCCTCCGCCGCGTCCTTCTCTCCGCGAGCGCGCAGGCACAGGCCCTTGATGCGCATCAGCTCCGCCAGCGCGTAGAGCTCGCCGACGGAGCGGCCCCAGGTGGCGAGCTCCTCGACGATCTGGAGCGCGACGTCCGGCCTGCCTGCCTCCAGCTCCACCTCCGCCAGCATGCTCTTGTAGTACGTCATCCCCAGGTCCAGACCGCCCCCCTGGAGGATGGCGAGCCCCTGGCGCAGCGGCTCCGCCTCCCGCGTCGCCCAGCCGCGGAACGCCAGGCAGTACAGGGCGTGCACCGGCAGGCCGTGCCGCTTCAGCAGCTCCTCGCCGGCGTTGGCCTCCGCGATGAGCTTGTCACGCTCGCCGCGCCACTGCAGGACGTTGAGGCGATAGAGGTAGGTGAGCCCCATGCTGCTGGTGTGCTTCATCTCCTGCGCCCACTCGACGGAGCGCCTGGAGTGGGCATCCGCCTGATCCGCGTAGCCCGTCAGGCACTTCAGCCAGCCCATGAAGCCCTCGCCCCAGCTCCGGGCATCCTGCCCGTAGAGGCTGGCCAGGGCCTGGTGCTTCGCGGGCTCGTACTCGGACAGCGTCCGCTCGAAGTACCCGATCGCCTCCTGCAACCGGCCCTGCGTGTAGGCGCTGTTGCCCATCAGGTTGCGCGCCATCATCTCCAGGTCGGCGCTCTGCGCCTGCCGGGCGATGGCCATGAGACGCTCGGCCAGGGGCTGGGCGCGCAGCTGGTTGCCTCGGGTGAGGTGGAAGAGCGCGAGCCCCCACATCGTGGGGATCGTCTGGGGGCTGTCTCCCAGCAGGTCGATGAGTTCCTGGGAGTGCTCCACCAGCTCGCCGATGCGCGCGTCGGACCAGCCCCGGGTGGCCATCAGCGCCGGGGTGAGCACGCCGTTGAGCCCCAGCTCGAGCTGCGCGCGCTCGCGCGGGTCCTCCGCCACATCCAGCCAGGTCAGCGCCTCGGTGATGTAGGCGATGGCCTCCTGGTTGGCCGAGCGCATCAGCGCCGCCATACCGGCCTTCTGCGCGTAGGCGATGGCCTGGCGCTTCTGGCCCGCGCTGGAGTGGTGCAGCGCGAGCAGGTCCGGCCGCGTCTCCACCAGCTCCGGGAAGTGCGCCTCCAGCGTGGCCGCGATGCCGGCATGCACCTGGCGGCGCACGGGCCGCAGCATGGACTCGTAGGCGGTGTCGCGGATGAGGGCGTGCTTGAAGACGTAGGTGGGGTTGCGCACGCCGCGCCGGCGGTGCACCAGGTCCGCGTCCACCAGCGCCTTGAGCTCCTGCTGCAGCGTGGGCTCCTCGCGCATGGAGATGGCCTTGAGCACGTCGTAGCCGAACTCACGGCCCAGCGCCGAGGCGAGCTGCGCCAGTTCCTTGGCGGGCCCGAGCCGATCCAGGCGCGACATCAGCGAGTCGCGCAGCGTGGTGGGGATGGCGATGTGGGACGGCGTCCACGACCTGGAGGGCGTCTCCCCGCGCTGCGGCAGCACCTCCGCCACGATGCGGGTCAGCTCCTCCACGAAGAGCGGCACGCCGTCGGTGCGGTTGACCAGCTGGTCCATCACCTCGCGCGGCACGGACCGGTTCTGGATGAGCCCGCCCACCATCTCCTCGATGCGCTTGCGGTCCAGTCGGCTCAGCTGCAGGTGGTGCGACGTCGCCCACGGCGCGGTGAACTCCTGGCGCGCGGTGAGCACCAGGCAGATGCGCGCGGTGGAGACCTCCTTCACGAAGTGGGAGAGCAGCTCCAGCGTCGTCGGGTCCGACCAGTGCAGATCCTCCACGAGCAGCAGCAGCGGCTGCTGCTGGGCCATCTCGAAGAAGAGGCCCACCAGCGCATCGAGCGTCAGCTCCTTGACCCTCGCCGGAGCGACATCCAGCGGCGGGTAGCGGTCCGCGCCGCCCTTCACGGAGAGCAGCCCGAGGAACAGCGGCATGACCTCCTTGAGCTCGAAGCCGTGCTGGGACAGCAGCGCCTCGAGCGCGGAGATCATCTGCTCCGGCTTCCAGTCACGGCTGACGCCCAGCAGCCGCTCCAGCAGGTCGACGATGGGGTACAGGGCGCTGTTGCGACCTTCCGGGACGCAGCGCGACTCGAGCACCGTGTGCGGCGTGCCCCGGGCGTGGCGGATGAGCTCCTGCACCAGCCGCGACTTGCCGATGCCCGGCTCGCCGGTGAGCAGGATGCTCTGCCCGGTGCCCGCGGTCACCTGCCACCAGCGCTGCTGGAGGTAGTCCAGCTCCTGGTCACGGCCGTACAGCCGGCCCTCCTGGGGCTGCGGCGTGGCCGGCCCCTTGTACTCGTGGAGCAGCCGGAACGTGGGCTGAGCGGCGCCGCCCCCGCTGGCGGCCACGGACTCGAGGGCGAAGTGGCCCCGGAGCAGCTTCGAGGTCTCCTCGCTCACGAGGATGGAGCCCGGCTCGGCCCGCGACTCCAGCCGCACCGCGTGGTTGGGCGTGGTGCCCATCAGCGAAGGCAGGCCGCGGTAGCCGCCGGAGCGCCCCTCCTGGCTGATCACCAGTCCGGTGTGGATGCCCGCCTTGAAGTCCAGGCGTCCCTTGTGCTCGCGCGCCAGCTCCGTGGCCCGCTGCTCCATGCGCGCGCTCATCTCCAGCGCCGCCCGGGCCGCGCGCCGGGCGTCATCCTCCTGGGCTCGGGGGTAGCCGAAGTAGAACAGCATCCACTCGCCCAGGATGCTGCCCACGTGGGCGTCATACGTCCGGGCGACGTCGGCGCAGCTCGAGTGCAGCGTGCGCAGCAGCCGGTCGAGATCCTCCTCGTCCATCGCGGCCTCGCCCGTGAAGAGGCGCAGGCTGCAGCAGACGGCGGTGAGCTGTCGGCGCTCGCCCTCGAGGGAGGAGGGCAGCGTGTCCGGCACGGGGAACTGCGCGGGCGCGGGCGAGCGGGGGCCGGCCTCGTTCACCGGCCAGCCCTCGGAGGTGCAGGCCTCCAGCTCCCGCATCACGCTCTCGTCGGAGACGTCCCGCTGCTCGAGGTTCTTGTTGGTCACCTTGCGCAGGAGCCGGCCCAGCCGGTGGTTCTCCAGCCAGGCGGGGATGGCGACAGGCTCGGGCCCCATCTGCTTGAAGAGCACCTGCTGCAGCGTGGCCCCGTCCACGGCGCGCTGCCCGGTGAGACACTCCAGGAAGATGAGCCCCCAGGAGTAGAGGTCCGAGCGCGCCGACACCGGGTCTCCCCGGAGCTGCTCCGGCGCGGCGTAGGTGGGCGTGCCCAGCACCTCGCGCGTCTGGGTAATCTTCGCCAGCTCCTCCTGGTTCTCCGTGGGCAGCGTGCCCAGCCCGAAGTCCAGCACCAGGGCATTGCGCCGCACGCCCGTGGTGGTGACCATGATGTTCTGCGGCTTGAGGTCGCGGTGGATGACGCCCTTGTTGTGCGCGCACGCCAGCGCGTCCAGCACCTGGAGCATCAGGTGGGCGGCGTCCCAGGTTGGCAGGGCCCCCTCGGCCGCCAGCACATCCGTCAGCGTCCGTCCCGGCACGTACTCGAAGACGGTGTACAGCACGTCCGGATCCGCCTTCCCCGAGTCGATCAGCCGGACGATGTTGGGGTGGTAGAGCTGGGCGCACAGCTGCATCTCGCGGTGGAAGCGCGCGATGTGGGTGTCATTCGTGGTGTGCAGGGCCCGCAGGACCTTGATCGCCACCTCATGCTGGGTGACCAGCTGCCTGGCCCGGTACACCTGACCGAAGCCTCCCTCTCCCAGCTTGGAGAGGACTTCGTAGCGCCCCTGGAAAACTGTGCCCGGGATGATGGGATCCAATGCGACTTCCTTCGGGGAACAGAGTGAGTACAGCCCGCTCCATTGAACTCCGCGCCCAACAGAACTGTCGAGTTCTGGATTCTTGGCATTCAGGACAGCTGGGTCTTCACCACCCCACCGAACCAGCGGATTTCCCTATTGGACGAGAATTCCAACCCAGTGTAAAATATCGAATGTACCTGTAAGCTATTCCCCGAGCTTGCACCGTGTCCGACACCTGGAGGGGGTTCTTCCATGATCCGCGCCGTCCGCTTCGAGAACTTCCGATGCCTCAAGGAGGTGGATCTGTCGCTGACGCCGCTCACGGTGCTGGTGGGCCCCAGCGGCTCGGGGAAGACGTCGGTGCTCGAGGGGATGCAGTACCGGATGTCGTGCGAGCACTCGGACTACTGGCGGCTGGATACGACGCAGCCGATCTCGCTGCAGTGGAAGTTCGCGGACGGCAACCACGTGAGCCTGCGGTTTCCCATCACGGAGCTCGACTCGTGGTCGATGCATGGCCACTCGGTGCAGGGGCTGACGCTGGAGCTGAGCGCGCTGCGAGGAGACAGCCCGCTGGGGCGCGCCACGGCGCTGAGCCCCAACGGAGACAACCTGGCGAGCGTCTTCGCCTCGCTGGGGCCCGCGCAGCGCGAGGGGGTGGTGGGACAGCTCTGCCGGCTGGTGCCGCACGTGGGAGACGTGGGCCTGCAGCAGACGGGGCCGCGCTCGCAGCAGCTGCGGTTCCGGGATCGCTGGCAGCCGGGCCTGTGGTTCACGCCCTGGCAGGTGGCTGACAGCGTGCTGATCCTGCTGGCGTTCCTGCTCCTGCCGTATCAGTCGCCGATGCCGGACGTGCTCACCGTGGACGAGCCCGAGCGGGGACTGCCCCCGCGCATGCTGGGAGAGGTGGCCAGCGTGCTGCGGCGGCTCACCATCGGCACCCAGGACACGCCGCCGGTGCAGGTCCTCATCGCGACGCACTCCTACGAGCTGCTCGAGTACGTGCAGCCGGAGGAGGTGCGGCTGCTCTCGCGCTCGACCGAGGACGGCTCCGTGCGAGTGAACGCCACGCAGCAGGACGCGCAGGAGTGGCGGAGCCGGGCCACCGAGCCCTCGTGAGGCTCGTGGCGGCGCCGCTTCGAGGCAGGCCGCCGCGCGTCAGATGATCGCCAGATCGCCGGTGTCCGGCCCCACGGGGAAGGCGGCGTCGATGCGGGCCAGCTCCTCCGCGGACAGGTGGAGCGAGGCCGCCGCCGCGTTGTCTCGCGCGTGCACCTCCCGGCTGGCCTTGGGGATGGCGAACAGCGAGGGGCGGCGGATGAGGAAGCGCAGCGCCACCTGGTAGGGAGACACGCCGTGCGCCTTGGCGATGGAGGCCAGCACGCGGCCTCCGGGACTCTCGGGGGTGGGGAAGCTGCCGTTGCCGAAGGGGCTGTAGCCCACCACGGCGATGTTGGCGCGCTCGCACCAGGGCAGGACGTTGCGCTCGATGGTGCGCTCCTCCAGGTGGTAGAGCACCTGGTTGCAGGCGATGCGGCCCGGCCCGGCGAGCTGCACCGCCTCCTCCAGCTCCGGCACGCCGAAGTTGCTCACGCCCCAGGAGCGCACCTTCCCGTCCTTCACCAGCTTCTCGAAGGCGCGGATGGTGTCCTCCAGCGGGTGCGAGCCCGGCCAGTGCAGCAGGTAGCAGTCCAGCCGGTCGGTCCTCAGGCGCCGCAGGCTGCTCTCACAGGCCTTCAGCGTCCCCTCATAGGTGGCGTGGGAGGGCATCACCTTGGAGACGAGGAACACCTCGTCGCGCCGCCCGGCGATGACCTCGGCGACGATGGACTCCTCGACGCGGCCACGGCCGTAGAGCTCCGCCGTGTCCACGTGCGTCATTCCCAGCTCGAGCCCCACCTGCAAGGCCCGGATGGCACCGGCGCGATCATCATTCTCCATCTGCCAGGTGCCCTGGCCGATGACGGGGACTTCCACCGAGGTGATGCCGAAGACGTGCTTCTCCATGGACCTCCACCTTCTTCATATGAAGCGATTCGCAGGCTTAGCACTCCACCGCTCGGACGGCAGCCGGCTCTCCGACAGAAGCGCTGCGCACCCGACATACCCGCGTTAGTCTGGGCGCCGTGGAGAAAGCCCCCAATTCCCGTGTTCCGCCCAAGGTGACGCTGGGCCGACTGCTCAGCCTGGCACGCCCCGAGGTGCGCACCCTGCTGGCCGGCACCTTCTTCCTCGCCATCGGCAGCGGCATGAGCCTGCTCTACCCGCAGGCGATGCGCCTCATCATCGACGAGGCGCTCGGCGCGAGGGATCGCGCGCTCATCGATCGCGCCGCGCTGGGGATGACGTGCATCCTGGCCATCCAGTCGCTGGCGGTCGCGCTGCGCTACTACCTGTTCAGTACCGCGGGCGAGCGCGTGGTGACGCGGCTGCGGCAGAACCTGTTCGCCAGCCTCATGTCCCAGGAGGTGGCCTTCTTCGACGAGCGCAAGACGGGAGAGCTCACCAACCGGCTCGCCTCGGACACGACGGTGCTGCAGAACACGGTGAGCTCCAACATCTCCATGGTGCTGCGCAACGCGGCGCAGGCGCTGGGCGGCATCGGGATGCTCTTCTACACCTCGCCGGTGCTCACGCTGGTGATGCTGGCGGTGGTGCCGCCGGTGGCGGTGGGCGCGGTGGCCTACGGGCGGCGGGTGCGCAAGCTGTCCAAGGAGGTGCAGGACGCGCTGGCCGCCTCCAACGAGGTGGCCGAGGAGAGCCTGTCCGGCGTGCGGACCGTGCGCTCCTTCGCGGCGGAGAAGAGCGAAGTGGAGCGCTACCGCGGCGCGATGGAGCGGGCCCTGGCGCTGGCCCGAGGCCGCATCCGGCAGTCCTCCACCTTCATGGCGGTGGCCTCCTTCGGCGGGTTCGCGGCGGCGACGGCGGTGCTCTGGTACGGCGGCCGGCTGGTGCTGGACGACAAGCTCACCGTGGGCGGGCTGACGTCGTTCCTCGTCTACTCGATGTTCGTGGCGTTCGCGCTGGGCGCGCTGACGGAGCTGTGGGCGGACTTCATGCGCGCCTCGGGCGCCGCCGAGCGCGTCTTCGAGCTGCTGGACCGCAAGCCCGCCATCCCCATCTCGGGCGGCGAGCGGCTGGCGAGCACCCAGGGCAGCGTGCAGCTCCAGGACGTGCACTTCAGCTATCCGGCGCGCTCGGACGTGGCGGTGCTCCAGGGCATCGACCTGAGCATCGAGCCGGGCGAGGTGGTGGCCATCGTGGGCCCCTCGGGTGCGGGCAAGTCCACCATCGCGGGTCTGCTGGGGCGCCTGTATGACCCGCAGGGCGGGCGCATCCTGCTGGACGGCAAGGACCTGAAGACGCTGGATCCGGAGTGGCTGCGGCAGCAGATCGGCGTGGTGGCGCAGGAGCCGCTGCTGTTCTCCTCCTCCATCGCGGACAACATCCGCTACGGCAAGGTGGGCGCCAGCGACGCGGAGGTGGAGGCGGCGGCGAGGGCGGCCAACGCGCACGACTTCATCTCTCGCTTCCCGGAGGGCTACAAGACGCTGGTGGGCGAGCGCGGCGTGCAGCTGTCGGGAGGGCAGAAGCAGCGGGTGGCCATCGCCCGGGCGGTGCTGAAGGATCCGCGCCTGCTCATCCTGGACGAGGCCACCAGCGCGCTGGACGCCGAGAGCGAGCACCTGGTGAAGGACGCGCTGGATCGGCTGATGAAGGGCCGCACCACGCTGATCATCGCCCACCGCCTGTCGACGGTGATGGACGCGGACCGGGTGATGGTGCTGGAGGGCGGCCGCGTCGTGCAGAGCGGCAGCCACTCCACGCTGATGGGCCAGGACGGCCTCTACCGCCGGCTCGTGGAGCGGCAGTTCGTGGCCGCCTGAGCGGAGACGTCACTGCCCGCTACTGTGTGTAGCGGGTGATGAAGTCGACGCGGCGGTTGGCCGCGCGGCCCTCCTCCGAGGTGTTGGGCTGGACGGGACGGGACTCCCCAAACCCCCTGGCGACCATGCGCTCGCGCGCCACGCCTCTCTTGGCGAGGTATTCGCGCACGGACTCGGCGCGCCGCTGGGACAGGCTCTGGTTGTAGCTGTCCGTGCCCCTGTTGTCCGTATGGCCCTCGATGGTCACGGAGAGGATCTCCGGGTGCTCGACGAGGACCTGGGCCACCTGGTTCAGGAGCGGATAGGAGCGGGGCTGGATGGTGGCCTTGTTGTAGTCGAAGTGGACCGTCTCCTTGATCTCGATGCGGCCACGCTGGATGGCGACGAGCTGTTTCTCGTCGATCGGACAGCCCTGGTTGTCCACGGGTCCTGGCACATCCGGGCAGTTGTCCACGTAGTCCTGCACCGTGTCCTGGTCCATGTCCATGCCGGGGCAGCCCAGCATCTCGGGGGTGCCGCTCTCGGAGGGGCATGCGTCTTCCCCATCCATGACTCCGTCAAAGTCAGCATCCCGCGCGGGACAGCCTCTCAGGACCGCGAGTCCTGGCTCGGCCGGGCACACGTCCGCCACATCATCGATGCCGTCCGCATCCGTATCCATGTCCTGCGGGGGACAGCCCTGGTTGTCCATGGGGCCTGCTTCGAGTGGGCACCGGTCGTCCCGGTTCGCCACTCCATCTCCGTCATCATCGAGATCCGGGCAGGACTGAGGCTCGTGCTTGCCACCCATGACACAGGCGGGACTCGTACGGCCGTAGGCCACGCCCAGCAGCACGCGGATGTCTGGAGTGCCGGCGGCATTGCCATAGCCCAGGCCCGCCAGACTGTATGCCTCGAGCGACTCTCCTATTGGCAGTCGCGCGCCGGCCAGGGTCTCGACCGAGGAGCCCTCGCGACCGAAGGGCACCGAGGCGATGACGGCCATCTCTCCGCGGAGACCTTCGCCCACGGTGGACAGGGCCGCGCCCAGGCTCAGCGCGTGGCCGATCTCATCCTGGATGTTCGCATCCGGGCTCAGGATGGTGCGCGAGCGCAGCCGGACGCCGGCATCGATGGCGGCGTGAAGGAAGCCGAAGCGGCGGCCCACCATGACGGTGGGTGTGGCACGGAGCTCACGGGCCAGCGCGAGGCCACGTCCCAGGGCAGGACCAGCATGAACCCCGAGCGCGAGGTCCACTGGATCCTCCTCTCTCTCGGCGAGGAGCTTCAGGCGCAAGGTGAACAGAGGCGTACCGGGGGCAACACCTCCTTCGGGCCTGCCGACTCCATGCTCCGTCAGGTCCTCTCCCCGCTGGAGGAGGAGCAGAGGCACCTGCGCTCCTAGCTCGACTCGGCCCCAGAGGCCATAAGCCGCGGACAGGTGAGCCGTGGCACGGTGGCGGACCACGATGCCCAGCCGCTCGCCGTTCTGGAAGAGAACGAGGGGATCCTTCTCATAGTGGGTGGTGAGGGAGAAACGGTATGCCCCCTCCGGCAGCAGTTCGCCGGTGCCCACCACCAGGGAGCCCGTGCCGCTGGGATTGAGCTTCAGGAGCTCCAGCTCGAACGTGGGGATGCCCAGGGACTGCGCGTGGGCCGGGGAATGGAGGAGCAGCGCGGCCAGGACGAGCAGGCGCGCGCCCGAGCGCCTCCGCACCCACAGGGCCGCGAACACGCCCAGCCCCATCATGGCCAGCGACGACGGATTGCTCCCCGTGGAGGAACAGCCACGTCCGCCACCGAGAAAGGCTCGGTCCACTTCCTCTACTAAAGGAGGCCGGACGATCCAGGAGGCAGAAGCGGGGGTGGGGTCCACGCGGCCCGCGCTGTCTCTCGCACGCACCTGCAGGGTGTGCTCGCCCTCTGCGAGTTCGGTGAAGAGGGTGCTCTCCAAGCATTCTCGGAAGTCGGCGCCGTCCAGACTGCACTCGTAGGTCACATCGGACTTGGAGGCATTGAAGTCGAAGGAAGCATCCGTGTACTCGGTCTCCTCGGGAGGACCGGAGACGATGAACGTGTCCGGGGGAGCACCGTTCAGCACGGTGATGCTCGAGGTGCAGGACGCGGTGTTCCCTGATTCATCCATTGCCGTGTACGTCACGGTCGTGGTGCCCAGTGGGAAGTGCGCCTCCGTGGGGTCGCTGACCCTTACTTCCTGGTCACACACATCCGTGGCCAGGGCGAGCTGGGGTGTGACGGTGGCTCCGTCGCCCTCGACGATTTCGACCACGATGGGGTCGGGGCACGAGATCTTGGGGGGCTGTTGGTCAACCACCTCGACGGTACGGGACACTGGAGGCGCAGGGTTCCTTGCCGGATCCGCCACGCTATAGGTGATCGTGTAGACGCGAGGCACCTGAGGGTTGACGGTGCCTGTCGTCACGATGGCCTTCGACAGATCGCCAGCACAGATGTCGCTGGCCAGGGCCCCGCGGTCCAAGTAGTCCGAACCACACTCGATTAACACCTTGCTCGGGCCATCGAGAGCTAGGACCGGCGCCGTCGTGTCCACCACCCTGAAGGTGCGCGAGGCGCCGTCGATGGTGCTGTTGCCGGCTGGATCCGTGACCGAGTACGTCACCGTGTAGTTGCCCGGTTCATTTGGCAATGTGGCCGGGGTGGCCACGATGTTGGCGGTCAGGTCGCCGTAGCAGACGTCCTGCGCCCTCACGCCCAGGTCCGGCTGCATGCCGCACTCGATTTCCACCTCGGGCGGCCCCACCACCGAGATCACCGGCCTGAGCGTGTCCATCACGTTCACGTGACGCTCGGCCTTGCTCGTGTTCCCGCTCTCGTCCCCGGCGGTGTAGGTCACCAGGTATTCATTCGGCACATTCGTGTTCACGTTGGACGTCGACGTGAGGCTGGTCGTCGGTGAGCAGAAGTCCGCAGCCATGGCGCCCGGATCCACATACTCGCTCTTGCACTCGACGTAGACGGCGCCCTCACCGTTGAGAGTGATGATCGGACCCGTCGAGTCGACGACCTGCACGCTGCGGGTCACCGTGGGCGAGATGTTACCCACCGTGTCCTGCGCCGTGTAGCTCAGCGTGTAGTTGCCGGTCACGCGCATATTCACCGAGCCGGTGACCGTCACCGGCACCGGGTCCACGCACAGGTCCGTCGCCGTAGCGCCCGGATCCTGGTAAGCGTCCGGGCTGCACTCCACCGTTTGGTTGGCCGGGCCGTTGAGCGCGATGGACGGCGACGTGGTGTCGTTCATCGTCACTGTACGAGTGACCGGCGAGACCGTCGTGTTACCGGAGGTGTCCGTCGCGCTGTAGGTGATGATGAAGTTGGTCGGCTGGTTCGGGTTGGTCGTCTGCGTGGCGACAACCGTCACCGACGGGTCGCATGCGTCGGTCGCCGTGGCGCCCGGATCCACGTAGGTGGTGCCGCACTCGTACGTGTCATTGAGCGGGCCGTTGACAGTGATGCTCGGGGCCAGCGTGTCCGCCACCTGCACCGTGCGGCTGACAGACGGGGCGCTGTTCCCAGACGAGTCCGCCACGTTGTAGATGAGCGTGTAGTCGGCCGGCATGCCCGAATCGACCGAGCCGCTGCGGGTGATATCGTCCGTCAAGTCGCCGTCGCACGCGTCGCTCGCCGTGGCGCCCGGATCCACGTACGGCGTGCCGCACTCCAGGCTCTGGTGCGCCGGGCCATTGAGGATCAGGGTCGGCGGGTCGTCGTCGTCCACGTGCACCGTGCGCACCACCGGCGAGGTGAAGCTGTTGCCGGACGGATCCGTCACGCTGTAGGTGATGGTGAAGGTGCCCGGGTTCGCCGGGTCATTCGTGCGAGTGGCCACGATGGCGGACGTCAGGTTGCCGGCGCACTGGTCGCTGGCCGTGGCGCCCGGATCGACATAGGTGGATCCGCACTCGAACGTCTGGTCCACCGGGCCGTTGACGGCGATGGTGGGAGCTAGCGTGTCGCTCACGGTCACCGCGCGGTTGACTGGCCCAGCGGTGAGACCCGCCGTGTCGGACACCGTGTAGGAGACGTTGTAGTTGCCCACCACGGCTGGGTTGACCGCGCCGGCCACCTGCACCGCTGCGTCCAGGTTGCCCGCGCACACGTCGGTGGCCGTGGCCCCCGGATCGGTGTACGGACCACCGCACTCCACTGCCTGCGTCGCCGAGCCATTGAGTATCAGCGTCGGCGGGAGCGTGTCGCTCACCGTCACCATGCGGTTCACCGTCGCGGTGAGGTTGGACGGATCCTTCACGGTGTACTGCAGGGTGTAGGCCGCAGGGACCTTGTGGTCCACCGAGCCCGACTTGGAGATCTGGCTCGTCAGGTCCCCGGCGCACGCGTCGTTGGCCGTGGCACCCGGATCTGTGAACGGAGTGCCGCACTCCAGCCCCGAGTTGGCTTGGCCGAGCAGGGTGATGCTCGGAGCCTGGTCATCCACCACCGTCACGGTGCGCACATCGGCGGAAGTCGCCGAGTTGCCCGACGGGTCAGTCACGCTGTAGCTGATGGTGTAGTTACCGGCCGCGCCCGAGTTCACGCTGCCGGAGGCCACGATGGCCGCCGTCAGGTTGCCGTAGCACGAGTCGGTGGCCGTGGCGCCGGGGTCGGCGTACGGGCCGCTGCCGCACTGCACCGACTGGGTGAGCGCACCAAGCACCGTGATGGCCGGGGCCAGGGTGTCGCTCACGTTCACCGTGCGGTGGACCGCCGACGCTCTCTGGCCGGCTGGATCCGTCACGTTGTAGGTGAGCTGGTAGCTGGCCGGCGAGGAGCTGTTGACGGAGCCGGTGCGGACGATGCGGCTGGTGACATCCCCGAAGCAGGCGTCGTTGGCCGTAGCGCCGGGGTCGGTGTACGGCGTGCCGCACTCCAGCGATTGGGTGGCGGGACCCAGCAGTGCCAGCGTGGGCGGCGTATTGTCGTTCACTGTCACTGTGCGGGTGACGGGTGAGGCGACGGTGTTGCCCGACGGATCCGTGGCCGAGTAGGTGTAGATGATCTGTCCCGGCTGGTTCGGGTTGCCCTGCTGGGTGGTCGTCAC